>NZ_JBEXVF010000097.1:0-31417 GCF_040629235.1 Amycolatopsis sp. NPDC005961 | reverse complement strand
ACCCCCTAGAACAACACCCACACACACACAACCCCCCCCCCCACCACCACATCACCAACGCCTGGGGCGCCGGCGGATCCGGCGGCGCTCCAGGCCGACCCGGCGGAAGGCTCGCCGGTGGAGTGGCCGCCCCCGGCCGGCCGGGGGACCTGGCCGGGATCGGACGCGGGTGGTCGCAACGGGGCTGGTCCGGGAGTGCGGGGGAGCTGGCCCGGGTTCGGCGGGGACCGGACTGCTCAGGCCGGGCGCGATGAGGCGGCTCCGGAGTCGCCGAGCCGGAACGGGACTTCCGCGGCACACCTGGCCTCCTCGGCGGATGCGGCCGGTCATCCTGAGGGTGCGGCGGATCGAGTCGACTCGGCGGGCAGGAACGGGACTTCGTCGGGTGATCCGGCTGGTCGTTCGGAAGGTGCGGCGGATCAGGTCGACTCGGCGGGCTGGAACGGGACTTCGCCGGGTGATGCGGCCGGTCGTTCGGAGTTCGCGGCGGATCGCCTCGACCCGGCGGGGCGGAACAGGATTTCCTCGGGAGGTCCGGCCGGTCGTTCGGAAGCTGCGGCGGATCAGGGCGACTCGGGGCGCAACGGGACTTCGTCGGGCGACCCGGCCGGGCGTTCGGAAGTTGCGGCGGATCACCTGGACTCGACCGGGTGGAACGGGACTTCGTCGGGTGATCCGGCCGGGCGTTCGGAAGTTGCGGCGGACCGGGTCGACTCGACGGGCTGGAGCGGGACGGCGGATCACCTCGACCCGGCGGGCCGGAACGGAACCACGGCGGCGCACCGGGCCGAACCCGCCGCGCAGCGGGCCGAAGCGGCCGATGGCGCGGCACCGGGGCCGGACTGGCCCGCCTCGGCCGGAAAGCCCGTGGCCCGCCCCGAACCGGCCGCCGCGCCGGTGGGGGAGTGGGAGACCCGGGCCGACCGCACGCGCCAAGCCGCCGAAAGCGCTCTCAAGCCCGCGGTCGCGCAGCGGCTCACCGATGCCGGCCTGCCGACGCGGCGGCCCGGCGCCCAGCTCGCCCCCGGCGCGGTCGCCCCGCGCGTGCGTGAGCAGAGCGGCGGGTCGTTCCGCGACGCCGCCGCCGTTCGCAGCAGTCTCTCCCGGCACTACCAGGGGATGCGCGCGGCCCGGCAGGAGTCCGCGGCCCGCGCCGAAGAATCCGGAAAGGACGAAGTGGATCCGCGATGACGGAACTTCCCGACGTGCAGCCCCGGCGCTCCGGCGCCGACCCGGCCGCCCGGTCCCTCAGCGGAACTCTGGGCTTCCCGGGTCCCGCCGCGCCGCCCGAACGGACGGCGACGCTGAACTGGCTGGTCAACGGGTTCGTCCAGGACGTCTCCGGGGTCGCGCACGCCGTGCTGGTCTCCGCCGACGGCCTGCTTGTGGCCGCCGACGAAGCCCTGCCCCGCGAGCGCGCCGACCAGCTGGCGGCGATCGCGGCCGGGCTGTCCAGCCTGTCGCTCGGCACCGCCGAACTGTTCACCGCCGGCCGGGTGGTGCAGTCGGTGATCGAGATGGAGCAGGGGTTCCTGCTGCTGATGAGCGTGGGCGACGGGTCCAACCTCGTCGTGCTCGCCTCGACCGGCTGCGACATCGGGCTGGTCGGCTACGAGATGACGATGCTGGTCGAGCGAGTGGGGCAGAAAGTCGACGTGCCCGCGCGCGAGATACCGGTGGCCCAGGACCGCCGGTGATCGACGAGCCGCCGCCCGGGCCGTACGGGGAGGAGCCGCGGCGCGGCGCGTCGCTGGCCCGCCCGTACGCCTGGACGGAAGGCCGGACGGCGCCGACGGTCGAGATCGCTGTCGAAGCGCTGGTCGAGACCACGGCGGCGGGCCGGGCCGAAGCGGCGTACCTGACGTCGAGCGCGCTGGCCGAGGTCACCGAGATCTGCGCCCGGCCGCGGTCGCTGATGGAGATCGCCGCGCTGCTGTCGCTGCCGCTCGGCGTGGTCCGCGTGCTCGTGTCGGACCTGATGCAGGACAACCTGGTGATCGTCCGCGACACGCTGTCGGACACGTCCACCTGGGACGAGCGCCACGACCTGATGGAACGCGTGCTGCACGGGCTGCGCGACCTCTAGAGAGGACCTTGCGATGGAGCATTTCGCGCTCGGGCACTGGCTGCTGGTGCTCGCGTACCTGACGTCGGTGGTGGGCTGCGCCCTCGGGCTGGCGTGCGCGGTCCAGGCCCGCCACGCCGCGAATCCCCGGCACCGCATGCGGTGGCTGGTGCTGGCGGCGATCTCGATCGGCGGCGTCGGCATCTGGCTGATGCACTTCGTGGCGATGCTCGGGTTCAGCACTCCGGGGATGCCGGTCCGCTACGACGTCTTCCGCACGGTGCTGTCGGCGATCCTGTCGGTGTCGGCGGTGTTCGCCGGCCTCGTGGTGGTGGGCGGCCGCGCGAAGTTCGGCTGGTGGCGCCTCGCCCTCGGCGGCGTGATCACGGGCCTGGCGGTGAACGTCATGCACTACACGGGAATGTCGGCCCTGCGCGTGAAGGGCGACTTCACCTACGAAGGCGGCCTCGTCGCGCTGTCGGTGGTGATCGCGGTGGTGGCGGCGACGGCGGCCCTGTGGTTCGCGGTCTTCCTGGACCGGCTGTCCCTGCGCCTGCTGGCGGGGTTCGTGATGGGCGCGGCGGTGACGGGCATGCACTACACGGGCATGGCGGCGGTCCGGATGAACATGGACATGAACGCGGCGGACCCGGCGGGCGTGGAGGTGTTCTCGTTCCTGTTCCCGGTGTTCGTGCTGGCGGCGATCGCGATGGCGGTGCCGCTGTGCGCGGTGCTGATGGCACCGGCGATCACGCCCTCGGCCACCGCGGCTTCGGCGGCTTCCGCTTCGGCTTCGGAGAAGGAAGAAACCGTCACGGTGTGAGCTGGTCGCGGATGGCGTCGGTGTCGACGACGGACTGGATTTCGGCGATCTTGCCGTCTTCGTAGCGGTAGAAGACGTGCTCGACGAAGGAAACGGTCCGGCCAGCGGTCGGCAGCCCCCGGAAGTCCTCGGCGGGGGTGCAGTCGAAGCGGATGCGGCACCCGACCCGATCGCCTTGGACGACGAGCGTTTCGATCGCGTAGTGCAGGTCGGGGATCTCCTGCACGTCGCGCTTCAGCAGGGCTTGGAAGTCGGCGACGGTCAGGGTCCGGCCGTTGTGGACGACCGGGTCGTGCGCGTAGTCCGAGAGGTCGGCGAAGCGTCGTTCGTTCAGGCAGGTGAGGTACGCGCGGTACCGCTGCTCGAGATCCGCCATGGGTTCCACTCCGAACTTCTCGATCATGAACCGCCAGAAGAGCGGCACCGCCTCGGCGCCGTCGCGGAAAATGCCGTCGTCGTGGCCGGTGACGGAGCGGTGCTCGATGAAGACGCCGCCCGCGCCCACGAAACCCGACGACGGTGACCGGACGACCACGACCGGGATCGGCGGCTGCTCCGGCACCGGCCGGGCCGTGACCACCAGGTCGTGCATCGAGGTCAGTGCGGCCAAGTGCCGCTCACCTCCGCACGCCAGCACACTCGCGACGATGCGGGCCAGGGGCGCGAACTCCGGGTGCTCCGCGGCCATCACGTCGAACGAGGTGGCGATCTCGCGCCACGGAACCTCCTCGAAGCGATGGGGCCACGCCCGCGAGTTCACCCGCATGCGACCAGTGTGGCAAACGGCCCGCGGGGAACCACCCCGCGGGCCGCTCACCTCACCTCCCTACAGGATGCACAGCAGCGAACACGCCTTCGCCGACGACCATCCCGTGTGCGACGGCGGCGTCCCCGGGGGAACGTTCGCCGGCACGTAACTCACCTTGGCCTGGTTCGTGATCGGGAACAGGCTCAGCAGCGCGTAGGTCGAGCAGTACACCTGCTTCGACGTCCCCGCGGCCAGCGTGAACGGGCCCGTCTGGCACGACGGCTCCACGCTGTCCACCACCTGCGCCGACGTGATCCCGACCGGACCCTCGTTCGTCACCGTGATCCGCCAGTACGCCGTCGCGTTGAGCAGGCCCAGGAGACCCACCCCCGCCTGCTTCGCCCACGGTCCGGTCCCGCCCGGACCGCACTTCGTGGCCGAAGCGGACGTGCAGATCTCCTTCTCCACCTTGACCTTCGGCGTGCACGACGCGCCCGGCGCCACCGGCAGCGTCACCGTGTTCGACGTGAACGACCCCGTCGAGTCGGTGCCCGTCGCGGTGTTCGCCACCGACGCGACCGCGCAGTCCGCCGCGATCGTCGTGCGGAAGCACAGCTGCGGCGCGTCGCCCGCGTAGTCGACCACCAGGCGGCCGCTGAAGCCGGTTCCGTTGTGCAGCACCAGGGTCGTCGTCACCGTGATCGACGGGTGCGCCGCCACCGAGACGCCCGTCAGGTCGACCGAGCCGTCCGGGGCGAAGCCCGGGGTCGGCACCGTCGCGCCGCCCTGGTCCACCACCGTCACCCGGGACGCCGCGAAGTCGACGTTCGCCGGGTCGACGCCCGTCAGCCGCGCCGCCGTGTAACCCTGGACGTGCGAGCCGCCGTCGCAGTAGAAGTCACCCGGCTTCAGCGTGACCTGGCCACCGGACCGGACGCACGGCGTCGCTCCCGTCGCCGGGTCCATCGAGAACAGCACGCCCGCGTCGCCGAGGCCGATCAGGCAGCCCGACGGCGGGTCGTAGGTGTACCCGTAGTCCCGGGTGGCCCCGCCGTTCACCGTCGGGTGCGTGATCAGCGCCGGCAGGCCCGCGCACGCCGCCCCCGTCGTCCAATCGTGGCACAGCGCCGCGCCCGCGTAGCCGCCGTTCCAGATCGGGAGGTAGCTGCGCACGTGCCCGCTCGGATCGGTGACGACCTCCGCGGGGAACATGTAGACCCCACCCGGCAGCGCGGCCGCGCCCGGGGGCGCCGTCAGTGTCGAACCGTCGAGCGCGTAGCACGTCGTGACGTTCGTGCCGCCGGTCGTCGACGCGCACGCGCCCGCCGGGGCACCACTCGTGTCGAACGCGGTGTAGTCGTTGTAGTTGTAGTTGCCCGCCGGTCCGGTCGGGCGAGAGGACGCCCAGTTCGCGCACGCCGCGGCCGTCGCCGGGTCGAAGCAGCCCAGCGACGGCTGTTGCGAGGTGCCCGGGCTCGACGTCGAGGCGAACACCTTGCCGCCCACCACGGTCACCGCGCCGTAGACGTACGGCTGGTTGGCCGCCGGCACGATCGGCGCGTACGGCTGGCCGCCGCAGGCGCTCTGCGTGGCCATCGTCCAGCACACCACGGCGCCGGAGCTGACGATGCCGTACAGGTTGCCGCCGGTCGCCACGAAGCCGCCGATGCTGCTCACCGCCGGCGACCCGCCGGTGGGGGACAGCGCCCAGTACCCGCAGTTGGCCGAAGCGGCCATGTCGAGGCAGCCGACGCCGACCGACGCGGCCGTGACGGCGGGGTAGTAGACCTTCGCGGGCGAAACCGGGTCGTGCAGGTACTGCTCGACCATCGTGCTGGCGATGTCCCCGGCCCCCAGGGTGCCGAGCGGTCCGCTCGCGGTGTTGAGCACCTTCGGCCACGGGCCGCCCGGGCAGCGCTGCCCGGTGGCGAGGTCGGTGCAGACGACCTTCGGCGACGTCGCGCCGAGGTGGTGGTAGATGTTCCAGGCCTGCAGGACGCCGCCCGGGGTGCGGTAGAGGACGGGTGAGAAGCCGTCGCCGCCGGTCGCGGTCGTCACCGCCTGCACGGGCGGGGTCAGCGCAGCGGACAACGACGTCGCGTCGGGCCCGGCGTCCGGGTTGCTCGCCCGCACGGCGGTGACGCCGGACGCGGGTTCGGTGCCGGTGAAGGTGCTGCCGTCGGTGGACCACGACGGCGTCCACCCCGGCGGCGCGTGCAGCGAACCGGCCTGGAAGGCCTGGCCCGCGCCGACGGCGTCGGTGATGGTGGCGGCGCCGGACCCGGTGGCCTGGTCGTCGTAGCCGATGACCCAGTTCGCGGTGGCCCCGTGGTCGGCGGGGGAACCGGTGCCCTGCACGGACTTCGTGAGCCCCGAGACGGCGGCCGCTTCGGCGGTCGTGGGCAGCGCGGCGGAGGTGGCCGCGACGAGCACCAGGGGCAGCACTGCTCCCAGCATGCGTCTTCGCATGAATGGTCCTCGATTCTTTCGCAACGGTTGGTTCCAGAAACGGTTTTCTGGCCGAAGGAAAATCCTATGCCGCACCGGGAGTGTGTTGAAGCGTCCTCACCCGGGTGCTGGAAAGGCGAAGCCAACAGCTCAGTTCGTTACCGACACGAAATAGTTTGCAGCTGCTCGGACGACGAGTGTCGTGGCCGGTCGTCACCCGGATGCCGTCACGGCGTCACTCTTTCGGGTAACGAGTGGAGGCTAAGAAATCCCGGTTTCCGGTGCGCGTGAAGAATTATTTTCCGGATGCGTATTCGGTGAGGATCCCGCCGAGGACGCGACGCGCGTCGCCGTCGGCCCTTTCCGCGGTCCGGGCGCAGGTGACGAGCGTTTTCCACAGCGCCCACCCCCGCCCGCGCGCCCAGGTCGCCTCGTCGATCGACAGGTGCTCGCGGAACGCCCGCCTTCCGTCGGCGGTCAGCAGCGTCCAGGCGATGGCCAGGTCGCACGACGGGTCGCCGACACCACAGGTCCCGAAGTCGATGACCGCGGCCAGCTCCCCGCGGTCGAGGAGGAGGTTCCCGGGTGCGAGGTCACCGTGGAACCACGTGTCCACGCCGTCCCAGTGCGCGTCCAGCGCGGTTTCCCAGATCTCGCGGGCCGGGCCGACGTCGAGGTGGCCGTCCAGTGTGGCCAGCGCACGCCGGGCCTGGGCGTCGTAGGTGCGGAGCGTGGCGCCCCGGAACCAGTTGTGCTTTCCCGGCTGCGGGCCGCCGTCGACGTCGAGGCTCCGCAGCGCGGCCAGGAACCCGGCCAGCTCGAGCGAAAACCGGACGGGATCGGCGATCCGGTCCTGGCGGGCGGGCGTGCCGTCGAGCCACGCGTAAATCGACCACGGAAACGGGTAGCCCACGCCAGGACTCCCTTTTGCCAGCGGAACGGGAACGGGCACCGGCAGCCGGGGAGCAAGCGTCGGCAACCAGTGTTGTTCCTTTTCGACCGCCAGGGCGTATTCGGCCGCGCTGGGCAGCCGTACCACCATCGTGTCGCCGAGGTGGAAGGTGAAATTGTCCCAGCCGCTCTCGGAAACGGGCCGCACCGGGAGACCGGCCCACCGCGGGAACTGCTCGCCGACCAGCCGGCGCACCTGGTCGGCGTCGACCGTGACGCGCCGGGGCAAGGGACCGAGATCCGGGATGCCGTTCAAGACTCAGCCCGATTCGGCGTCGAAGCGGAGTTTGGACGTGATGCGGTACCGGTCGCCGCGGTACACCGAGCGGGTCAGTTCGACGACCTGCCCGGTGGTGTCGCGGGTCAGCCGCTCGATGTGCAGGATCGGTGCGTAAACGGCGATCTCGAGCAGCTCGGCCTGGGCCGGGTTGGTCACCGCCGGCTCGATCGTCTGCACCGCGTCCTGCACCGCGATCCCGAACCGCTCCCGCAGCAGCCGGTAGAAGTTGCCCGACTCCAGGTCCGCGGCGGAAAGGCCCGGGACCAGGAAAGCGGGCAGCGCCAGCTGTTCGATCGCGATCGGCTCGTCGTCGACGTGCCGGACCCGCGTCACGCGCAGGACGGGCGTCCCCGGCTCGCGTTCGAGGTCGGCCGCCAGCGACCGCGGGGCGGGGGAGATCCCGAACGCGACCACCCGGCTCGTCCAGTGCCCTTCCGCGGGCGGCACAGCGAGGCCGGTCGCCAGTTCCTGGGTCACCTTCTGCGGGCTCGTGAACGTCCCCCGCCCGCGCTGGCGCACCAGCAGCCCGGTGCGGGTCAGCTCGTCGATGGCCGCCCGGACGGTCGGGCGGGACACGCCCAGCTCCGCGGCGAGGTCGCGTTCGGAGGCCAGCCCGGTGCCGGGACCGGCGTTCTCGATCACCTTCAGCAGGTGCCGCCGGACGCGGTCGCGCTTCACCGTGGGCGGGCGGTCCGCCGGCTCGCCACCCTCTTTTCGGGCGCTCCGGGTCGCGGAGGCGCCGGCCTGAGGTGAAGCCCCGGATGGCTCAGCGGTCAAGGCACCGTCTTCCCGGATACGGGGACCGCGCCGGCGAACCGGACGCGGTCCTTGGGCAGGGCGTCCAGGGCACGCAGCCGGGCGAGGTGACCGGTCAGGCGCTCCTGGAAATCAGCATAACGGCGCTCCGGCGGCGACCACGCGCGTTCGGCCAGCGCGCACAGCCGCGGGAACGCGAGGTGCCGCACGTGGTCGGGCGTCGGCGCGTGCTCGGTCCACAGCTGGGCCTGCGTGCCGAGCACCCCGGGCCGGGTCCCGTCGCTGACCGGCAGCCCGCCCTCCAGCGGGTCGAAGCGATAGACGTCCTGGAGTGTCGTGACGTCCTGACGCGGTGGCTCGCCGGGCTCTTCGCTCTGCCGGTAGTCGAAGTACGTCGACGTGTGCGGCGCCATGACGACCTGGTGGCCGCGGGCCACGGCGAGCGCACCGTGCGCGGCGTCGCGCCAGGCCGTGACGACCATGTCCGGTGGCAGCCGTCCCGCGGCGTGGCCGGTTTCGTCCCAGCAGACGGCCTGCCGGCCGAGGTCCGCCAGCAGAGCGTGCAGTTCGGTCAGGAACCACGGGTGCAGTTCGGCCGTGTCGCGCAACCCGAGGCTCGCCGCCTTCTCCCGCGCTGGCGGGCTCGACGCCCACTGCGTGGTCGGGCACTCGTCGCCGCCGATGTGCAGGTGCCGCGCCGGGAAGACGTCCGCGACCTGCGTGAGCACCTCGCGGCAGAAGGCGAACGCGCCGTCGTGGACGCCGAGGATGTCCGGGCTGATGCCCCACGCCGTCCACACCGGCAGCGTGACGTCCGGCCGGTTGCCCAGTTCGGGGTAGGCGGCCAGCGCCGAGCGCACGTGCCCGGGCAGGTCGATCTCCGGCACGATCCGCACGCCGCGCTCGGCCGCGAAGCCGACGAGTTCGCGCAGCTCGCGCTGGGTGTAGAAGCCGCCGTGCGGGACGCCGTCGTAGACGCCGCTGCCGGCCGCGCCGACCATCGACTCGGTGCGCCACGCGCCGATCTCGGTGAGCCGCGGCCTGCCGTCGATCTCGATCCGCCAGCCCTGGTCGTCGGTGAGGTGCAGGTGCAGCACGTTGTACTTGTGCAGCGCCAGGAGGTCGACGAACTCGCGGAGGAACTCCAGCGGCATGAAGTGCCGGGCGACGTCCAGCAG
This sequence comes from Amycolatopsis sp. NPDC005961, assembly GCF_040629235.1. NCBI lineage: Bacteria > Bacillati > Actinomycetota > Actinomycetes > Pseudonocardiales > Pseudonocardiaceae > Amycolatopsis > Amycolatopsis sp. NPDC005961. The sequence goes on along the minus strand of NZ_JBEXVF010000097.1, from coordinate 22,168 downwards.
CACGCCGCGCCAGGGCAGCCGGGGCGTGTCGCGGATGTGCAGGCACGGCAGCCGCGGCGGGCCGTGCAGCGGGACCAGCTGCCGGAGGGTCTGGACGCCGTTGCGCAGGCCCGCCTCGGTCGACGCCGTGAGGAGCGCGTCCGCCGGGGTGACGTCGAGCTCGTAGCCCTCCAGCCCGTGGTGGGCGTCCGGCACGAGGTCGAGGCGGATGGCGGGCCCGTGGTGGATCACCGGCCGGGGCAGGTACCCGGCGAGCAGGCGCGCCGGGCGCTCGGCGCCGCGGCCGGCCAGGACGCGCAGGCCGCCGGCGGGCGCGAAGGTACCGGCGCGGCGGGTCAGCCGCGCGGGGCGGGGGATGATCATCAGCCCTTCACCGCGCCCGCGGTCATGCCTTCGACCAGGTGGCGCTGCACGAGCGCGAAGAAGACGACGACCGGGAGCGCGAACAGCGTCGACGCGGCGATCAGGCCGCCGTAGTCGGTGCCGGTGCTCGTGCTGAACGACACCAGCCACACCGGCAGCGTGTAGCCGGAGCTGTCCTTCATGATCACGTACGCGAACAGGAAGTCGTTCCACGCCGTGATGAACGCGAACACGCTGGTCGCGATCAGCCCGGGCAGCACCAGCGGCAGCAGGACCGAGCGCATGACGCGCCCGCGGGTCGCGCCGTCGACCATCGCCGCCTCCTCGAGTTCGACCGGGATCCCGTGCAGGAAGCCGCGCAACGTCCAGATCGTGAACGGCAGCACCAGCGCCACGTACGTCAGGACCAGCCCGAACAGCGTGTCGAGCAGGTGCGCGCTCTTCAGGCCGAGGAACAGCGGGATGACCAGGGCGGGCACCGGCACCATCTGCAGCACCAGCACGCCGATGAGGAAGCTGCGGCGGCCGAAGAACCGGAAGCGCGTCAACGCGGTCGCGGCCAGGAAGGCGACCACGATGGACAGCGCGACGACCGCGACGACGACCATGACGCTGTTGACGAGGTCCTGCACGAACCCGGGCTTGGCGAGCGCGTCGGCGAAGTTGTCGAGCGTGACGTCGATCGGCAGGAACTGGGGCGTGGGCTGGAGGATCTTGCCCGCGGGCTTGAACGCCGTCAGCACCATCCAGTAGACCGGGAAGATCCACACGAGACAGAAGACCGTGGCGACGGTGTTGCGGCCGACCCGGCGCATCACAGGTCCTCCCCGGACCGGACGAGCCGGCGCACGTACACGGCCGTCATGCCGACGAGCAGCAGAACCGAGACGACGGCGATCGCCGCGCCCTGGCCGAAGTCGTTGCCGCTGAACGCCCTCGTGAACGTCCAGATGCCGAGCGTCGTCGTGCCGCCGTTCGGGCCGCCCTGGGTGAGGATCCAGATCTGGTTGAACACGGTGAAGTCCCAGATCACCGAGAGGATGGTGACCAGCCCGAGGATCGGCTGCAGGAACGGGAAGGTGATGGTGCGGTGCACCCGCCACGGCCGGGCGCCGTCGAGAGCGGCGGCTTCGTAGTAGGAGCGCGGGATCTGCGACAGGCCCGCGTAGAGCGTGAGCGCGACGAACGGCACGGACTGCCACACGACCAGCAGCCAGACGAGCGTGAACGCCGACGCCGGTGACGTCGTCCAGTCGTGCTGGGTCAGGTCGCCGAAGCCGGCCTGGGTGAGCAGCCAGTTGACGACGCCGTAGCCGGGCTGGAAGAGCCACTGCCAGACCAGGGTGGACGCCACGTTCGGCAGTGCCCACGCCGCGATCAGGCAGAGCGTGACGGCCGTGCGCATGCCCTTGCCCAACCGCTGGAGCAGCAGCGCGACGCCGAAGCCGATGACCAGGGTGCCGAGGACCAGCGCGGCGCAGAACCCGACGCTGCGCGCGAGGACCGGGAGGAGCTGGTCGTCGCCGAGGACGGCGGCGTAGTTGTCCCAGCCCGCGAAGGTCGTGGTGCCGGTGAACAGGGACCGCAGGCCGTACTTCTGCGTCGAGATGACGATCAGGCGCACCAGCGGGTAGCCCAGGACGAGTCCCAATAGGACGGTCGCGGGCAGGAGCAGGCCGTAGGGCAGCAGGGACCGTCGCCGACGCGGCGTGGCCGGTCTCGGCGGGGCTTCGGGCGGCGCTTTCACCAGCAGCACGAGGACTCCTTCGCGGAAAAGGGGCGGGGCGGCCCGGTTGGGGACGGCAGTCGGCCGGGCCACCCCGCCGGTCAGCGGGCGTTCAGCGCCTCGGTCAGGTGCGCGTCGAAGTCCTTGGCGGCGTCGGCGATCGGCCGGCGTCCGGTGGCGATGTCGGCGAAGAACGTGTTGATCGACTTGTCACTTTCGATGGTCGCCCAGCCGGGCGCGGCCGGGGTCGCGACGCTGGTCTTGGCCGCGGTGGCGAAGGCGGCGTTGACCGGCGGCAGGGTGGGCGTGATCTCGTCGATCAGCTCGGTCGAGATGGGAGTCCAGCCGTCGATGCCGACGATCGCCTGGCGCTGCACGTCGGGGCTCGTCGCGGCCTTGAGGTAGGCCAGCGCGAGGTCCTGGTTGCGGCTCTTGGCCGCGACGACGAGGTCGGACCCGCCGAGGAACACCGGCTGCGTCTTCCCGGCGACGGTGCTGGGGAACGGGAAGGTGCCGAGGTGGTCCTTCAGCTCCGGCTTGTTCTTGACGACGGTGTTGACGCTCGTGTCGAGGATCGCCCCGGCGCCGCCGGCGGAGAAGATCGCGGCCTGGTCGGGCGCCTTGGTGTCGACGTTGCGGGACGCGGCCGAGGAGTAGGTGTTCTGGAAGTCCTTCCAGGCCTGCAGGCCCTTCTGCGCCTCGGGGCTTTCGAGAGAACCGGTCCACTTCCCGTCCTTCTGCGTGGCGAGCTGGCCGCCGGCGTCCCAGACGAACTGCAGCGCGCCGTACCAGTACTTGCCGGGGAAGTGGAAGGCGGAGTAGTCGGCGGCGGGGTGCTTGGCCTTGATCTTGTCCAGGTCCTGGGTGAGTTCCGTGAACGTCTTCGGCGGCGCGGTGATCCCGGCGTCGGCCCAGACCTGCTTGTCGTAGATCACCGCGCGGTTGCCGGCGAACAGCGGCGCGCCGTAGAGGTTTCCGTCCACAGTGGCCGGTCCGGCGAGGCCGGGCAGCCAGGTGGTCTTCCCGGCCAGCTCGTCGCGGTGCGGGGTGAGGTCGGTGAGCGCGCCGTTGGCGGCGAAAAGCGGGACGTTCGTGTTGCCGATCTCGATGACGTCCGGCGTGTTGTCCTGCGCCAGTGCGGTGCTGATCTTGGTGTTGATGTTGTCCCACTCCTGGATCTGCACGGTGACCTTCGCGCCGGTGGCCTTCTCGAACGCGGCGTTGATCGCCGCGGTGGCCTTGTCGGAGAGGTCGCCGTTCATCAGCCAGACGGTCAGCTGCCCACCGCCCTGAGCGGCGGGGGCGGGGGTGTCGGTACCGCAGGCGGCGGTGGCGGTCACGGCGGCGACGGCCAGGGCGGCGGCGAAGGTGCGTCTGCGCACGGGAAACTCCTGGAGTGGGGCGGCGGAAGCAGTGGGGGTCGTGAGCGGGAAACAGGGTTGGAACCCTGTTTCCCACTCACGAGGTGTCCTGGACGGAAAGGGTGACCGCGGCCCGGGCTGGTCCCTGGAACCCGGGCCGCGGCCAGGTCTGACGATGCGGCGTCAGCAGTGGCCGAGGTCGGCCCACTGGGCGGTGAGGCCGGGCTCGGAGCCCTGGGTCCACCAGTTCGCCTGCCAGAGGTGGGCGTTGTGCTTGACCCGCTGGCCGCCGAGGTACACCGTGCCCCAGTCCCACTCCGCCGCCGTCGAGCAGTTCGCGGGCTGCGAAGGCGTGGTGGGCGTGGTGGGCGTCGTCGGGGTCGTGGGCGTCGTCGGAGTGGTCGGAGTGGTCGGCGTCGTGGGCGGGGTGGTCGTGCACCCGTTCACCGTGTCCACATGGGACGTTCCGGCCGTCCGGTACGAACCCGCGCGGGCCACGGCGTCCGCGGGCGACACCACCTGGTTGCCCGCGTAGTACGTCCAGTCGACCTGCTCGGAGTAGACGCTGGTCCCGCTCGTGTGCCCGGCCGTGTCGATGAACCACATGTTGTAGTTGATCGACATCGGCGTCCGCGGGTACACCGGGTCGCCCTGGGCGTCGGTCGTGTGGTCCGCGGTGAGCACGCCGTCGAGGTAGTACTTCACGTGCCCGCCCGACACCTGCGTCACGATGTCGTGCCAGCCGGCGAAACTGCGGTTCTGCGCGGTGGATGTGCGCAGACCGTCCCACGTCGGGTTGTTCCAGTAGGTGTACCAGCTGGTCTGGTAGTTCGCGGTCGAGCCGCCCCAGCCGCCGTTGGGCAGGTACTCCGAGAAATCCAGCTCGCTGTAGAGCGGGTCGCGGTCGTACCGCAGCGGCGAGATCGTGAAGTACGTTTCGTTGACGTGGTCGCCGTCGGTGCCGCTGTCCGGCGCGTCGGTGAAGCGGACCCGGCTCGCGTACGTGCCGTCCTTGAACCGCAGCTGGTTCTGGTACATCTCGGAGTGCGTCGTGCCCGCCGCGCTGCCGTCGGTGCTGGCGGCGAGCTGGGCGACGCGCTCGCCGTTCACCGTCGGGAAGGTGACGTTGCTGGTGAGCCAGCGCGCGCCGGCCACGCCGGGGCTGCCGACGTCGTTGCGGGTGGTCCAGCCGGCGCCGCCGAACGCGGAGTCGGTGGGGGAGTTGTAGTGGAAGTCGTCGAACAGCACACCGCAGTCGGCGGCCGCCGCGGCCGGCGGGCTGGCGGCGGCCCCACCGGAAAGGATCAGGGCCGTCGCCGCCACGGTCGCGACGCTCGTCAGTGCTGCTGTGGTGGTCCGGATTCTGCGGGACATGGGTCTCCTCCTGAGGATGGCCGTCCGCCGGGAGAGCTCCCTGATTGGTCTAGACGAATCAGGTGGCGAGGACTTTCCTCCTGACCATTGGTAATGTCAAGGCTGGCACAGAACTTACCTTTGGTAATTTCCGTGCCCCTGATTTCGCCGAGTCCGGCCGAGCCTGTCGAGTTACCGTCGTCCCGTTCGTCATCCACCGAGACCGACGCCGGATGAAGGAGCGCACGTGCTCTACATGCTGTTGATCTACAATTGCGACCGCCCCGAGCCGGGCGACCCCGGGTTCGAGGAGGCACTGACCGCCGTCAACGCCTTCGCCGACGAGTGCCGGCGGCGCGGGGTGTTCGTCTCCGGCCACCCGCTGCAGGGTGAGCACACCGCCACCACGGTGGCCGTGCAGGAGGGCCGCACGCTCATCACCGACGGGCCCTTCGCCGAGACCCACGAGCACCTCGGCGGGGTGTACGTCTTCGACTGCCGGGACCTCGACGAGGCCCTGGAGCTGGCCGCGCTGTGCCCGATGGCCGCCCAGGGCTCGATCGAGGTCCGCCCGGTCGCCGGGGTGCCCGGGCTGGACCACCCGGCCGCCCGTGGGTGATCGCGCGGCCGGCGTCGTCGAGCGCGTCTACCGCGAGGACCGCGCCCGGCTGCTCGCCGCCCTCGTCCGGGTGCTCGGCGACTTCGAGCTCGCCGAGGACGCCCTGCAGGACGCCGTCGCGCAGGCGCTGCGGACGTGGGATTCGGGCGTTCCGGACGACCCCGCGGCCTGGTTGCTGACCACGGCGCGCAACCGCGCCGTCGACCGGATCCGCCGCGTCCGCGTCGGGCAGGCCAAGCTGGCCCGGCTCGCGGCCGGCGAGAGCGGGGTGAGGATGTCGAGCCTGCCGGACGACCGGCTCACCGAGGTCGGCGACGACCGGCTGAGCCTGCTCTTCACCTGCTGCCACCCGGCGCTGGCCGAAGACGCCCGGGTGGCGCTGACGCTGCAGGCCGTCGCCGGCCTGACCGCCGCCCAGATCGCCCGCCTGTTCCTCGTCGCCGAGCCGGCGTTGGCACAGCGGCTGGTGCGCGCGAAGCGGAAGATCCGCGACGCGGGCATCTCGCTGAGCGTCCCGCCCGACCACCTGCTGCCCGACCGTCTCTCCGGCGTCCTCGCCGTGATCTACCTCGTCTTCACCCGCGGCTACGCGTCGCCGTCGGGCCGCGACGAGCCCGCCGAGCTGCGCCGCGAGGCGATCCGGCTGGCGAAGCTGCTCGCCGCCTTGATGCCGGACGAACCGGAGGCGCTCGGCCTGGTCGCGCTGCTCCTGCTGCAGGATTCGCGCTCGGCCGCCCGCGCCACGCCCGGCGGCGACGTCGTCCTGCTCGAAGACCAGGACCGCGCCCGCTGGGACCGGGACGAGATCGCGGAAGCCTTCGGCGTGCTCGGCCGGGCGCTGCGCCACGGGGTCGTCGGCCAGTACCAGCTGCAGGCGGCGATCGCGGCGCAGCACGCGCAGGCCCGCACGGCCGCCGACACGGACTGGGCGCGGATCGCCGCCCTCTACGGCCGGCTGCGGACGCTCGCGCCGTCGCCCGTCGTCGCGCTCAACCACGCCGTGGCCGTCGCGATGGCCGACGGTCCCGGCACCGGGCTCGCCCTGGTCGAAGCGATCGACGGGCTCGACCGCTACCACCTCTGGCACGCCGCCCGCGCGGACCTCCTGCGCCGCCTCGGCCGCTCCGAGGATGCCGTCACGGCGTACCGGCGGGCCCGCGACCTCGCCGAAGCCCCGGCCGACCACCGCTTCCTCACCGCCCGCCTGCACGAACTGGAGTCCTGATGCGACTGTCCGTCCTGGACGACGGCCACCGGCGCCGCGCCCGCCTCTTCATGGCCGTCACCGGAAAACTGTCCGGCGTCCCCAGCCCGGACATCGTCAAGCTGCTGCTGTACCGGCCGGGCTTCCTGACCCGGCCGCTGCTGGAGCTGACCGCGCCCGCGATGCGCGGCGAGTCCTACTGGACCGCGGGCGAACGCGAGTACCTCGCGATGAGCACGGCCCGGGTGCACGAGTGCCCGTTCTGCGTGGTCACGCACGCCGAGCTGACCCGGATCGCCGGGCACGGCGAGATCGACCCGGACCGCCCGGCGGACGCGCGCCCGGAACTGCTGGTGGTGCAACGGTTCCTCGAAGACGTTTCCCGGAACGGCACGCTGTCACCACCGCGCGACTTGCCCGCGCACGCCGTGGTGGAGGCGTTGGACGTCAACCTGGTGTGGAACATCGTCAACCGGCTCGCGAACGCGTTCGGGTTCGAGCTGCTCGACGGGCAGCTGAAGGTCGGCACGAAAGCGTTGCACCGCGCGGGTTACCGGTTCCCGGGCTTCCTGCTCGCCGACGGCCCGGCCGACCTCCGCGAGAGCGTCTTCGAGCAGCCGGCGCGGACCAGCCCCGAACTGCGGCGGGCGGCCGGGACGGGTGACGGCCTGGCGGAGCCGTGGCGGGACTACGCCGCGCTGGTCCGCGACGCGTCCCACCGCATCACCGACGACGACGTCCGGCGGCTACTGGCGGCGGGTCACTCCGAGGACGAGGTCTTCGAGGTCACGGTGGCGGCCGCGGTCGGCGCCGCACTGCACAGCTTCGACGCCGCGAAAAAGGGGCTCTGACGTGGAGGTCACCGAACCGATCCTGCCCGGGCCGGCCCAGGCGCTGGCGTCCCTGCTCGACGTCCCGGAGCCCGACGGAGTCCTGCCGCTGCTGTGGCACTGGGTCTACCTGCTCGACCGCCCGGCCCAGGCCGACCTCGGGCCGGACGGCCACCCGGTCCGCGGCACGGTCCTGGCCGCGCCGGGCCCGGGCCGCCGCCGCATGTGGGCCGGCGGCCGCGTCCGCGCGCACGGCGAGTTGCGCGTGGGCGAGACCGCGACCCGCCGGTCGGAAGTCCTGGTGGTGCAAGAGAAGGAGGGTCGTTCGGGGCCGCTCACGTTCGTCACGGTCGCGCACCGGATCACCCAGGCGGGCCGGCTGGTGGTCGACGAGGAGCAGGACATCGTCTACCGCGCGGGGTCCGCCCTCGACGTACCTCCGGACGACGGCCCCGAGATTCCGCCCGCGTCCGGCGAGTGGTCGGTCGAGGTGACCCCGACGCTGCTGTTCCGCTTCTCCGCGTTGACCTACAACGCCCATCGCATCCACTACGACCGTGACTACAGCCGCGAGGTGGAGGGCTACCCGGGGCTGCTCACGCATGGCCCGCTGCAGGCGGTCGCGATGGCGGAAGCCGCCCGGGCCCGCGGGGTTGCGGGCGCGCTCGAGTTCGAATACCGCCCGGTGGCGCCGTTGTTCGACCACCAGGGGCTGATCGCCGCGGCCGTACCGGGGGAGGAGACGACGACGTCGGTGCGCGACCGCCACGGCCGCCAGACGGCGAAGGGAACCCTGCGCCGCCTGGCGTGACGTGGCTCAGACCCCGGCCGGCTTGACCTCCGGGGCCGTCTGCGCGAGCCGCGCCGCCCGGGTCCGGGGGCCGAACACCGCCAGCACCAGCGCGCCGAGCAGCCACGTCCCCGCGATGAAGAAGAACACGCTCCGGTAGCCGCTCCCGTTGTACAACCCGGCGACGATCAACGGTCCCGCCGCGTTCGACAACCGCCCGAGCCCGTACGACACGCCCGTGCCCAGCGACCGGCCGCGGGTGTCGAACAGCTCCGGCGAGTACGCGTAGCCGAGGGCCGTGTAACCACGCTCGAACAGGTTCACCAGGAAGCCGAACACCACGATGAGGACCGGGTTGAAGGTGAGCCCGTAGAAGAGGCCGCAGAGCGCGATGACCGTGCCGAACGCGACCAGGCACCACTTGCGCTCGAAGCGGTCGGTCACCAGTGCCGCGAGGTAGGACCCCAGCGGTGCGCCGACCGTCGTCAGCGCCACGTAGAACACCGACTTCTCGACGCTGAAGCCTTCCTTGGCCAGCAGGGTCGGTGCCCAGCTCGAGTAGCCGAAGAAGCCGATCGTCTGCGTCACCCACAGGACCGTCAGCAGCAACGTGGGCATCAGGTACTTCTTCTGCAGCAGCAACCGCAGCGGCGCCTTGCCGACCGCGGCCTCCTCGATCGGCGGCGCCGGCTCCGGCAGCGGGCCCTTCTCCGCCGCGACGCGCTCCTCGATCTCCCGCAGCACCGCGTCCGCCTTGGCGTGCTCGCCGCGGCTTTCGTACCAGCGCGGCGACTCCTTCAGCTGCCGGGTGAAGAGCACCAGCAGCACGCCGAGCGCGCCCCACAGGTACACCAGCCGCCACGACCAGGAGTTGATCGGCACCACCGCGCTCGCGATCAGGTTGGTCACCGGCGTGCCGCAGATGCCGATCACGATCGCGTAGGCCTGGTACTTGCCGCGGCTCGCGGCCGGGTACAGCTCGCTGACGTAGATGACCGCGACGACGGTCATCGCCGACAGCCCGGCCGACGTCAGGATGCGGAACACGCCGAGGGACACGATGTCCCAGGAGAACACCGCGGCGAAGGAGAAGACGCCGAACCACACGGTCGTCCACATGAGAGCGTTCTTGCGGCCCCAGCGGTCGGCGAGCTTGCTCGCGATGATCGACCCGAAGAACATGCCCACGAAGGACAGCGAGGTCACGTAGGCGACCTGGTTGACGGTCACGCCCCACAGCTTGATCAGCTTGGGTGCGGTGGTGGCGAAGCTGTTGATGTCCGCGAACTCGAAGAAGTAGGCGAACGAGACGGCGAGCAGGGTGACCTTGTGGAACCGCGAGATCGGCAGGCGGTTCAGCCGGTTGAGTGCGTTGGCGTGCTGCATTGCATGCCCTTCGGGGGATTCAGGCGGTTTCGCCGGGCCAGTAGAGGCGCATCGGGTTGTCGACGAGCAGCTTCCGCCGCAGCTCGTCCGTTTCCGCGATGTGCGGGACGTAGTCGACGAGCAGGCCGTCGTCGGGCATGTGGTGCTTCAGGTTCGGGTGCGGCCAGTCGGTGCCCCAGAGCACCCGGTCCGGGAACTCCGTCACCACACGCCGGGCGAAGGGCACGACGTCGGTGTACGCGTGACGCTCGCCGTCGAGGGCCGGTGGGCCGGTGACGGTGAGGCGCTCGGGGCAGCTCACCTTCACGTGGACGTCGTTGCGGTCGACGAACGTCAGGAACCGTTCGAACTCCGGGCCGTCCACGGGTTTCGTGACGTCCGGGCGTCCCATGTGGTCGATCACCAGTGGCGCGGGCAGCTCGCCGAAGAAGTCCTCGAGCTCGGGCAGGTCGGCGGCTTCGAAGTAGAGCACCACGTGCCAGCCGAGCGGCGCGATCTTCTTCGCGATGGTGCTCAGGTCCTCCTTGGGCGAGGCGTCGACGAGCCGTTTCACGAAGTTGAACCGGACCCCGCGCACGCCCGCCGCGTCGAGTTCGCGCAGCTCTCCTTCGCCGATGTCCGGGCGGACGGTCGCGATGCCGCGCGCCCGGCCCTCCGCCGCCCGGACGGCGTCGAGCATGGCGGAGTTGTCCGCCCCGTGGCAGGTCGCCTGCACGATGACGGTGCGCGCGACCCCGAGGTGGTCGCGCAGCGCGAAGAGCTGCTCCTTGCTCGCGTCGCACGGCGTGTACTTGCGCTCGGGCGCGAAGGGAAAGTCCTGTTGCGGGCCGAACACGTGGCAGTGGGCGTCGACGGTGCCGTGCGGCAGCTCGAAGTCCGGTGTGGACGGACCCGCGTACCAGTCGAGCCAGCCCGGCGTCTTGGGTTCCGTCACCGGCCTTGTCCCTTCAGGAGGGCGTCGAGGCGCGGGTAGACGGCGCGGGCGTTGTGCTCCCGGATCGCCGCCCAGTCCTCTTCGGACAGTTTCGCGGCTTCGGCGTACCGGCGCGTGTCGTCGAAGTGGTGGCCGGTCCGCGGATCGACGCTGCGGACGGCGCCGATCATCTCGGAGGCGAACAGGATGTTGCGCGCGGGGATGACGTCGAAGAGGAGGTCCGAACCCGGCTGGTGGTAGACGCAGGTGTCGAAGAAGACGTTGTGCAGCACGTGCTCCTCGAGCTCCGGCTTGCCCATGGCCATCGCGAGGCCGCGGAACCGGCCCCAGTGGTAGGGGACCGCGCCGCCGCCGTGCGGGATGACCAGCCGCAGGGTGGGGAAGTCGGTGAAGAGGTCACCCTGGACGAGCTGCATGAACGCGGTCGTGTCGGCGTTGAGGTAGTGCGCGCCGGTGGTGTGGAACGCCGGGTTGACGCTCGTGCTGACGTGGACCATCGCCGGGATGTCGTACTCGACCATCTTTTCGTAGATCGGGTACCACGACCGGTCGGTGAGCGGCGGGGCCGTCCAGTGGCCGCCGCTGGGGTCGGGGTTGAGGTTCAGCGCGACGGCGCCGTACTCCTCGACGCAGCGGGTCAGCTCCGGGACGCAGGTGGCCGGGTCGACGCCGGGGGACTGCGGGAGCATCGCGGCCGGAGCGAACCGCTCCGGGTAGAGCGTGCTGACCCGGTGGCAGAGCTCGTTGCAGATCGAGGCCCACTCGGCCGAGGTTTCGAAGCCGCCGACGTGGTGGGCCATGAACGAGGCGCGCGGCGAGAAGATCGTGAGGTCGATGCCGCGTTCGTCCATGAGCCGCAGCTGGTTCGGCTCGATGGTCTCGCGCAGCTCGTCGTCACTGATGCGCAGGTCGGCCCGGGCGGGTTTCTTGCCGGGCTCGGTCAGCGACGCGACCTGCTGGTCGCGCCACGCCGCGAGGGCGGGCGGGGCGGTCGTGTAGTGGCCGTGGCAGTCGATGATCAAGGTGGTTCCTCGTCGCTCCGCATGCTTGATACTCGCACACTAATCGTCGATGAAATTGTTGACAATATGTGCGACGAGTTTGTGACTTTGAGGTGCGCTTCAGGGACGGCCCGTGACCACGGGATCGTGGCTGCTCGACGTCCGGTCTGCGGGGATTCGCGCAGGTCCGCGTGAGAGACTTCTCGTGAGCCGCCGGAGCCGGAGTCCGTGCACCGTTGGGGGCGGTCAGCCGAGACCGAGGACGTCATGACCAATCCGCAGTACCCCGGACCGCAGGGCCCGGGACAGCAGCCGTACCCCGCACCTTCCGGTGGTTTCCCGGCGCAACCCGACCCCGCGCAGCAGCCGTTCGCGGCGCCGTCGGGTGGGTTCGCGGCGCAGCAGGATCCGGCGCAGCAGCCGTTCGCCGCGCCGTCGGGTGGGTTCCCCGCGCAGCAGCCTTTTGCGGCGCCGTCGGGTGGTTTCCCCGCGCAGCCGTACCCGGGGCAGCAGCCGTACCCGGGGCAGCCGGCCTATCCGTCCCCGGCGGGTGGTGTTCCCGCGCCGTACCCCGGCCAGCCGTCGTACCCCGGTGGGTTCGCGTACCCGCCCGCGCCCTACCCCGGCTACGGGATGCAGCCGCCGAAGCCGAACGGGGCCACCGCCATCATCGCCGGGGTGCTCGCCGTGCTCGGCGGGCTGTTCTCGCTCCTCGGCCTGATCGCCAGCGTCGTCGCGATCGGGAACCTCGGGTTCATCCACTGGCTGTTCATCGTCGCCCTGGTCCAGGAAGTGGTCCTCGTGGGCACGCTGATCCCCGGCGGCATCCTGCTGTTCCTGCGCAAGCCGGCGGGCCGCCTGCTCACGATCGTCGGCAGCGGGTTCGCCATCTTCATGGCCATCGCGACCGTCGTGCTGGAAGTGGTCGGGTTCGGGTACTACGGCGGCGGGCTGGTCGCCGCCAGCTCGTTCTTCGGCCTGGCGCTCGTCCTCGTCCCGGCCGTGGCGACGCTCGTCCTCGCGATCGTGAAGCCGACCAGCGTCTGGTGCGGCCGTCCCGACGCCGGGCAACCACCGTTCTGAGCCCGGTCAGCTGACCGGCGCGGCGGACGTCGTCGTGAAGACGCCGTTCCGCCGCACGAGGGCCACCATCACCGCGCCGAGCAGGCCGGCGATCGCGAAGACCACGAAGCCGAACGACGAAAGCCCGCCCGCGACCAGGATGCCGCCCAGCCACGGCCCGAACACCGCGCCCGTCCGGCCGACGCCGGACACCCAGCCGAGCGCCGTGGCCCGGCTGCCGGCGGGGTAGTAGGCGCCGACCGCCGCGTAGATGAGCGTCTGCGCGCTGAACAGCCAGGCGCCGGTGAGGAACACGACCACGTAGGTCACCACCAGGGGCAGGTGCACCGCCAGCAGGCCGACGCCGCACGCGGTCAGCGCGAACCAGACGACCGCGACCGGCCGGGCGCCGAACCGGTCCGCGAGCCGCCCGGCGACGAGCATGCCCGCGATCCCGCCCAGGTTGATCACCAGCAGGAAGCTGATCGCGGAGCCCAGGTCGTAGCCGCTGCCGCGCATCATCGTCGGCAGCCACGTGTTCACGCCGTACACCAGCAGCAGCCCGGCGAACGAGGCGATCCAGAACAGCACCGTCGTCGTCCGCACCGACGGTGTGAAGAGGCCGCGCAGGCCACCGCGGCGATCTTCGGACGGTTCCGGCGCGAACGTGCCGAGTGGGACCGCGAACCGGTCCGCGATCGCCCGTGCCCGCTCGGTCTTGCCCTTGGCCAGCAGGAACGTCATCGACTCCGGCAGCAGGAAGACGACCGCGGGCAGCACCACCACGAGCAGCAGCGCGCCGATCCAGTACACCGAGCGCCACCCCATCGACTGGACGAGCGTCATCCCCAGCGCGCCGGCGAGCGCCCCGCCGGCCTGATGGGCGGTCATCACGGTGGTGACGGCGAGGTTCCGCCGCCACGCCGGCGCGTACTCCATGACCATCGCGATCGCCGACGGCAGCAGCCCGCCGAGCCCGATCCCGGCGATGAACCGCGCCGCGCCGAAGAACCCGACGGTCGGCGCGGCGGCGCAGGCGGCAGCGGCCACGGAGAAAACGACGACGCCGGTGATGATGATCTTCCGGCGGCCGACGCGGTCGGTCAGGATGCCCGCGCCGAGCGCGCCGAGCATCATCCCGAAGGTCGTCAGGCTCCCGATGGTCCCGCCGCTGACCGGCGTCAGGCCGAAGCCTTTGTCGGCCAGCACGCCCGGCAGCGTCGCTCCGTAGACGAACAGGTCCAGCCCGTCCAGCAAGACGAGGACCCAGCACAACGCGGTGACCCGGAGGGAGAGCCGGACCGTGGCGGCGGTCGTGCCGCCGAGTTCTCGTGCGGACATCTTCGTCCCTTTCGTCCGGGGTGGCGAAGAAGTCCGAAGCTACATCTGATGAGATATTGGCCACAAGAGTTGCGTCAAGATTGTTCACAATCCTGTGAATCAGCTATGTGCGCAAGCTGGTCACGGGCCGCGGCCGCGACGTCGGCGCGCACGGCCAGCTCGCCGAGCATCTCCGCGGCCGCCGCCATCTCGGACGTCCGGCGGACGGCGTGCTTGACCGAGCCGTCGACGAGCCGGTCGACGGTCGACGCGTTCGCCGCGGTGAGCTCGTCGACGATGATCTTCCGCAGCCAGTCCTCGCAGCCCGCCGCGCGCGCGGCCGTCAAGGCTTCGACCACGGCGGCCGACATGCCCTTGAAGAACACGCTGCGCAGCAGCTTGCGCTCGGCGGCGAGCCCGGCGTCGCCGTCCATGACCTCGACCGCGGCGCCGAACGAGTTCAGGGTTCCGGCGACGGTTCCGGCCGCGACGCCGGTGGCGAGCATCGGGACGCGCAGGCCGCGGCCGGGCACCGGTGCCATGATCGCGATGTCGGCGAACGGCACGCCGTGCTCCGCGGCGATGGCGGCCAGCTTGCGCTTGGTGCCGGGAGAGGCGGTGTTCACGTCGGCCCAGGCCGCGCCGGTCTTCAGGCCGGCCAGGCCGGCTTCGAGCGCGTCGACGGCCGCCGACGCGCTGTTCACGCTGAGCACCAGATCGGCGCAGTCGGCGGCTTCGGCTTCGGAGCCGGTCGCGACGACGCCCTCGGTGGCGGGAACGGCCGGGTCGTAGCCGCGGACGACGGCCCCGGCGGCGACCAGGTCGCGGGCGAGCGCGCTGCCCGCTTCGCCGAGTCCCAGTACCGCGATGGTTCCGGACATAGCAGAATCCTCTCGACAAGCTACGATCGAGTACACGATGTTCTCGACAAAATTGTCAACAAACTGCGTCTGTTCGAAAGATGGTGCCGGGGTATGACGGAGAGTGCTGCGGACGGGCAGCCGGGGGAGCGTTCCGTGGTGGCGGCCATCCGCGACGCGATCGTCCGGGGCGAGTTCGTGCCCAACCAGAGGCTGGTGGAGGCGGACCTGTCCGGCCAGTTCGCCGCCAGCCGCGCGACGGTCCGCGCGGCCCTGATCGAGCTGACGAACGAGGGGCTCGTCGAGCGCGTGCAGAACCGGGGCGCGCGGGTGCGCGCGGTGTCGCTGGAAGAGGCCGTCGAGATTTCCGAGGTCCGCATGATGCTGGAGTCGCTGTGCGCGGCGAAGGCGGCGGAGCGCGTTTCCGACGCTGAGGTGGGCGAGCTGAAGGAGTTGGGCGAGCTGATGCACCAGGCGGTGGCCGGCGGGGACGTGGTCGGGTATTCGGGCCTCAACCAGCGCCTGCACCGCAGGGTCCGCGAGATCAGCGGCCAGCGCACGGCGGCGCAGGTGCTGGAGAGGCTGCGCGGCCAGAGCGTGCGCCACCAGTTCCGGCTGGCGATGCGGCCGGGGAGGCCGCAGGTGTCGCTCCCGGAGCACCTGGCGATCATCGACGCGATCTGCGCACACGACTCGGAGAGGGCGGCGGAGGCGGCGCGGGCGCATTTGGGGAGCGTGATCGAGGCCCTCAAGGCCGCTGACGCGGCGGAGGTCTCGCACCTGCGCCCGTGAGCGGGGTCTTGAAGTAGCTGGGGATTCGCGGCCGCGAGTGGTGGCGGGGGTTGGTTCGCGCTCGCGCTGCTGAGTGAGGTTTGTCGACGTGGTCGCGCGGGTTTGCGTTGCTGAGTGATGTTTGTCGAAGTGGCAGCGCGGTCTTGCGTTGCTGAGCGATGTTTGTCGAAGTGGCAGCGCGGTTTTGCGTTGCCCTCGGGTGAGCCGTGTTGGGCTCCGCGCCAGCCCCGTCACCCGCGAACCCATCTGCTCGCCAAGATTGTTGACAATTTCGTCAACCGAACCGTACCGTAAACCGTATGAAGCCCGTCATCGTCACCGATCCGCCGCGTGCCGACCTGGACCAAGTCGCCCGGTTGGCCGACTACGGCGTCGCCACCGTTCATGAGGCTCTCGGGCGCTCGGGCCTGCTCGGTCCGGACCTGCGCCCGATCCAGGACGGCGTGCGCGTGGGCGGTACCGCCGTCACCGTGCTCTGCTGGCCCGGGGACAACCTCATGATCCACGCGGCCGTCGAACAGTGCCGCGAAGGCGATGTCCTCGTCGTCACCACCACCTCGCCGTGCCGGGACGGGCTCTTCGGCGAGCTCTTCGCCACCGCTCTGCGCTACCGGGGCGTGAAAGGCCTGGTCACCACCACCGGCGTCCGCGACGTCACCGACCTGCGCGCGCTCCGCTTCCCCGTCTGGTCGGCCGACGTCAGCGCGCAAGGCACCGTCAAGGCGACCGCCGGCGCGGTCAACGTGCCGATCGTCATCGGCGGGCAGGTGATCCGCCCGGGCGACGCCATCCTCGCCGACGACGACGGTGTCATGCGCGTCCGCCGCGAAGATGTCCAAACCGGACTCGAAGCTTCGCAGGCCCGGCTGGAAAAAGAAGCCGCCGCAAGGGAAGCGTTCGCGCAGGGACAGCTCGGCCTCGACCGTTACGGGCTACGGGAGAAGCTCGAAGCTCTCGGCGTCCGCTACCTGACGGCCGAGGACTACGAAAAGGAGCAGGCATGACCGGCGTGCGCTGCATGCTCCTGCGCGGGGGCACCTCCAAGGGCGCCTACTTCCTCGCCGAAGACCTCCCCACCGACCCGCAGACCCGCGACGACCTCCTGATGCGGATCATGGGCACCCCCGACCCGCGCCAGATCGACGGCGTCGGCGGAGCCCAGCCCGTCACCAGCAAGGTCGCCATCGTCTCGGCGGCGAGCGACCCCGGCCACGACATCGACTACCTCTTCCTGCAGCTCGGCGTCGAAGAACCCACCGTCTCAGACCGGCAGACCTGCGGCAACCTCCTGGCCGGCGTCGGGCAGTTCGCCGTCGAGCGCGGGCTCGTGCCCGCCGGGGAAGACCGCACCACCGTGCGGGTGCGGCTGGTCAACACCGGCACCGTCGCCGTCTCGACCTTCGCCACTCCCGGCGGCGAGGTCGACTACCGCGGCGACACGGCCATCTCCGGCGTGCCCGGCACGGCCGCCCCGGTCGAGCTCGACTTCACCGAGACCGAAGGGTCCGTCTGCGGCAGCCTGCTGCCCACCGGCGCCGTCCGCGACAACGTCGGCGGCATCGAAGTGTCCTGTGTGGACAACGGCATGCCGGTCGTCGTCGCTCGCGCCGGTGACCTCGGCATCACCGGCTACGAGTCCGTCGAGGAACTGAGCGCCGACACCGCCCTCGCCGAGCGGATCGACGCCCTGCGCGTCGAAGCCGGGAAGCTGATGGGCCTCGGCGACGTCCGCGGCAGCTCGGTCCCCAAGACCACGCTCGTCGCCGCCCCGCGCGACGGCGGCGCGATCTGCACCCGGACGTTCATCCCGGTCAAGCCGCACCCCTCGATCGGCGTCCTCGGTGGCGTCAGCGTCGTCACGGCGTTGCTGCTCGACGGCGCTGTCGGGAGCGAGCTGCTCGAAACCGACCGTGGACCCGTCCGGATCGAGCACCCGAGCGGCCAGCTCGCGGTGGCGATCGAGTTCGAAGGATCGCGCGTCCGCCGGTCGACGGTGATCCGCACCGCGCGGAAGCTGTTCGACGGCACCGTCTTCCCCCGCCCCTGAGGAGACCCCGATGCCCCAGCCCTCGCCCCGCCACGAGATCGCGCACCTCGGCCACGTCGAGCTGTTCACCCCGGAGCCGGAGAAGAGCCTGGACTTCTTCGTCCGCGTGCTCGGGCTGACCGAGAACGGCACCGATGGCGACTCCGTCTACCTGCGCACCTGGGACGACTACGAGCACCACAGCCTCAAGCTCACCGCGGCGAAGACGTCCGGGGTCGGGCGGACGGCGGTGCGCGCGTCCAGCGAAGAGGCCCTCAAGCGGCGCGTGGTCGCGCTCGAGGAACGCGGGCTCGGCGTCGGGTGGGTCGACGGCGACACCGGGATCGGCCCCACGTACCTGTTCCGCGACCCGGACGGCCACGAGCTCGAGGTCTACTGGGAGACCGAGCGCTACCGGCCGCCCGAGCACCTGCGGCCCGCGCTGAAGAACCAGGCGCAGGCCTACCCGGGGCGCGGGGTCGGCGTCCGGCGTCTCGATCACGTCAACTACCTGGCGCGGGAGGCCGAGGTCAACGGCCGGTTCATCTGCGACGCGCTGGGCGGCCGGGTCACCGAGCAGATCCGGCTCGACAGCGGCGTGATTTCGGGGCAATGGACGCACTTCGCGCAGAAGTCCTACGACATCGTGTACACGACCGACTGGACGAAGTCGAACGGGCGCCTGCACCACATCGCGTTCGCGACCGACACGCGCGAGGACATCCTGCGGGCGGCCGACATCGCGCTCGACAACGACGTGCACATCGAGACCGGGCCGCACAAGCACGCGATCCAGCAGACGTTCTTCCTCTACCTGTACGAGCCCGGCGGCAACCGCGTCGAGCTGTGCAACCCCACCGGCCGGCTGATCTTCGCGCCGGACTGGGAGCCGGTCACCTGGACCGAGGCCGAGCGGGCCAAGGGGCAGGCGTGGGGGTTGCGGACGATCGAGTCGTTCCACACGCACGGCACCCCGCCGGTGGCGTGATCAGGGCACGGTCGCGGCGGGCCGCCGGCTGATCTCCCGGAAGACGTCGGCGACGCGGCAGAGGTACTCGGTGTCGCTGCCGAAGTCCTGTCCACCTTGGACGGTCATCTCGGGCGAAAGCGGTGGCAGGCCGTCCTCGCGGGCGCGCAGGGCGGCCAGGATCTCGGCGGCCTCCTGCCGCTCACCGGTGGCGGACCCGGTGCGGTACGGGCGGATCACGAGCAGGCCGTCGCGGATCTCGATGACCCGCCGGTAGAGGTGCAGCCGCGTCGGGAACACGGTGGTGCGCGGCGGTTCCAGCGCGATCGCGGGCTCGGCGCGGTAGAGGGCCAGCCAGAGCGGGCCGAGCCGGCGGTACTGCCGGCGACGGCGCAGCAGGCCGGCCACCGCGGGCACGCCGACGCCGACCAGCACGAGCAGGTGCGCGGTCGTCGGGAGTGCCTTGCTCAGCAGGAAGCCCTTACCGTAGTCGAAGTCGAACGGGGCGCGGGCCGAGATCGCGATGACGGTCCGGATCACCATGTACGCGGCCGCGGCGACGATCCCGGCGACGACCAGACCGAGGCCGGTGCGCAGGATCCGGTCCGGCGCCTTGCGCGCGTCCTGCAGGCACAGCCGCCCGATGACCGCGAACTCGGGCAGGAGCGCCACGGCGTAGGCGATGCAGTACTCCATGACGAACGGCGACTGCGGCATGACGTTGGGGGCCAGTGCGAAGGTGACGACCATCGCGGCGCCGCCGGCGAGTGCCCAGGCGGTGTAGCGGCGGGCGGCGGCCGGAAGTCCGTGCAGGCGCAGGAGGACCTGGGCCCCGGCCCAGACCGCACCGACCATGGCGAGGTGGGCGATGAGCAGTTCGATGCTGGGCACCCCGAGCGCGCGGGTGAGGTCGCGGACGGCGGGGATCAGCGCGGTCTGGGAGACGGCGAGGCCCAGCACGCAGAACCGCACGAGCCGGCGGCCGGGGGCGGGGCCGGGGCGGAGGAACACGAAGAGGATCCAGGCGAGTATCGCGGGGCCGTAGCGGCGGATCACGTCACCCACGGTCGCCGCCGTTCGCCGGGGGAGTGGGGAGGCCGCCGCCGCCGCCGTTGCCCGGCGACGAGGCCGGGTTGAGGTGGCGGGCGGGCACGAGCGCGGTCGGAGGCCTGCCGCTGCTCGCGTCATCCATGGTCGCCGCCGTCGTCCAGCGCTGAGCGCAGCCGGTCCGCGACCGAATCACCCCGATGGGCCAGGCCCGTGTGCTGGCCCAGCATGGACGCGAAGAACTCCGCCTCCCGCTCCTCCACGCTCGAGTACCCCGCGCGCCCCAGTACGCGCCGGACCATCGCCGGGTCCAGGCTCGGCAGCAGCAGCCGCATCTGCTCGGCCGGGGTGAGCGTGGCCGGGTAGTGGTCGCACAGCATGTGGCCGATCTCGTGCAGCACGATGTGGTCCTGGTGCGGCGCGCTCGTGTGGCGCTCGTACGCGATCAGGTCGGTCGTGTCCGTCGCGATCCACAGCCCGCACACCTCGGACAGCCCCGGCAGCGGCAGCAGCCGGATCGGGCGTCCGCGGCGGGAACCCAGCGCCGCGCACAACGCCGGTACGTCGAAAGCGGCCGGCAGGTCCAGGTCCCGCAGCACCGCGGCGAAGCGGTGACGCAGCTGCCGTCGCCCGCGCGAGCTCATCGTTCGGCGTCGCTCGCCGGTTCGGGCAGGCCCTCGAGCTCGCGGACCCGGTCGACCATGTCACTGATCGCTTCGAGGCTCTTCGCCGACAACCCGCGCGCGCGAAGGGCGATCTGGCGGACCGGTGCGTCGCGGAACGCGCTGAGCAGCGTCAGCTCGGCGTCGATGCGCTCGGCTTCCGCGTCGTCGAAGAAGTACGCCGGGGGCACGCCGAAGAACCCCGCGAGCGCTTCGAGGTGCCGTTTGGTCGGGTTGTCGCGCAGGCCCTTGCGCAACTGCCACAGGTAGGTCGCGGAGATGGTCGGGCCGCCCTGGGCCCGGATCGACTCGGCGACCTCGTCGAAGGTGTATTCGTCGCCGTCGGCGGGACGCACGACGCCGAACAGGTGGTTCAGCTTCGCGGAGAGGGTCCCCGCCGCGATCTCCTCCGGCATGTCCGGAGTCTACCGCGCCGCCAGCTGCGGTGAGGCGGGTTCGCGGCCACCGGTCCACCTCAGTTGACCGCGTTGGTCACCTCAGTTTACGATCGGCCCGGGATTCACCAACTGATGTGAATGGGCGAGGGGGCGGTTCACATTTTCCGCAAGAGCGCGAGAACGATCGCGGGACGGCTGGGCGTAGTGGGCGCCGCCGCACTGCTCTACGCCCACTGCATCGGAGGCGCCGGCTGCCCTGCGGGGCAGCGAACCTGAAGCGAAGACGCTTCTCCCGCCGTCGCGCTCGCCGCGGCGTCGAGCTGTGAGACGACACCGCTCGTCCACCTGACTCGTATAACGGTCTATACGACGGTGCTTTCCGGATCCGGCCCGCCGGTTCCGGTGGCGCTGACGCGCATCGTCGCCGTCCGGCACCTCGGGCCGGCGGACGCCCAGTGCGCCGGGGTCGGCCGCTAGCCGGTCCCCCTCGGTGAGACCTGACTTGGCTCAAATTGGTGCGCACCGCGGTCGCGGATGCGGGTGAGGGCCTCGCGGAGGTCGTCGGGTAGCGGTCGACGGCGGTGAGGGTGTGCTCGCCGGCCTGGATGTCGATGGTGCGGTAGCGGCGGGTGGTGCGCACGAACTTCTTGATCGACCAGCCGGTGGTCTGCTCGATCCACCTGCTGACGGCCAGGGCGGCGAACACGACCGTCAGGTGCGCGTCGATCGACTCGCGCTGGTGGTGGTAGATCGGCCGCGCACGTAGGTCGTGTTCAGACATTCGGAACGACTTCTCGATGTGGAACAGTCGGCGTGCCTTGGCTTCCAGGGTCCGGTTGACACTCTTGGTGGCGCCGGTGAGCTGGATGAATCGGTTGCGTTTGACCGCGGTCTTGCCGGTGACGGCCTGCTCGGCCTTGGCGACCTGTTCGTCGATGCCGTGCAGGGTGTGCCGAGCCCGGTCCGCCCGGTACTGGTAGTAGATGATCTGGTCGGCAGCATCGTAGTGGTCTCGCCCCGGTTGCCCTCGAACGCGTTGACCATCAACGCAAACCCGCTTGCGTCGGTGAGCAGCCCGATCGTGATCTGCGGCTCCAGGCGGCGTTCTTCGGAGAACCCGGGCTCACGGAACCCGTCCCCGGCATCGGTCTCGAAGTACAAGGTGGACACATCGTGGAGAACCAGTGACGCCGGCCCAGATCAGCGGTGCGGGCGCACGCCGCGGCCAACTTCTGCCGCCAGGACTCTTTCGCGAACGCGGGCAGACGCCGCTTGAGGGTCGCGTACGCCGGCGGGTCGAAACCTGCCTCCTCGACCACCCGCAGACGAGAAACAGCCTGGAACCGGCCGCTTAGTGCGCAGAGTTTCGCCGTTCACACGACGAAACCGCAGCTCAACAGCCAGCACCCTACCCAAGGCCTCACGCTGCGGATCCCGCCGGGCCAGATCGTCCTGCTGACCGGGCCG
>NZ_JBEXVF010000096.1:0-31668 GCF_040629235.1 Amycolatopsis sp. NPDC005961 | reverse complement strand
CGCCGCGAGCGTCGCCACGCGGCCCAGGTCGTCCTGGGTCCACTCGACCTTCACCCCGAGGGCCAGCACGCCCAGCACCTCGACGTCGTACTTGCCGGACGCGAGCTCGAGCGCGAGCACCCCGCCGAGCGAGTGCCCGGCGACGACCAGCGGCCTGCGGTCGGGGAGCGCCCGCGCGACGGCGGCGGTGAGCGTCTCGAAGGAGTAGTGCGGCAGCGGCGAGGACGGGCCGTGGCCGGGCAGGTCGGGGACCAGGACGCGCCGGCCGAGCGGCGGGGCGAAGTGGTTCCACACGGCACCGGTCGCGCCCAGGCCGTGCAGGAGGAGAACGGCCGGTTCGCCCTCGCCGCCGGTGCGCATGTTCAGCGTGTCCATCGGAGCAGCCTGCCAAACTGTCGGTGGGCGCGGCTAGGCGCTGTCCGGTGAGTCTGCTCGATGGGCTTCGTGATCCAGGTGGTTCCTGGCGGTGCGGGCGGGGCGCCCTCGTACTGGGCCGTACTCGGGCGATCCGCCCGTGCCGTCAGGGGCCGCCTGGGCGCGGAGACCGCGAGCGTGACTCGCCGGACTGCGGCTAGGGTCGGCGCGTGGGGATCACCGATCCGGACACCTACGTGCGAGGGGTGCCGTACGACGAGCTGGCGCGGCTGCGGGCCGCGTCGCCGGTGGTGCGCGTCAACGACTTCTGGGCCGTGCTGCGGCACGCCGACGTGCGGCGCGTCCTGCGTGATCCGGGCCTGTTCTCCTCGCAGCTCGGCGGGACGCAGATCCGTGATCCCGCTTCGGAGGCCGACCTCGCCTACGTGCGCCGGATGATGCTCAACATGGACCCGCCGGAGCACGGCCGGCTGCGCGGGCTGCTCACCAAGGCGTTCACGCCACGGGCCGTCGCGAAGCTGACGTCGCAGATCGAAGCGTGGGCGCGGGACCTCGTCGCGGCGGTCGCCGAGCGGGGTGAGTGCGACTTCGCCAAGGTCGCCGCCGACCTGCCGCTGCTCACCCTCGCCGGGGTGTTCGGCGTGCCGGAACAGGACCGGCGGCTGATGTACGACTGGAGCAACCGGGTCATCGGCTACCAGGACGCCGAGTACGCGGTCAGCTCGACCGTCTCCGAAGCCGAGGTGAGCGACCTCGCGCGGGCCGCGCTCGCCGTCCGACCGGCCCCGGGTCCCGGCGGGGCGATGCCGGACCCGCGCACCCGCGCCGGCATGCCGGACCTCTACGCGTACGCCAACGCGCTCGGCGAATACAAGCGCGAGCACCCCGGTGACGACGTCATGAGCAACCTGATGCAGCACGTCGGCGACGACGGCGGGCGCGTCTCGCTCGCCGAGTTCGAGAACCTCTTCTGGCTGTTTTCCGTGGCGGGCAACGAAACCCTGCGCAACGGCCTGCCCGGCGGGCTGCTGGCGCTGCTGTCGAACCCCGCGCAGTACCGGCGACTGCTGGCCGACCGGTCGCTGCTGCCGTCCGCGGTCGAAGAGATGCTGCGCTGGTGGACGCCGGTGATGAACTTCCGGCGGACCGCGACCGCCGACGTCACTCTGTCCGATGTGGACATCCGGGCCGGGGACAAGGTGGTCGTCTGGTTCTCCGCGGCCAACCGCGATCCTTCGGTGTTCACCGCGCCGGACGACTTCGACGTCGGCCGCACCCCGAACGACCACCTGACCTTCGGCCACGGCCCGCACTTCTGCCTCGGCTCGCACCTGGCCAGGGTCCAGATGCGGGCCATGTTCGGCGCCGTGCTCGATCTGCTGGGCGAAGTGACGCTCGCCGGCGAGCCGGTGCGGCTGCGGTCGAACTTCCAGAACGGCCTGAAGTCGCTGCCGATCCGCTGGACGCGCTGATGGAGATCCGTGAGCTGCGGGCGTTCGTCGCGGTCGTCGAAGCGGGCGCGATGTCGAAGGCGGCGCGGCAGCTGCACGTCAGCCAGCCGGCGCTGTCCCAGACGATCACCGCGCTGGAACGCCGTCTCGGCGTCCGGCTGCTGGTCCGCACCAGCACCGGCGTCCAGGTGACGGACGCCGGGACGACGCTGCTGGGCGAGGCCCGCGCGGTGCTGGCCCGCCACGACCAGGCCGTCGCCACCATGGCCCGGCACACGAAGACCGACGTGCTGCGCGTCGGCGTCCCCCTGGAACTGCCGCCGGAGCTGCTGCCGTCGGCCCTCGCGCGGCTCGCGGAAGACTGCCCCGACACGCGGGTGCAGGCCCGGCACCTGTCGTCGGTGGCGCAGGTGGAGGCGCTGCGGGCGGACGAGCTGGACATCGGGTTGGTCCGTGAGCGCCCGGCCGGGCCCGACCTCGACGCGCTGCTCGTCGTCGAGGAGAGCGTGGGTGTCCTGCTGGCGACCGACCTCGCGGAGAAGCTGGGCTCACCGGTCCGGCTGGAGGACCTGGCCGGGTTGGAGTGGTTCGCCTTCGCCCGCGCGGGCAGCCCGGCGTGGTACGACGAGCTGACGGCGACGCTGCGCAGCCACGGTCTCGACGTCGGCCCGGAGGTACCGGAGGACCGGCGGCTGATCGTCGAGCTGAAGATCCCGGCGGTCAGCGCCGGCGGGGCCTACGCGTTCGCGCCGCCCGGCTGGCCGTACCCGATCCCGGACACGGTCCGCTGGCTGCCCCTGGCCGGGAACCCGCTGGTGCGGCGGACCTGGGCCGTGTGGCCGGCGACGTCGCACCGCCGCGACCTCGCGAAGTTCGTCGCCGCGCTGGAGGACCATCGGCGCGGCGAATCGCGGGCATAAGCAGCGCCGAACGCCGGCCCGGAAGTCCTGTCCGGCGCTTGTCCTTGCACCTGGTGACCGGGGAAACGCCCCGGCCGCGAGGAGTTGAGTGATGACTGAAGGACTGTCCGGGACCACGGCGCTGGTGACCGGTGGAACCAGCGGGATCGGGCGGGCGACGGCGGTCGCGCTGGCCGGGCTCGGGGCCCACGTCGTGCTGTCGGGCCGGGATGCGGCCCGCGGCGCGGAGGTCGTCGAACGGATCCGGGAGTCGGGCGGGAAGGCCGACTTCGTCGCGGCGGACCTGACGGACGCCTCGTCGGCGCGTGCGCTGGCCGCGCGGGCCCGTGAGGTGGGCGGACGCGTCGACGTCCTCGTGAACAACGCCGGGATCTTCCCCACCGGGTCCACTTCGGACACTGATGAGGCCGACTTCGACCGCGTCTACGAGACGAACGTGAAGGTGCCGTTCTTCCTCACCGCCGAGCTGGCGCCGGAGATGGCCGAGCGTGGCCACGGCGCGATCGTCAACGTGTCGACGATGGTCGCGACGCGGGGCATGGCGGGCATGGCGCTCTACGGCTCGTCGAAGGCGGCGGTCGAGCTGATGACCAAGGCGTGGGCGGCGGAGTACGGCCCGTCGGGCGTGCGCGTCAACGCGGTCAGCCCCGGCCCGACCCGCACCGAAGGCACGGCGGTGTTCGGCGACGGCCTGGACGAGCTGGCCTCGGCGGGCCCGGCCGGCCGGGTCGCCGCCCCCGAGGAGATCGCGGCGGCGATCGCGTTCCTGGTGACGCCGGAGTCGAGCTTCGTCCACGGCGCGATCCTCCCGGTGGACGGCGGCCGGCTGGCGGTCTGAGTCCCGTGCGGGACGGCGTCACCGCAGGAAGGTGACGCCGTCCCGGGGACGACCTGGGGAAAACCCAAGATCATGGGACGTACGTGGGACCAAGGGCCTGCTACGAAAGGTTCCGATGAGTACCCTGAGGCTCCCAGAACCGACTTCCATCAGCGGCGCACGGCGTCCCCCCGAGCGATCTTCGTCAACGGCCCTAACGGCTCGGCGCTACTCCGCGGCCTACCTTCGCGCACGCGCGAATTTATGCCCCTACGCTTGCCGCATGACTGTTCACCTTCTCGTGACCACGACGACCCCCGACCGCGCATCTGCCGCGAAGCTCGCCGGCTCGGCGGTGGCCGCGCGCCTCGCGGCCACCGCGCAGGTCACCGGTCCTGTGGCGTCGTTCTTCTGGCACCTCGGCGAGCAGGGCGAGGGCGAAGAGTGGAACGTGACGTTCAAGACCACCGATGACCGGTACGCCGAGCTCGAAGCGCACATCGTCGAACAGCACCCCTGGGACAAGCCGGAGGTGACCGCCGTCGAGCTCGTGCGCGGCTCAGCCGGCTACCTGCGGTGGCTTGAGGAGTCGACGAGCGCCGGAGCCTAGGCGCCCAACCGGGTCAGTAGCTCGCCGACTGTCGGCGTCGACCGGTACCGCGTCAGCTGGCGGGCCACGGCCCGGATACGGACAGCCGGGCGTACCGAACTGACTCCGGCGGCAAGGTCGACGGCCCGCGTCAGGGTCGCGGCGGCCTGCTCGACCTCGTGGGCATGCAGGTAAGACGTGGCGAGCCACGTCAGATATAGCGCCTTGTCCCGCGCGTGCGTGTCGTCGAACTCGGACAGCACGCGTTCCAGCACTGGCACAGCCCGCAGCGGCCGGCGGAGCTCGGTCCAGCACCGGCCGGCCATGATGTCGATCTCGGCTTCGTTCACCCAGAACACCCAATCCGGATTGGGCCGGTCGTCTCGGACCTGCAGGGCCTCACGCGCCAGGTTGAGCGCCCGGTCGGCCTGCTGAGGTTCGCGGGCCGTCGCGTGCGCCCACGCCTTCCGCTCGAGCAGCAGCGCATTGACCTTCGGCGTGGCCATCGGTCGCGCAACCTCGCACGAGTCGGTCGCCAGCGCAGTCCCGCTCTGGGCTGTGGTGGTCTGCTGATACGCGGCGTAGGCCAGGGCGTTCCCGGCGAGGTCGAGCGCGCCGGCCTCCTCGGCGGCCGCCCTGCTGTCGGCGTAGAGCCGCTGAGCGAGCACGTGCTGGCCGTGGTCGAACGCTGCCCAACCGGCCTGCTGCTGTTGCTCAGCTAGCAGGGCCCGCAGCTGGTGTCCGATCTCGATCGCGTGGCTGGATTCGCGGAGCAACCGCTGCGTGAAGTCGACCTCAGCGGAGTACACGGGGAAGGTCTCGGCGCCGCCCATGATGTTGTCGAGGCGACGAAGCCGAGCAGTTCGGCGTCGCAGCTCGTCGATATCGGACTGCCCGATCCGGCGCGCGGTCGGTTGTTCAGTGCGAGCGAGCGGAATTGCCAGGGCGGCCATTGCTCCGATGAACTCGCGCCGCTGCACTACCTCTCCCGTCCTCACCTTCCGCTGTTCCGTTCGCGTCGCCGTGACCGCTCGCCGAATTTCCTGCGCGTCGATTTCGAGGCTCACGGCGAGATGCTGCTGCCAAAACGGAGTGGGCAGTCGCCTCTCGGACTCCCACCGCGACACTTCGTTGCGGGTGACGGCCCGACCTGCGATCGCGGAAAGCACCTCGGCCTGATCGGCTTGCGAGCGGCCGGCACGTTTGCGCTCGGTTCTCAGCAGAGCGCCGACCCCTTGCTGTTCCACTCGTACTCCTCGCGGTTCGCACCATGCCAGGTGGCCATCATCGCCCTGGCCCCCAGTTCTGGCCACCCCCGTCGAATGGCCACCTTCTCGGGCTACTCCTACCAGCCATCATCGCTCCTAGCTTTAACTTTGTGACGGCACGTGAAGGTGAGATGTCCTCCCCCGACGGGGGCGACGAGAGCGACCGGGTTCCTCTTCAAGGCCGGGTCGCCGACGAACGCGCCCGATCCGCGCCGTCATGCGCCGACCAGTCCAAGGTGTTTGCCCGCGCAGCCGATGCTGGCAGCGTGGGGGTAAGCGGGCTCGGCATGGGCGCCGGCAGCGCCGACGTGAACGTCCTGGACGCGGATTGGCGCGGCGGCCCCGAGCTCGCCCGCGCCCTGCTCTACACCTATCTGGGGACCGGCCGGTACGCGATCCACAACGCACGGCTGGCGAGACGATGACCGCGCTCGATGCCTGGCAGCAGGTCGACGCACCTGGCGAGTGGTGGGAGTGGCACGGGTTCGTCGACGGCCTCGCGCACCTGTACCCGCACGCCCAACTGCAGGCCGACTGGCCGATCATGGTCCGACCTGCCTGCGAGGAAGACCAGCCGCACCCGCTCGGTCACGACCGGCCCAGCATCACCCGCGACCGCGTGCGGCCCGCTCCTGAACGCAAGTGCCCGGACTGCCTGAGCCAGACCACCAGCATCGCATCGGAGGTGCCTCATGCCCGCCGGCGATGACGGAGTCTCCGAGCCGTACCGCGTTCATGATCCCATCGAGCTTGCGCAGAAGCTCGCCCTTGGCCGCTGGCTGGTCCTCCGGCACGAGCATCTTGGCGACGTGTGCGACCTCGGCACTTGGATCGAAGCCTTGCGCCTGGCCTGCGCCGATCTCGACGTTATCGAGCAGGCCCTGATCATTCCCCGCAAGGACCTGACCGTGGTGTTCAACGCCGAGAATGCCCCGCGGTTCGAACAGGTCCAAGCCTCCATCGAGCGGGCGGAGCTTGATCGATGGCTCGAGCGCGAGCTGAGCCCCGAGGTGCCGACGCGGCGGGCAATGGGCGAATAGAACCCCCGGCCGGTGTGTCTGCCCATCCTCCCCCCGTGGCGGGCATGCCGGCCGGGTTCCAGCCACCCGGCGACGATCGCCGGGTGACAGAGTCGGCCGGGGCAGCGATGGCATCCACAAACCCCGCTGCCCCGGTCGACCTCCGTCGCATCGGGCAACCAAGTTGATGGGGGTTGCGCAGCTCGGCGAGTCGCATGCCGAAGCATCTGGCATACGCAGCCCGGTCGCGTCCGTGCGAGGTTCGATGGTCTCCTGGGCCACGACCGGGGCTACGTACTTCCTGCCACGTGCCGACGGGACCTTCCCCGTCTCGCCAGCGCGCGACACAGACTGTAGAACACGTGTTCGACTTAGGCAACCTCAGCCGAACCCGTCAGTCCACGATGCGCTCGTCTTCCCAGCGTTCCACGTCTTCGATCTTGTAGCGAACTTTGGCGCCAAAGCGCCGTCGCCGAGGCCCCCTGCCGGTCTTGTTCCAGCCATAGACGGTGCCGACCGTAACCTGCAGGCGCTCAGCCAGCTGCTGCACGGTGAGGTATTCGATCTTCCTCATGACTTGAGAACGAACGTTCCCTTGGCGGCGAGGGTTCTCACCAAGCCGCGCTCGCGCAACTCGACCAACGCGCGCCTGGCAGTACCGAGCGCTACGCGGTACTCCTCGGCAAGCTCGCGTTCTCCAGGAAGGCGCGCCCCAGCGGGGAGATGCCCAGCCTCGATGCGCGCGGCAATGTGGTCAGCTACCGCGACATATACATATTGCAGACCGACGTCGTCAGGATTGAATACGGGGACTTCCACAAGATCACACTAGAACTCTCAGGCGAGCGCAAAGCGGTGAGACGCGGCACACCGCCCTAGGCCGCGTCGCTTTGCGACCAAGCCATATTGCGACCGCTAACTGAGAATCACAGTTAGCGGTCCGCCCAGAGCAAATAACATTTCGGCAACGCAGGCAACGGGTCGCAAGATCCAAGCGACCTGTAATCGACACCAGGAGGTTGCCAGGATGACCACGTCGCACCTCAAGAAGCGACCGCCGGTCGCCGCCATGATCGTCATGGTTGTTGCCGGACTGGTGACCACGGTCATCGTTCTGGCGACCGCAAGCCACTCCAGCAATGAGCCAACATTCACCGGCGAGGGTGCCTACTACTTGAGCGCGTCCCATCTTTCCGAATCCGGCGTCTGCATGGCCGATGACTCCCATGCGGGCATTGTCGATGCCGGTTCCGGCGTCACCGTAATCGACTCACATGGCACCACCGTCGCTCAAGGTCAACTCGAACCAGGCGTCTGGCAAGCAGCCAAGAAGATGTGCAAGTGGCGCTTCTCGGTCCCCAACGTGCCCGCCGGCCGCGGCGACTATCGCATTCGAGTCGGGGCGGGGCCGGAATCCGATCCGATCAGCGAGAAGACTCTCCGCAGCGTCGCCATCATCCAGGACGACCAGGTCAGCGCTTGACCGCGCGGCGCCAGCGGCTCTGGCCAAGTCTCGACGAGATGCCCGCCTACACGTTCGCCCTGTACCCACGACTACAAAGGACACGTTCGTGGTCTTTGTATGAGTTGCAGTAGAAGAAGGACTGCATGTGGCGCATAGCTGTGCATAGTTGCGAGTCATTGCGTTCGAAAACCATGAGTTCCGCTACGCGTGCATCATCTACTGCATGACCTCGTCGAACATCCCGGCACCCGCGACGCCGCCGGACCCGAACCAACCCGGCAGGCTGGCGACGCTGCTTGGCAAGGTGATCGATCGCTTGCCTCCAGAGGTTCCGCCTGGCTGGTACTTCGCCGCATTCGTCGCCCTGCTTCTCGCAACCATCTGGCTGGCCTACATCGCCGCCCCGTGGCTTGCCGGCGTCGGTGGGCTCGTTGGGCTCACGGCGCTTATCAACGCTCTCCGGGGGCGAGTCTGAAGTGACAAAAGCCGCCCCCGAGCACCCGGGGTTACCGGGTGCTCGGGGGCGGTGTTGCTGCATGTCGGGCCGGCGGGAGGAGCCCGGCGTACAGCGGTCAGGAAGCCAGGCGGCGAGCCTCTTCGTCGACAACCGCAGTTGCCAGGTCTGCTCGCACCGCGGCAGCCACGAGCGGCGCCAGCGCAGCCGCCAGAGCATTCAGGTCGATCGTCGGGGCTTGCAGGTTGGCGACCCTCGCCTGGACGTCGGCAACGGCGGCCTGGACCGTGGCGACGGCAGCCTTCGCATCGGCTGCGCCGGCCGCCGCGGACCGCGACTTGCCGACCACCTCGGCGAGCAGCTGGCTGACGTTGCCGAACTCCTGGATGGGCCGGTTGTAGAACAGGTACGAGAAGTCCGGGTCGGCGAGAGCCACGTCAGTCTCCAGGTTGAAGGGGATTGATCCGGTGTTGAGGTCGACAGCGGAGGCCGTGACGCCTGGCACGCTGCCGCTGGACGAGTACTGCCATGTCTTCCACGGCGTCTTCGGGTTCGCGCCGTACCGGGCGACCCAGATCCACGTCTCGGGCACCGCGGCTCGCACCTGCGGGGCGACGTAGCTGAGCATCGAATCCGAGCCGTACAGCACGGGCAGGAAGCCGCGGTCGCGGATGCGGCGCAGGAACGCGATGGCGAAGTTGGCGGCCGTCACACCTGGGACGAACGGCGCCTCGAGGTCAAGCGCCGGCCCCAGGTCGGTCAGACTGTTCGCCGAAGCCTGCGCGATCAGCAGGTCGGCCTGCGCGACCGGGTCGCCGGGCTGCGCGTAGTGGTAAGCCCCCATGGCCAGTCCGGCTGCTCGGCCGGCCGGACCCCAGCCGTTCGTCGGCTTCGCGGTCGTGCCGTCGGAGACCTTGACGTAGCAGAACGTCTTACCGGCCGCCCGTACCTTCGACCAGTCAGTAACCGACTGGTACTTAACGTAGAGGTCGATCCCCTCGGCCACGGTCACACCTCCGGGACGACGACGTCGCCGTGCAGGTGCAACAGGGTCTTCCAGTCCGACCAGGACAGCCACGCGTACCCACCGTCTCCCCAGCCGGTCCCCCAGCTGTTACGCACGCGCACGGCCTTGCGGTCCACGTCGATCCCGACGATTGCCACCTGGTGCCCGCCGGCGAGACCGGACGCCTGGTCGACCTTGATGAAGCCGTGGGCATCGACGTTGAACATCGAGTTGAACCACGGCACGCCCGTCGACACCGGCCACGACTGCAGCAGCCGCAGCGCCGTGCCGAGGCTGAACGCGTGCCGGTAGCCCTTGATCATGCCGCGAGCCTTCAGCGCCTTCATGCTCCACAGGCCGGTGCTGCCGGTGTCTTCGGCCGGATAGTGGCCGGGAATCTGGCTGTCGTCGAGCCGCGTCTCTTCTTTGTAGAGCTCGAGCGCGTCGGCTTCGGTGAAGGTCCGGCCGGCCACGGCGAACGGTTCGGTCACGAGCAGCCCGATCGCCGCGTTGGCCGTGCAGCCGCCGACGTCGCCCTGATCCCACGGGTCGACCGTGCAGCGGTGCATCACCGTCTTCAGTGGCGCCGTGCGACCGGCGACCAGCACGGCCGCGTCATGCTCGAGCGAGCGAACATCATGGAGCACGTGGCGGCCGAGGTTGGCCGCAGACTGCTCAAGGCGATGGAAGGTCAGGCCGTCGACTCTCGGGACACCAATGGTGTCGTCAGTCATCAGACTGCAACCCACTTTCCGTCAGTAATGAATCCGTGCGTTCCACACGCAAGGCAATGCATGGAGGGCCGCACGGTCAGCGGTTCGACCTGCTCTATTCGCCAGGTGCCACCGCCGTGCGGCATGGTCGTGACGTCGCGGAATCCGCGACCAGTGGCTTGATGCCGGCAGTCGTGCGCCCATTCGAAGTGAACGGCGTCGTCGAGGACCCGAAACTCAGGTTCGGCCATCGGAGTTGGTCGCCTTCTCGAGCCGGTCGACGGCGTCGCGGAGCGAACCGCCGGAGTTCGGCCACATCTCGTGTTTGACCTTGTCCAGGTCAACCTGCATCTGCTCAAGGCGAGCCATGACGCCCGGCCTTTCCGGAACACCAGGCCGCGCCTGCTCGCCGAACCAGTCGTCGAAGAAATGACTGATCCGGCGCACAGCCAGGAACGCCGGCTTCAGGACTTTCCACGCTGCGCCGACAGCCGCGAGCGCGCCGAGAACGAGACCGACGATTGCGAATACGCTCATGTCACGGCCCCAGCCAGTAGAGCTGAATGCGCGTCCCCTCGTTGAAAGCCGATGAACCCAGCACCTGCAGGGACCCGCCGGAAGTCTGGGCACCCCAAGCCTCGACGATTTCCCCGGCAGTGAAACGATCGGTGGCCGTGATGTTCTGCCCGGTACCGGTGTCCGAAGTCGCATTGCGGGTGTCAAGGGCCAGCTTGACCGGGTTCACGCTTCCGCCATTGCTTCGCTGAAGCCAGGCTCTCCGACTGCCCGCGGAGCTCGCATTGTCCCAGTACACGTTAAGGACAATTTGCCACATGCCAGCCCGATTCAGCTGCCACTCCCGAATGCTTGGCCGGCCGACAACGCTGCTGGGAAACTGCTCGACGTCAAAGTCGATGCGCGCACCGGTGCTCCCGGTAGAGATCGACTGATAAGAGCTGTCGACCGTGTAGGAGCACGAGCCATCGGTGTAGTCAGGGATAGCCCTGACGTTGCCAGACGAGATCGTCGACGCCGCGGCCGGAACAGTAACCTGCCCCAACTGGATTTCCCACATCACGGTGTTCTGCGTGAGGCTCGGAAACACCCCACTCCCGGCCGTGCCGGTAAGAACGTCGAGCTCGATGCGGTTGTTGACGAAGTCGTTGCGGAGGATCACGCGGTCGAGACGCTGCAGCGTCGCATGGGCCGTCGCGATCGGCAAGGTCTTCGTGGCAGTGCTGGTCCCCCAGTTGCCGCGGATCCAGCACTCGCCGATGGGAACCTTGACCTGCATGCCGCTTGAGTCACCGAGCGGCCGAAACTCGCTGCCAACATTTCGGATGACGCCGTCGCCGCGAAAGTGCCGCGCGAATTGACGCCATCCGTCTTCTGTGACATTCGAGCCGGACCCGGAGTCGTACGGCATGTACGATTCTAGGGCTGTAGCCACGGCTAGGACCTTTCCAATTCATTGAGCCGACGATTAGCCTGCTGCCACGCCTTTACGAGCTTCTGCACATTTCCGCGCGCAGGCGTGCCGATAACAGGGGTCACGGTTTTCGGACCGTCTTTCGTCAGGCTGATCGTCGCCTGCCTTACGACATCAACGACCTGTCCGGTAACGCCATAGGGAGTACTGATCGGCACTTGAAGCTGAATAGCTACTTTGTCGCCAAGCCCGTAGTGGATGCCGTACACCATGTCGGGACGTTCAATAGGTCGAATCTCGATCGACGCCTGCTCGCTGCCCTGCGCCAGGGCGTCATTTCCAGCCTGCGTGATCACCGTTGTATCGGATGTCGACGACGTGTTGGCTAGCGGCGCCTCGATACGCTCCCAAGCGGCGAGCGCTTCGCCATCGGCGAACTCCTTGACGATTCGAGAAGTGCCAGATCCACTTGCCCCAACGAAGATGTAGTTGCCTTTCGGGCGCGTTCTTGTCAACTTCGATGACTCGAGGTTGCCTAGCGTGCGCGAAAACTTGACTGACGCCGAACGATCGACGCCCTGATAGATCTGGAAGACCAGCCCGACGCCCACCTGCACGACACGGAAGCCGACCTGGCCGGACTCCGCTAGCGGCTGAATGAACTCCAGCAGGCTGCTATTCCAGCGGGCTTCGCCGCGGACGGTGCCACCGACGACCGGGTCCGCCGCGAGCGTCAGCCCCGCCTTTCGGCGAGCGGCAATAGCGCCGGGGCCTAGATTGACGTTGACGTACGCCGTGATCACCGTCGATGCGACGCCGCTACGCACGTCGGAGGCTTGCACCGTGTACGGCGGCTGCGACTCCCCTGGGGACGGCGAAACCTCCCGGTCCGCCAGCCAGATTTCATCGGACATGCCTCGGAGCTCAAGCGTGCTCGACTTACTGTCTTCCGTAAGGTCCAGCTCTGTCCAGATTCCCGAGTACATCGCGACGTTGTCGCGGTACACGACCACGCCCGAGCCTGGTTCGGCCAGCAGCGCGGCGGCCGGCGAACGCGAGTCGAGGCGCAAGCTCCACGTTCCAACGTCGTTGTAGACGGACGTGAACGTGCCCTCTTCGTAGTCGTCGATCTCCGCCTGGCGCAGGTAGCTGCTGTCTCTGACGTACAGCTTCCATGTGCTCATGGCGACAGGTACCTTTGCCGGTAGCTCAGCTGCAGCGATGATGAACCGGCCACTGCTCCGCCCATCTCGAGGCGAATGGAGCTGGTCATGCGCGCCGGAAGTGACCACAACGAAGACGAAATCGACAACATCGAGAAGATCGAAGATCCGTCGTTCGCCGTGATCGTCTTGTATCCAGGCCGCGTGTCGATAGCGATCGACTCGCCTGCCGCAAGCGAAATCCCGTTCAACGTCAAGTAGTCGCCGGTGGTGAGATTCCTGAGCGTCACGTCCCCTCCGGGACCGGTGATGGTCCACCGCGGCCACGCTTCGACGTCGCCAGCGTTCAGGGCCGTAGCGTCCACGGCGATCTGCGAGGACGTCAGGCGCATGGGGAAGATCGGGAAGAACGTCGGTGTCACACCGATCCCGAAGGTGTTCGTCGTGTCGTTCGCATCTCGCCAGTACGGCTCGTACGCCCGGAGGGTGACGTCCGCCTGTTGCATGTTCGGACCGGACATCTCCGGCTCTTCCTGCATGTCCAAACCGGACACGTAGCGGCAGGCAATCTCGCGGACGTCACCGATCGTCGACTGCACACGAAAGATGCCGTCGCCGCGGACCGGGTCCATTGCCGACACCAGATCACGCTGCATCTGTCGAAGCTGCGCCTCACTGGAAGCCGCCAACGTTAGGCGGATCGTGAAATCCTTGACGTCGTGCTGAACCTCTCGAAGTCGCTCACCGGGCTGCCCCGGAACGCCAGTGGCGACGAACCGGGGCGCAGGCATGAAACGGCCAGTTGCCTGCCAGTCGACGTCGAGGACGGTTTCCCCGCCATCGACGTCGACCCACGTGCAGAGCTCAGCGCTCATCGCATACCGCTTTCGTGTTCGAGCTTGCGATTGGCGTCTCGGACTGCGGCGACGAACGTCCGACCGTCCAACGTGAACACGGCCTCTAGCGGCCGGTCTGCGGATGCCTTCACGGCATCCCGGACGCTGCGCACCTCGGCGCACACGGCGTCGAGCTTCGTGCCGAGTTCGTCTTCCTGTGCCGCAGTGCGGACGTTCTCCGGACGCGTGCCACCGTTGAACACCGGCGTCCAGCCCGGCTGCAGCGGGCCACCGTTGTCGTAGCCGCCCGGCTTGTTCATGGCGTACAGAACGCCGCCGAGGAACCCGCCGTGGCCAGCCGAATACCGTCGGCCGGCGTAGTTCAGCCCGGCATAGATGTTCGACACCGGATCGACCGAGACGCCGTAGACATACGGCCCGGTGCCCGCGTGGGGACCGGCGTTCGCCTGGAACGTCGGGCGGATCACCTGCATCAGCCCGACCGAAGGGTGACCAGCAACCCAGTTGACATCCCAGTCGTTGACGATCGTGGGATTTCCACCCGACTCCTGGGCCATTCGACGCAAGACATCCGGCAGGTATCCGGCCGGGATGCCGAGCTCGCCCATTGCTGCGAGCGCAGCAGTGCCCCACTGCGCGACACCGCCGCCAGCCTTGAAGTTCGACGGGGTGTACTTCGGCGGTTCGTACTTCGGCAGAAGCGGGCCGTGAGGCAGGCCCATGATCGTCGCGCCCCACGTGGACGACTGATACGCCGAACCGAGCGAGCCGAGCAGCGCGTTGGCCTCGATCGTCGGATAGTCGACTAGGCCGCCGCTGGCGTATCCCTTGATCAACGACTTCGGAATCCGAAGGTTGTTGATGTCGTCCATCGTGTCGACGCCGTAGTAGCTAACCGCGGCGGCCTTGTGCATGTACTCGTTGTCCGACGCCCAAATCGGGATGTCGTCGCTTGTCGGCGTGCCCGGGCCGCGGATGTGGCCACCGTCGGCGTACATCCTGGACTTGCCGGTCATGCTGGCGTTGCCGTGACCGTCCGGGCTGGGAATCGAATCCCACAAGCCGACCGAGTCGAGCGCGGCGACCGCGGTAACGCTGTACTTGAAGTCCGTCGGAATCAGGCCGATCTGCTTCAGGTAGTCGGCGGCCCTGTCTTTCGACATCCCGAACGAGTTGGCGACCTGGTCGATCGCCAGCTTGTGCTTCTCTTGAGCGGAAAGGCCGGTGGCGTTGATCGCATCCACCAGCTGCAGGACCAGCCCGAGGTTCCTTCGACCAGCCTCAGTGTTCAGGTCAAGGGACCGCGAGGCGTTGTCCTGCGCGTCCTTAAGGGCGTCCTTCGAAGCCTTCAGGGCGTCGCCGGCGCGCTTGCTCTGGTACTGCGCATCGGCAACGCCCTGGTGCGCCTTCTGCTCTGCGTAGGCGGCGTCCGTTACCGCCTGATGCGCACGGACCAAGCCGCGCTGCGCCTGCTGCAGGCCGTAGTTGGCATCGGCAACCTGTTCCTGCGCCTTCTGGACGGCGCGAGCCGAACTGGCCACCTGGTCCTGCGCGGACCGCAACGATTGCTGGGCGGAGATGACACCGCGGGAGCCGTTGACGCCCGCAGCGTTCGCCTTCGCCGCATCTTCGCGTAGGTTGCCACCAGTGTTGAGCGCGTTATTCAGCGAGTTCTGCGCCTGCAGCAGATCGATCGCGGCCTTGATCTGCTCTTCGTTATTGGCCGTAACCTTCTGCCCGGCGATCTTCCCGGCGTTGCCGGAGTCGATGCCGAGCTGCTGCGCAGCCAGCTGCGCGTCGAACAGGCGAACACGGGCGGACGCCTCGGAAGCGTTCTGCTCCTCGAGCTGCAGGTTGATCGCCTTGAGATCGCGGACCGCCTGCTGTCGGGCTTCCGACAGTGACTGCTCGGCGGCGCGTTCCTGCTCCTGCGCCTGGATGTAGGCTTTACGCGCGCTCGTGACCCCTTCGACGGCATCGCGAACGGCGCGCTGCGCATTAACCACGCCATGCTGAGCGTCGGCAACGCCCTGCTCCGCCTGACGAACCGCCTGAGCTGCCTGAGCTTCCTGGTGGTGCGCATCGGCAATCGCTCGAGTCGACTGCTCGTAAGAGTGCTGAGCGTTCTCGACGGACGAAGACGCCGACTCGACAGCCTTATCGGCCTGCTTGAAGCGATCCTGGATGGCTGCGGCAGCGTTCGCCACCTGCAGCGCGCTTTTCACGAATGAAGCCGCGACCGCCTGAACCGAAGACGCGCTGTCTCCGCCGGCCAGCGCCACACCGTTGAACCCGCTCTTGACCAAGTCAAGGTCGAGCCCAAGCGTGTGCGACGTCTCCGACACGGCGATCATGCCGTCGCGCGACGTCAAGAGTTCGCTGGCGTGCTTCTGCAGCTCGGCATTGTTTTGAGCCGCGGAATCTCGCGAGTTGCCGAAACCGCCGATGAGCTTGTTGAGCGCATCGAGCGTCTTCTGCGCCGCCTCGCCCGTGGCGTTCAAGTCGCCGGAGTCGACCTGACTACCACCGGCAACCGTCGTGAACCGGTGCTGAGTGTCGACCAGGTGCTGCAGCTTGTCGCGCAGCTTGTCGAGAGCCGGCCCGCCTTGCAGCACGGCCGCGGTGATGTCCTCCTGCGCGATGCCGAACTGCTTCGCCCGCTCGGTCGCGTCCTTGAAGTCCCCACTCTGCTGGATCGACTTGATGACCGACTGGTCAATGGCCCCGTTGGAGGCCTGCAGAGCGGCAGTAACCCCGTCCAGGCTGCTCTTGAGACCGGTAGCAGAGCTGTCGGCAGAGTCGGCTCCGCCGGAGAACGCGAGGAGCAGACCGGTACTCGCAGCCAGTGCAATGCCCAGCGGTCCCGCAAGAGTCTCTGCCGCTACACCGAAGCCAGTCGCCGCGGTCGCCGCACTGGCTCCCGCAGCACGGACTGCAACGGCGCTGGCCGACGCCTCGACGGAAACGCCGCGCATGCCGGCGATGACGCCGGCAGTCTTGGCCGCGCTCGCCTCAAGGCTGCCGCCCATCGAGACGACACCCAGGGCGAGCGCCTTCACGGCGGCCGTGGCGCCCTCGGCGAGCTTGAAGGCCGCCCAGAGTGCCAGAGCGCCGGCGCCCACCGTGCCGAGGACCTGCGCGAGCGGACCCAGCACGTCCGTAACGGTGGTGATGATCTGGGCCGCGGCTCCGAGAGCGGCGTTCAGGACCGGCAGCACGCCATCGGCAAGACCGCCGATGACTGTCGCGACGCCGCTGACCGCCTGCGAGATCTCGGCACCGTTCGCCGCCCAGGCATCCGCCAGGTCGTTGACCAACCGGACCGCAAGAGCCAGTACTGTTCCGGTGATCGCACCGACGGAGGACACAAAGGTGCCGTACGACTGCGCATGCTGGCCGATCGAGGTAAACGCCTGCCCAGCCGCGGAACCCAGGGTGGTCGCCGCGTTGGCGATGCCCTGAAACACCGGCAGGGAGTTCTGCATGGCCGACGTGACGCCAGGCATGGCGCCCTGCGCGAAGCCAGTGACGGCACGGGACAGAGCGACGATGTCCGGGCCGGCTGCGGTGAACGCCTTCTGCACCGAGGGCGCGAGCCGCTGAAACTCAGCATCGATCGCCCGGCCGGCACCAACCAACTGCGGAACCAGCTGGCCTGTGGCCTGTCGCGTTTGCTGCACGACGTTTTGCCACAGCGTGGTGTAGGTATCTTTGACTTGCTCATTTGATTTTTGAGCAAGGACAGCGGTGGCGATGAATCCGGCACCAATGCCGCCGACAATCGCCGCGCCGGCGGCCGGAGATGCCGCAGCAATTCCGGCCGCCATCAGCTGAAAGCGCGTCGTGAACGAATCGAGAGCCTTCGAGCTCTCGTCCGTCTTCACATTCACGTCTACGTTAGCGCTCTGGCCATCAAGACGCTCAAGTTTCCTTTGAGCGATCTCGACACTTTCGGCCACCTTGAGGAAAGTCTGAGTGGCCTTGTCCAAAGCGATCACATTGAACGAGAGGTCGTTAGCCACCGCTACCCCGAATCAATCGTCTTGCTTCGCCATCCGGTCGATAGCAGTCGCGTAAAGGTCGAACTCGTCCAAAAGAAGCGCCCTGATCTCAGGCGGCTTCAAGGAGAAATGGAAAGAGAACGGCACCATGTATGTCAGGTAGCGTTCCTGGGGCTCTTCCCACCGCTTCGCGCGCTCGCCTTCGTAGCGCGCGGAGCGGGCGGCTTCTGAGGGTCCGCCTCATCGCCGCCTTCGGGAACGTCCTCCTGCACGGGGACGATGTCGGAAACCTTGTAGGTCCTGACAACTTCGTCCCACTTCACAGCGACTCGGTTACGCTTCAGCACGACGTACGCCAACGCAGCAATAGCGTGGGGGTCGAGCCTCTGGAGCGCCTGCCCGAATTCGGCAATGGTGACGAACGCCTTCTCCTTCAGAATGAAGGCTTCCTCGAGCGTCCAGTCGAAGTCAAACTCGTACTCTTCACCCTTGATCAGGTACTTCATGAGGTTTATCCCGCCTAGGATTTATTACTTCTGGATCTTGTCTTGGGTTTCACTGATGGCGTTCAGGATGGCGCGACGAAACTCCGGCGCCTTCCTTGAAATAGTCGCCGCGAAATATGGCTTGCCTTGCTGGTGAACCCAGTTCTCCCGATCGCCGAATACCGGGTGCCGCCATCCCTTCGGAGAATCGAGATGCCGCGGAAGGGACCGCTGACTCTCAGGGAGGCTGCTCGCGTCGATAACGAAGCGAATCCCTCGAGCTCGGATCTGCAGCTTTGCTGAAGAGGCAATTCGGTTGCGCAGGCCGCCGGAACGCCGCCCAGCGCGTAGGGCTGCTTTCGCCACGTCCCGGCCCGCAGCGTGGGCCCGGCGGCCGACTTGAAGCGAGCTGTACGTCTGCCGGCGCTTGCCCCCGCCACCTCGGCTTGAGGTGACGGGGATCGAGCGTGCGGCTTGCTTCACGTCGGCCAGGACGGGTTGGCCAGCGTCGACGATCTGCTTGCGCAGGCTTGCCCGAAGATCTTTCGGTGCCCCGCGCAGACTTCTCGCCAGACGGCGCCATTCGTCGTACCCAACGGCCGAGATAGACACCCTGGCGATAGCCATCAGACCGTCGTCGACTCGGTACTGATGATCTTGATCTGCATGGTCGGGTTGGTCTCGTCGTTGTAGACCTCGAAGTCGGTCGACATGGTGACGATGTCCGGGCCGCCGACGTTCGGCGGAGCAGACTTGATCTTGATCGCCGGCAGGATGATCGAGAACGTCTGGTTGGTCGCGCCGATCACGGCGCCCACCAGGTCCAGCTGCAGCGCCACAGTCGAGTTCGTGGCAAACAGGTTGTAGAGCTCGGTGGCCGCGAACTCCGCGGTCATCTTGCCCGTGTAGGTGGGCGTACCGTTCTCGAGCTGCTCGGCCTTCAAGCCGGCATTGCCCAAGCCATACCGGTCCGTCGCGAACGGCGTAGTTCCGGTCAGCGTGAAGTCCTTGACGATCGCTGCCACCTGGACACCCGATGCGATCGTGGTTTCACCCGATGCCGTGGTGGCAGTGCCGCCCAGCTTGAACACCGTCGCCTGCGAAAAGTCGTACGTGGTGGTACCAGCCAGGTACGACGCGGTCGCCAGGGCAGTCGCGGTAGCCTCGCTGCGGCCATCAAAGGACAGCTTCAGCGACGGGGTGTCGTTGTCCTTGATGTTCAGTTCCCACTTGGTGACCTTGCAGCCCGCGTAGGTAAACGGCTTCACGGTGCCGGTACCCGGCTCCGGACGTCCAACCTGGACAGTCAGGCCGAGGCCGCGGAAGTCACCCGGAACGTGCACCTGCTTGTAGGCACTGCCCGAAATCAGGGTGGTGGTGGTCGTAGTGCTGCCCAGGCAGTTACGGATCAGCATCCCGGCGCCCAGCGTCGGGAGGTCCATCGACACGTCGCCGGTCACGCCGATGCGGGACTGCCGCACACGCGACGCACGCTTCGCCTTGACGCCGACGCGAAGCCCCTTCGGCTCCTGCCAGGTCACATCCTTCTTCAGGCTCTCGCTGTCGAACTCCACGAAACGAGTCGGAGTGACCGAAGTGCCCCACGTGCTTTCCTGCCCAAAGCCAATCTGGGCGTCAAGACCGGAACCGGTCGCCATTTACTTCTCCTCCACGGCCGGCGCCGACTTTTCGGCGGGCTTCTGTTTGGTCACCAGGGCCCACAAGGTCTTCGACCACGCGCGGGCTTCGTCGCCTTCACCGACGATGTAGGCGTCTTCGTTTTCTTCAGCAACCTCGCCGGAGACGACAATCTCCGGGTTTTCGGGGCCGACAGGAAAGGCGTCGTATTCCCCGGCAGGCTTGAACACGCTGAGCTCGTCGCTCGAAAGCGACCTGAATCGAGGCATGACGATGCCGCTCCTAGAATGCGGTTGAATTAACCGGTTACACGCGGGTCTTGATGTGCACGGTGAAAACGATGCGACCCTGCGGCTTCACGGCGATACTTTCGCCAACTTGCAGTTCCGCGAATTCCTGCGAATACCGCGAATTTGCGATCTCAGCGACGAACGGCGGCGGCTGACCGAGACTTGGGTTAGCTCGCAGTGTCTGGCCAACCGTGTCGAAGATGCCGAACACGGTGTCGCGCGTCGCCTTCCAAGAGTTCGTGTCGCTCTCGACGAAGTCGACAAGCACGGCACACACAATGTCGAGCTCTTCGGCGCGCTTCTTGGCGCCCAGGCCGTCCCACTGCTGCAAGCCGTTCGCTGCGATGAACTCGGCGGCTTCCGGGTCTGCGTCGTATCCGATGTAGACCGCGTTGGCGTAGTCGCCGCTCGCGACCGGACCGTCCCACACGCGGACTTCCTGACCGTTGAATGCCGTAGTCAGCGCGGCCACGATGGCGTCCACCGCGGCCGGGTATCGGGTCTCCGTGGCCATTACGCGAATCCCGGGATTCCGGGGCCGCCGAGGACTTCGACGGCCTGGTTGGGTACGGCGAAGCCGATGCCGGGAATCTGGGTGGTCCCCATGCCGCCCGGCGCCGGAGCACCGCGGCCGCCGCGACGGGTCTGCCACAAGTGCTCGACGATGAACCCGGCCGCGAGAGCGAATTCGCTCGGTACGACCTGGTAGCCGGCGACGTAGGTCACCGTGATCTGCCCGGAGAACTCCGGGCCGGTGATGACGTCAACGACGCCCGTGTTCGCCTCGGCGTGCAGTAGGCTCGTGTCCCACGTCATCGTGCCGTCAACGCGTGCCACGCTGGTCAGCGAGACGATCGGCCAGTGATTCAGGGCCATCTGCCGCGGCGCCCCCGAGCGATCCAGGGTCATTGCCGGGTCGACCTGGCCGGAGCCGCGGAAGTAGTCCGGGAACCGGTGCTCTTCGGTGAAGGACCGCTTCACCGCGACCTCGCCACGGATGCGCTCGACAGCTGTGGTCGCCGCCTCGATGTAGCGCCTGAGTGCTTCGTCATCGGACGTGCCAGCCGTGATCTTCAGCTGGTCGCGCATCTCCGCCAGAGAGATCAGGTAGAGCGGCGTCAGTGTCCGTACGTCGAAGATCTCGACATAGGCGCCCGGGTTTGTGCCAGTACCGCGCCACTGTGCGACATGGCGGCCAGGCTGCGCGGTCGTGAAGTCGGATTGGTAGTTGCCGGTCGTCAGCGGCGCGACCGTCTGCACGACCTGTGTGTCGTCCGGCCGGATAATCGTCAGCGTGACCGTGTCGGCGTTCACCAGGCCGCCAGACGGTGACTTGTTCTGCCAGCTGCAGCGATACACGTCACCGAGATCGATGGCCATGTCTCTCCTACAGGTCGTTTACCGTGACAGTCCCGTACAGCGCGGTTTTCCGTTTGCCGCCGGAACTGATGACGTCGATCCGCCACCACGTTTTCGTGGTATCGATCGCAGACGCCGGGAAAGACACCGTGACCAGTCCGCCAACGGCGTTCGTGACGGTCACGCCGGCCGCTGGGCTCGAGGTGCCCTTCCAGACTGCGCCGTCCGTATCCAGCGACGACTTCGACGGCTTCAGGAAAGCCTCGAGCGTCATGCCGGTCAGATCAAGCGTTGTTCCGGCGGTCGGGTTGTTGGTTGTCAGCGCACAGTTGACGTTTTCGTCGTTGTTTTCATTCAGCGTGATATCGACTTTTT
Source organism: Amycolatopsis sp. NPDC005961 (assembly GCF_040629235.1). Taxonomy (NCBI): domain Bacteria; kingdom Bacillati; phylum Actinomycetota; class Actinomycetes; order Pseudonocardiales; family Pseudonocardiaceae; genus Amycolatopsis; species Amycolatopsis sp. NPDC005961. The sequence continues at coordinate 9,994 of NZ_JBEXVF010000096.1, read as the reverse complement.
GAGCCATGTCACCTACCGCAATTCGCGGCAGCGCCGCCGTAAGAGTCGACTGTGATGGAGCCGCTGAACGCGTCGATCGCCACCGTGCCCGCGTAAGCGGCGACGGTGAGCGTGCCGCCGTAGGACTCGATGAACGTCGTACCGCTGAAGTCCTGACAGATGAAGCCGGTAGACGGCGTCGGAGCTGCGCCGACCAGCGGCAGCGGCATGAAGTCGCCGCGGCGGACGACCAGCGCCGGCCGTCGCGACTGTCGCAGCATCCGGGGCGGAAACGCGGGGGGCTGCGCAGGAGAAGCGCCGACGAGCGGAACGATTTGGAAGTCGCCGCGCCTGATGAGCAGGCTTCGGTTGGGGCGCTGGCGGATCAGGCGCGGCGGTAGCGCCTGGACTGCCGGTGACGCCTGCACGGTCCACGGCGGAACCGTGAAGTCGCCACGGCGCAGCGAAGGTAATCCCGGTCGCCGAGACTGCCGCAGCACAGCTGGCGCGGTCGCTGACGCCGCGACGGGCGGCGCAAAGAACACGCCACGTCGCGACCGCGCCAGCTGTGCACGGAGAGCTGGCGCGAGCATTGCGGCCGGTGGTCGCTGCGGAACTCGCGGGACGTCGAAGAAGTCGCCGCGCCGTGAACTCACCACAGTCCGGCGCGCAGCAGGGCGAATCGAGCGCGGAACGAATGCGGGCGACACCGGCGGGGCGACCGTCCATGGCGGATCGAAACGGCGCCGGCGGATCGTTGTGGGAAGACTCCGCCAGCGCCTGCTCATCGCTTACTCCCGCGCTAGATGTGGATCATTCCTCGAACTCGACCGAAATCACGTACGAGTGAGAGGCGGGAAGAGCGTTGTCGCGGTTGATGAACACCAGACCGTTCGCGGTGCCGGCCGCCACGATCAGCTCCTCAAGCTGTTCCCACGGCAGGTCGACCCCCGACTGGCTGTTGAAGGACACCCGAAACAGGTCGTCCGAAGTCGTGGTCGGCGGCGTGCCGTACGTGGTCTTGAACGTCGAGCCGGCCGCGGCCGAGTTCGGGTCCAGCTTGTTCGGAGTCATGCCGCCACCGGGCGTGGTGCCCGCGGTGGTCACACGGTTGATGCCGACCGTCAGCTGCTGGCTGGTCGGGACCGACGTCCCGGCGACCACGCCCAGGGTCACCCGCCGAAGCTTGAAGCCGTTGCCCGATGCCGCCTGCAGCCACGCGAAACCGGTGTCGACGGCCAGCGCCGCCGACGACTTTGCCTGCGCCGAATAACGCGCCATTGAACAACCTCTTTCAGTGGAAACCGCCGTACGGCGAGATGGTGAAGATCGGGATAGCTGGGGCCGGCGCAGTCACCGGCGTGTTCATGTACGCCGAGATCTCGGGATCCGTCGGTACGTGCGAGAAGAACCGGAGATCGTCGATCGCCGGACCAGTCGTCGACCACTCGGCGATGTTGATGCGATCAGCGTTCGTCGTGAGCTGCGTGCCCGCGGTAAACGACTGCGTGCCGGTCTGGACGCCGTCAACCAGCAGCCTGCAAACCCCTGTGGACCGGGTGTAGGTCGCCGCGTAGTGGTGCGGCGTCGCCCCAGGCTGCGTGCCAGTCGGACGGGTCAGCAGGGAGTCGTCTGAAGCGCGGCGGGCTTGGATGGCCATCGATCCGGAGATGTTCAGGACGCCCCACGTGCCGGAACCGATGGCGTCCTTCTCCCAGCGCACCCACCAGGTCGTTAGGTTGCCGGTAGCCCAGAACATGACACAGCGGTCGTCGGACTGCGTCGCGGTCAGCAGGGAGCCGGGGAAGACGGGCATGGTCGCGCCGTTCTTGCCAAGTGCGCTGCCGGTGTGGCCACCGGCGGTGATGACACCGTTAGTTCCGGAAAGGATCAGCGTTCGCCCGTTACCGCTGTAGTCGGTGCCGTCGGTGTCGAAGCTGTACGCACCTTCAAGAGCCATGCGAGACCAATCAGGGGTTATAGTCCGGCGAACACCGGCCATGCGGCCGCGACCTTCTCGGAGATCGACGCGTCATCGACAGTTCGGTCGACGCCCGCGTCAGCTGCGATAGCCCAGGCGAACTTGGCGCCGTATGCCTCCGGTTCCAGCAAAACGCTGCGCGCCAGCTGGAACCTGATTTTGTCGGCGCCGTTGGACTGGTCGCCAGCCAGGAATGCGGCCGCCACAGAGAGCGCGTAATGCGCGGTCGCCGCGGTCACGCGGCTGATGAAGTCAGCGTCCACCGCGAGCGTCGCCGAGCTGGAGAAGTCGTCGGCCACGACGATCGCGTCTTTCGCGGCGTTCACCGATTGCCGGTCCGGGCAGTGGCTGTACACCCGCAGGTCGTCGACAGCCGGGGTGTCGCCCCGGCCGAGTAGCGTCGGCGGGTTGCTGTCCGTCCGGATCGGCCCGGTCAGCGGAGTGCAGTCGACAAGCTCACCGTCGATGTAGAGGCAGACCATCGCGCCGTCAAACGTGCCGGCGACGTGATGCCAGTCAGTGGTGTCGTCCCACGGCGCGGACGCCCGGGCCTGCGTGCTGCCGTTTTCGGCCTGGACGACAATGTCGCCCTGCAGGCTGAGGATCCCCCAGGCGCCCGTGTCCGTCGAATCGCAATGCCACTCGACGATCCAGGCGTCCTCGGACAGGTCGCCTTTCACCCAGGCCATCACGCCGCGCTGGTCCGCGACGCCGCAGTCCGACATAGGAACCGGTGTCGCCCCGCTGGCCTGGACGGCGTTGCCGCTTCCATGGCCGGCGACACGCGTGATGCTCGAGGTCATCGGGAAATTCAGGCCGTTGGCGTAGTCGACGACGGTGCTGCCGGCCTCATCGAAACTGGCCGCGAGGTCAAGAGCCACAGCAGGTCACCACCATCTCTGAAAGGTCAGGATCTGCGCGGGCGGCCGGGGCCGCGACGACGCGGAGCTTCCGGGGTTTCCGGTACCTCGGCGACGGCCCGTTCGGGAACCTCGACGACTTCCGGGGTTTCCGGCGGCGCGGGCCGTCCGGTCTCGACAAGCTCGCCCCGGACGCCGTCATTCCAGGCGGCGGCTTTCTCGTCGGTCATCTCGATCTCGTCGCCTGCAACCCAGGAGAAATTCAGGCCCGCGACGGACTGCAAAATTCGTACGGTTGGCATTCAGATAACTCCAGTAAGCGGGATGATGCGAAGTGCCAGCCGTAGCCGACACTTCGCATCGTCCACAATGGACTACGTTGCCGAGTTGATGTACACGCGGAATGCGGCAGTGTCGTTCGGCTTGGCGTCCAGGCGCAGGAAGGCCAGGTAGCCGACCTGCAGCGCCTCGGCGTAGCGCTCCGCCAGCCGCAGCATCTGACCGCCGGTGACCTGGCGGACGACGTACGCCGAACGAAGGTCACCGAAGCCGATCGACTTGGCGTTCGCGGCCATCGCCGCGACACCCTGGTCGACCACGTAGCCGTAGCCGAGGATGGTGTCCGGGGCGCCGGCCTGAAGCGACGGCTCCCACAGCGGGCGGCCCTGCGAGTCCTTCAGCTTCCGGATGACCTTCAGCGAGCTGTCCGCCAGGACGAACTGGCAGTTGCCGCCGGCGCGGTACGCCGGGTCGACCGAGTGGATCAGGTCGATCAGGTCGTCGTAGATGACCGAAGTGGTCTGGCCGGTGGTGCCGGTCTTGCCGGTGGTCGCGTTGGTGAACAGCCCCTCCGGCTGGCCGGAGCCGGTGCCGGTGGCCAGGTGGGGCGCCACCGCGCGGCCGATCCGGATGCCCAGCTGACGGGCGACGAACTCGTCCAGGTTGAACGCCGAGTCCTGCGCCAGCTGCAGGGAGACCTGCACGACACGCGAGCTGTAGGTGAACGCACCCAGAGTCTTCTGTCCGAACGCCAGGTCCAGCGCCGTCTCCGCGGTGTTCTCACCGAGGATCTGACCGGCCTGGGCGGTGCCGTCGAAGGTCGGCCACTGGATGCCGTTGCCGGTGTCGGTAGTGATGACCTCGGCCGCGTTCATGATGCCGCCGAACGCCTTCAGCGTCTCGGTGATACGGACCAGGAAGCCCGGCGGAATGGTGTAACCACCCGCAGAACCGGTCGTCGACTGCGCCCGCTGCTCCGGAGAAAGCATCTCCATCCGCTGGGAAAGCAGGCTGCGCTCTTCGGGAGTCACGTCGGACATGCCGCGCCGCAGGAAGCTCGAGAACGCGCCTTCGTAGCGCTTCTCGTTGGCCTCGGCGTCGCCCTCGGGGGCGCCGGAACGCTTCTCGTCGAGCACCTGGCCGAAGTCGACCTCGCCGTACTTGGCGGTCCGCTCGTGGCGCTCGATGTCCGCGGAGAGCTCGCCGACGCGGGCGTCAGCGGCATCCCAGTTCTGACGCTCTTCCGCGGTAAGGTCGCGGTTCTCGCCCTCGGCGCGACTCAGGATTTCGTTGCAGCGGTCCCATGCCTTCTTGCGCTCTTCGATGAGCCGAGCAATGTTGCTCATGTGTTTCCGTCTCTTTCCGGGCACACGAAAAAGCCCCCGGGTTAGCGGGGGCTTCGTGATTTGGGGGTTGAATTCAGTTGCGTCCGAGGCCGTAGAGTGACCCCGTCGCCTTCGTTCGCAGCTTCAGGAGCGCGACGCTGTTCCGAGTGGTCTCAGCCGGCTCGGTCTTGTCGCCGCTATCCCGAGTGGTCTCGCCCGGCTCGGAATCGATGTCTGCGAGCAGCTTGGCGGCCGCCGGCAAGTGCGGCAGTCGCCTTTCAATCGCAGCGCGGTCGCTGCGGAACGCCAAGGCGCGAAGCCCGGCGTCAGTCTCTTCGTACGCGGGGAAGGTCACCGCGGACACCTCAAGTAGTCGAACCTCGAGGATCGTGCGAACCTCGACTTCGGCCGTGTCCCCAGTGGACAGCTCGACCTCTTCGATGTCCCACTGGTCTTTGACGACGTAGAAGCCGAAGGACATGCCGGTGATGTTCTTGATCTCAAGATTCACCGACAGGTCGGACACATAGGACAGCCGCATGTCGAGATCGGAATCGACCGCGAGGCCGACCGAATCCTGACTCAGGCGGAGATTCCCGGCGGACATTCGGGCCACGACCATCGAAGAGTCGTGGTCGATCAGGAAGCGCGCGTCGCACTCGCTGAGCGTCTTCGTAAATGCGCCTTCGGCCAGTTGCTCGTAGAAGCCCCATGTCAGCGGGTTTCCGATCGCGGCCCTCTTGTTGAACACCGCCGCGTGACCGTAGAAAAGAGCGGGCTTGCCGTCGCTCGCCTCTCGGATACCGACGCCGGCGCTGGCAATGCCGAGATGGCGACGTTCCTCAGTCGCCTGAAGGCTTCGGAGAGCCATTGTTTCCTCCATCGGGCGGCGTATAGCCCAGCGGCCACATGTTCGCCGGCTGCAAGTAGCTGTTGCCGTCCGCGATCGGCGGCAGGTCTTCGCGGTCGCGGATGTCATTCGCGCTGAAGGCGCCAACCATGCGCATCATCTGGTAGAACTGGGTGCGCGCCGCGGTATCGCCGCGCAGCAGGGAGTCGAGGTTGTAGCGAACCTCGGTGTCCGTGCCGGTTAGCTCTTTCGAGATCCGCTGCTCGGTCGGCGCCAGCCACTGCGGATGCAGGTCATAGCGGACGAAACCGAGCGACTGCTGCTCGAGGCCGGTCCCCCACGACGTCGTCTTCTCCGTCTCCATCATCAGGAACGGAGGGACGCCGAAGAACCGACCGATCTCGACGATCTCGAAGTGCCGCGAGGCCAGCAGTTCGGCGTCCACCATGGACATGGTCAGCTGCTGGAACTTCGCGCCGGCGTCGAGAACAACCGTCTCGTGAGCTCGGTTCAGGCCGGAAACCTTGGCCTTCCAGCGCGCCTGTAGCTTCTCGGCGTCCTCTTGCTGCAGACGTTGATCCGTCTGCAGGATGCCGGACATCAGGTTGCCGGAGCCGAACAGCTTGCCGGAGTAGCGCTCTGCAGCCAGGGCGGTACCGATGCCCTGCGCGGCCAGCTTGATTGGCGAAACTCCAGCTACGCCGTCGTAGCCGAAGCCGGGGATGTGCAGGATCTCCCGCGGCGTGCGGACGACCGTCTCGCCGGACTCGAGCGTGATCTCAAAGACCTTGCCGGAAGGGTTGGCGGCAATAGGCTTCGCCTTGCCCACCTTCACGCTGTGCGGCTTCAGTGGATACAGGTACTTGATCTGGCCGAGGCCATCGCGAAGCTTCTGCGCGTAGAAGTTTCCCCACAGGCATCGATGTGCGTACGAGAGGCGCCAGAACTCGTAGGGCGTCAAGTCCGGATGCGGGTCATCGAGCAGTGTCGACTGCTGCTTGTCTTTCGTTCCCTTGGCGTACACGACCATCGGCATTGCCGCAGCAACCGAGGAGATCAGGGTGACCGCGCGGTAGACGGCTGACATCTCCAGTGACCCGGTCGGGGTGACTGCGACGCCGGCCTCGACGATCTGGCCACCGAGTAGGTCCAGAAGCGACGCAGACGTCAGCGGAGTTGCCGGGTTCTGGATGTTGTCGCGGCGCTCACCGCCGTCGAACAGGCCGAAAAGGCTCACTTGTTCGCCGCCTTATCGTGAATCGAAGTTGCCCGCTCGGAAGCAACCACCCCGAGGACACCGACAAGGATCAGTGCGGCGGGCACGCTGAGAAGTGCCACACCGACAGCAAGGACGGCGACCGCTGCTACTTCTGACGCGAAGAGGAGCGCACGCTTCAACTCTGCCCCCTCATTCTCACCAGATATGGAACGGCTCGCCCGCCTGGTCGACCAGGTGAGAGCGCGCGTCGAAGCCCCACAGGGCAATGGAAAGGGAAACGGTCGGCGACGGGTCGGCCGAGGAGTTGCCTCGCACCCACACCAGGTTGTCGCCGGTTTCCTTGGCGGCCGTGCCTTCGATGGAAGAGTCGAGCTCGGCCTGTCCAATGTGGCGCAGCTGTCCGTCTCGGACCTGCTGCAGCAACAACCCGCACGAGGATCCCATCTCGCCGGCGCTCAGGATGAGCAGGTCGCCACGCTTAGGCTCGTCAGTGTCTTCCGACGGCTCGATCCCGTGTTTCTTGAGCTCAACCTTCAACGCCCGGCCGGTGCCAGGCCCCATCGCCACAACGACCGGCTGCAGTAGCCCGCGCCACTCGACGATTTTCTCGACCAGCCAATCGATACCCGGCCTGTAGTCGAGGATCTGGGCGTGCCTGAACCCGTCTTCCCGCCGGCCAACCATGCTGATGCAGGCGTAGTCACGCTTCGGGGACATGTCGACGGCAATCGCGACGTTGCCAGCTCGCTGCGACGCCGGGTCGGCCAGTTCGCGCCAACGCTTCAGGTCGATGAAGCCGCCGCCTTCGCGCTTCTTCGGCCACAGCCCCAGAACCTCGCGTGCGAAACCGCGGCCACCGTTCTGCGACAGCATCTTCCGCAGTCGATCGATTGTCTCGATCGTGACCCGGCCGCCGCCGAGTGCCGGCACGGCCTGTGCCCACAGGTTTCTGTCGTCCAGGTTGATCCGGTCGATAGCATCCAGGTCGCCCGCCAGGCCCCAGTCGCGGTAGCCAAGGGCACCATCTCCGCCCTTTTCAGCCCGCGTCCGCAGGCTGTACATGACCTGACCGGTTTCGCTGCTGAGCGGCGGCGAAGACAGGTAGACGATCTGCGCGTTCGGACGCGCGATCATCGTCGGGCCGAGCGCTTCGGCCTGCTCCGGCGTGTAGGCGAACGTCTCGTCGATAATCACGCAATCGCCCGAGAAGCCGCGGCCGGACGACTTCGACCGCGCGATGAACTTCACGCGCTGCTCGGTGTCGAGGCGTTCGAAGCCTTCTTCGTTGCCGTTGTGAATCTTGATCTCGACGCCGTCGACGATCACCAGGTTCTCGGAAACCGAGGTGCCCAGCGCACGGAGAAGCGCCCGCATTCGCAGGAAGGCTTCGTGGCTGGTCTTGTACTCGTGAGCGGTCCAGATGATCAGCTGCTCACCGAGGACCAGGAAGCCGGTCAGGACGCGTGCTTCCCCGAGCGCGCCCTTCCCGGACTGCCGGCTTACCCACTCGGCGTACTCGTAGCACGCCCACCTGTCATCCTCGCGGACGGACAGCATGATCTGCATGGCGTCGCGCTGCCACTGCTCGAGCGGCTTGCCCGCGGCTGCCATGAGCCGGCAGGCAATGCTGCCGTAGGAGTCGACAGACGGCGGGGCGACGCTAACCCGCGGGGCGGTTGCGCCTCTTAGCGGCGAGTTCATCGGCGAGGCCGGCAAGGACCCCACCGCCCTTCTTCTCTGACGGCTGCAGGTCGGCCACCTTCGCCAGCTCGACAATCAGCGCCCTCAGCGTCTGCTCTTGCTCGCGCGCCTCCGCCAGGGCTTTGTCGATGTAGACGTGGACTTCGCCTTCGTCCTCGGCGCGCGCCCGGAAGTGAAGCCAGTCCTCGCCGCGCAGCTGTCGATCGAGCTTGTCGAGCCTGTCGACAATCCGGCAGGCTTCGAGCAGGAGTTCGGAGTGGAGCGCTGACGGCGTCCAGCCGGCGCACACGGCGGCCCAGAGCTCGGCGCCACGCGGCCCGAGGCGTGACGACGGAGACGTGTCGGTCGTGACGCCTAGAATCACGTCAGCCGGGTCCGTGACGTCACGGGCGTCGTCGCCCTCGAGGGCTGCGCACCTGCCAGGAAGGCACATGGAATGGTCGCCGGAGTTGTGGAGCCTCCGACGCTTGCGATACCGCCGCGCACGTTCAGCGCCGGTGCCGTCTACCTGTGCGTTTGCTGCGGCTGCGTCACAGTTCTCCGGCTTGCACAGGTGGTGCTCGCCGGCGGCGTGCGCCTTGTGGCGGGCGACGCGGAGGGCGCCTGAGTCAGCCATGATCACCTGTATAGATATGCATAGCCGCGTCACGGCCAGAGGTCACGGATCGGCAACCGCGAGAGCGCTTTTCGGCACCTCGCAGCGCTCGCTGAGCAGCAAGAACGCAGCTGAACCGGTTCAGCAAGATCGCAACGCTGAGTTAGAGCATGATCGACGATCAAAGGTTGAACAGCGGAAACGGCGGCTAACGTTAGCTTCGGAGATCGACTCTCTCGAAAAAACAGCGTTGCGGTGGGAGCGGGTCAACGGTCAAGATCCACACTTTTGCCCCCCCCTACCCCGTTACCGAGCAACATCCGCAGGTCAGAGGTTGTTTCGATCATCCGATGTGGACGCAAAGCAAGATCGCTAGTGATCGACACATGCTCTGACCTGGGCATCTACATGATCTAAGTGCTCATGTATATCGGCATTGGCCGGTCTCGATCATGACGTCTCGTGATACTTCATACATGATTATGCATGGCTATGCACAAGGTCAACAGCGTCGAGGTCGCCGCGCCGTGGCCGGTAGCGGTGGTACCACGAGCTGATGGCCGAGCCGGTGCCAGTCGGCCGGCCTCGCGCTCGACGACGACACTCTGCCTCGCTCGGGTCGAGCACGTAGACGTCGGCGCCCCACAGCTCAGCCAGGCTGGCACGGGAGGATGGACGCGGCGCGGTGCGCAGCACCCACGCCGTGCCGCTGCCCTGTGCCGCGTGCGCCTCGGCGATCGCTTGCTGCAAGACCAGCTCTCCCTGCGTGCGGTACGGCTCGGGGTGCAGCCACTGCACCGGCGAGCCCATGCCGCGGGCGATGTCGTCGAAGTCCAGCACTACATCGTCAGGGCCGGCGACCTGCCACGCTAGCGTGGTCTTGCCGGCGCACGGTGGGCCGGCGATGACCACGATGCGCACGGGACCTCTTCCTTCAAGACTGGCGAGCTTCCACGACATATGTCAAACTAGGCCGATGCGGACCACATACGCACTCATCCAGCTGGCCTTAGCGCTGCTGAGTGCACCGCGCGAGCGACACTGGGGCTACGAGTTGTCCAAGCAGTCAGGCGTGCGCTCAGGCGCGATGTACCCCCGCCTCCGCCAGATGCTCGAACTCGGCTGGCTGAGTGACGGCTGGGAGACTCCCGAAGAGTCAGCGGGGCGTCCACCTCGCCGGTACTACCTCGTGACCGACGACGGAG
>NZ_JBEXVF010000095.1:0-32625 GCF_040629235.1 Amycolatopsis sp. NPDC005961 | reverse complement strand
GCCTATTCACGATAGGCAGCCAAACGGCTGCATGTCAACCGGGGATCAGCGGAAGCGGACCGCCGTCATGCCCGCGAGCACGAAGAACACGAGGATGACCAGCGTCCCGGTCTGCCCGCCGGACGACCGCGTCACGACCTGGTCGACCGCGCCGGTCAGCCGCACCCCGCACTCGGCGATGACGGTGTGCCGCCCCGCCTCGATCCGCGTGAACTCGACCGGCGCGGTGAAGGCGCCGGAGGCGTCGGCGTACGCGGAGCCGACCTCGATCCCGTCGGAGGTCAGGGTGACCATTCGGCTCGGCTCGCAGCCTTTCCCGGACGCCGACAGCTCGTCGCCGGGCTGGACGCTCGGCCGGTCGAGCACCAGCTCACCCGGCTTCGGCTCGGTGCTGGTGGTGGTCGGGGTGCCGGGCGTGGTCGGCGTGGTGGACGACGACGGCGGGGTGGTCGTGGTCGTCGGCGGAGTGGTGGTCGTGGTCGGCGGGGTCGTGGTGGTGCCGGGCCGGGTCGGTTTCGAGGTCACGACCGGCGGAGTCGTGGTGGTCGGGGGCGGCGGGGTCGTGGTCGGCGTGGTGGTCACTGTGAACCGGCTGCCTCCGCTGAGCGCTGCGCCAGTCCGGGCGTTGGTGCAGGTGCCGGTCACCGGGTAGGTGCCGGGTTGGGCGCTACCCGGCACCTGGGCTGCGACTGTGCCTTTGGTGTTGGTTTGCAGGTCGGTGTTCGCCGACCACATCGGCGTGCCGTTCCAGGAAAAGGTGACCGGGCCTTTGCAGGGATAGAAATTCCAGGAAATGGTGAAGGAACTTCCGGCCTTCCCAGTTGATGGTTGTAAACTAACCGAAGATAGGTATGGTGATTGTGCGTTGGCGTTACCTGCGACCGCGAGCAGAAGTATCGCTCCGGCCACGGCGCCCAAAAACAGCCGAACCACGAATCGCATTGGGACGTCCCTCCCCGGTGTGTGCTCGCTGTAGCATTCCGGACCAGTCGGATAACGCAAGTAGGGGATGCCCAATGGGACGTGTCATCGCGGCGGGGGTTGCGTTGGGTTTGTGCGGGGTGCTGCTCGGCGCGCCACCCGCGTCGGCCGAAGCCGGCTCACTCGATGTGCAGGTGTCGATCGACCGGCGGCCGATCGCCGACGCCACGGTCCCGGTCGACCCGGCCAAGCAGGTCGAACTGCAGGTCGTGGCCACCAACTCCGGCAGCGCCCCGGTCAAGGTCCGCAGCGTGCGGCTCTCCGGCGTCGCGCTCGCCCTCACGTTCTTCGCCTACGACACGACCGCGCCGTTCGAAGTGCCGGCGCGGGGCTCGGTCACCCGGACGTTCGTGCTGGACCTCGGCGACCTCGTCGGGCAGGCGACCGGGCTGCTGCCTTCGTCGGTCGAACTGCTCGACGCCCAGCGTGCGACGCTCGGCGAGGCGACGACGGTCGCCGACGTCCGCGGCTCCTTCTGGTCGGTCTACGGCGTCTTCGGCCTGGCGATGCTCGTGCTCACCGTCCTGGCCTGGCTGGGTGCGCTGCTCGCGCTCGCCCGCCACCGGCTGGCCGCCAACCGGTGGCGCCGCGGCCTGCGGTTCCTGCCCGCCGGGTTCGGCACCGGCCTGGTCGCGGTGATCACGCTGTCGGTGCTGCGGCTGGTCCCGCCGGAGCCGGCGATCGAGATCCCGGTGGTGCTCGGCGCCGCGGCGATCGCGTTCCTGCTCGGCTATCTGACGCCGCACCCGGCGCCGCCGCGAGCGGTGACCGACAGTGACACCACGGTCCGGATGGCTGTCCCGCCGACCCAGGAATTCACCCGATGAGCGCACCGGCCGAGCTGGTCGCCGCGCTGCCGCAGTACGACATCGGGGCGGAGATCGGCGAAGGCGGCATGGGCGTCGTGTTCGCCGGGACGCACCGGACGCTCGGGCGCAGCGTCGCGATCAAGCAGCTGCCCTGGGACGTGCTCAACCACCAGGCCAGCAGCGAGCTGTTCGACCGCGAGGCCCGCGTGCTGGCCAGCCTCGACCACCCGCACATCGTGCCGGTGTTCGACTACGTCCGCACCGGCCGCGAGCACCTGCTGGTGATGGAACGGCTCGACGGTGGCACCGTGCACAGCCGGTTCCACGGCGGCGGCGTCAGCGGCGAGCAGGCGTGCGCGATCGGCCTGGCGATGCTCGCCGGGCTGCACGCCGCGCACCGGGCCGGCGTGCTGCACCTCGACGTCAAGCCGCGGAACCTGCTGTTCAACCTGCAGGGCGTGGTGAAGGTGGCGGACTTCGGCATCGCGCGGGTGATCAGCGAGGGCGCCACGCTCGTCACGCACGGGGGCGAAATCCTCGGCACCCCGGCGTACATCGCGCCCGAGCAGGCGATGGGCAACGCGCTGAGCCCGGCGGCCGACGTCTACGCGGCCGGCACGGTGCTCTACGAGCTGCTGTCCCGGCAGCTGCCGTTCGACAACACGCGCGGCGCGATCAGCATGATGCGCCAGCACATGTTCACCGACCCGCGGCCGATCGCGGGTGTCCCGATGCCGATCGCCGGCGTGATCATGCGCAGCCTCGCGCGTGAGCTCGATGCGCGCTACCGCGAGGCCGAGTCGTTCGCGGCCGACCTGGCCGGGGCCGCCACCGCCGTCTACGGGCCCGGCTGGCTCGAGCGGTCCGGGGTGCCGGTGCTGCACCTGACCCCCCGGGTGATCGCCGGGCTCAACTCGCCCACCGCGCCGGCGCCGCCGGGGGAGGCCCGGACCCGGCCGGTCCAGCGGCCGTCGGGACCGAACGCGACGCTGGTCGCGCCGAGCGGGCCGGACACCGGTCCCGGGCCGGGCGACGGCCGGACGGGTGACGGAGGTCCGGATTCCGGCCGGACGGGCGAGGGGTCCGGCTCGAAAGCCGCTGTCCTGTGGCTGCGGCTGGCCGCGGCGGCCGCCGCGATCGTGCTGGTCGTCCTCGCACTGCTCAACCCGGAACGGCTGCCGCACCAGGCGTCACCGACGTTGAACCTCGGTGCGCAGCCCGTCACGGTGCCGGTCGAGGTGGACCTCAGCAAGCCGCTGACGCTGACCGGCACCGGCAACCCGGGTCGCGTCGCGCTCACGCTGTCCGCGGCCGGGATTCCGTTGGGCTCGGCCGAAACCGAGGCGAAAGCGGCGGGCAACGGCTTCACCGCGCAGCTCACGCTGCCGGCCATCGCGCGCTGGGTCGTCGGCGGCGCGGTCACGGCGACAGTGCAGACCGGGCCGGTCACGCAGACGTTCACGCTGCTCACCAGCCAGCACCCGCTGGCCAGCGCGATGGGCGCGGGCAGTCTCATCCTGGCGCTGTTCGCGCTCGCCTACCTCGAATCCGGGCTGCGGACCATCCGCAACGGCCACCGCTGGCGCGGCGCGTCGGTCGGCGGGCCGGTGCTGGGCCTGCTGTTCGGTGCCGTGGCATGGCTCTGCATTTCCGTGCTGCGGGTGCACGAACCGGCTCCGGGGTTCGGCGCCGGGTGTGCGGTGGCGGGCGCGGTCGCGGCCGGGCTCGTGGTCGCGGCGGCGCGGCGCCGGGCGTCCACAGTGGTCAGTCGACCATCCGGACGGTGACGGTCGGGCTGTAGCTCTTGCGCCGGCTCCACCCGGCTTCGGCGCAGAGGCTCAGCTGGATCGCGCGGTCGGCCGGTGCCCAGTAGCCGGTGCGGACGAAGTAGCCCTCCATCGTGTTCAGCGCGGCGAGGCGCTTGCGGGCCGAACACATCTCCCAGCCCCACTGCCGCCCGGTCTTCTCGACGCCGTTGCGGCGCACGGACAGGCACGGGTTCCCGACCGCGCGGATGTCGGCGTCACCCTCGGTGACGTAGACGACGCCGTCGATCTTGTAGAACCGGTTGTTGTCGAGCAGGGCGACCTGCCCGGAGAGCGTGACCCCGACGCGGCCACCGTCGTCGCCCGTGAGCGTCCAATCGAGACAGAATTCCTGGACCGGGAGTTCCAGCGACTGGGTCATGGCGAGTTCCCCTGTTCTAGCGGTGCGTCCTTCCAGAAGATAGGCAAAATCCGGACGCCGGGAAGGGATGCGGACGATCTTCACCCGAAGCGGTTCCGGAGCGATGAATGCCTTGCCGCGCATGGGTTTTCAGGCGAGTGGGTGACGCCGGGCACGGGAGGTGACATCGGGGCGTCTTCGCGGGTGGCGTGCGCCGTACGGTCGGGTCTGCTCCCCGATTGATCACGCTCCGTGAGTCAAAGGTAAAGGAACCATTACCTTCGACGGGGCGTTGAGGGGGCATGAGCGAGCCCACGGTCATCGAGCTCGGGCCCCGCGACCTGCTCGTGGTGGCGGGCCTGCCCGGCGCGGGCAAGACGACGATGCTCCACCACGCCGCGCCCGGTCTGGTGGTGCTGGATTCCGACCAGGTCCGCGCCCGGCTGGCGGCGGCGGTCCCGTCGGTGCCGTACCGGTGTTACCGGCCGGTGGTCCACGCGTGGCACCGCGCCCGGGTGGTCCGGCGGGCGATGGCGGCCGGGCCGATCGTGGTCCACGAGCCGTCGACGCGGGCTTCGACGCGCGCGCTCCTGGCGCTGGTCGGCGCGGTGAGCGGCCGGCCGGTGCGGCTGTTGTTCCTGGACGCGACGGCTTCGGAGGCACTGGCGGGGCAGCGGAGCCGCGGACGGATCGTGCGGCCGCGGTCGTTCGCCCGGCACGTCCGGCGGGCGGGGAAGTGGCGCGAGGCGCTGCTGGCGGAGCGGGTGCCGGCCGGGTGGAGCAGCGTGCAGGTGATCGACCGGGCGCGGGCACGGCGGACGCGAGTGGTGGCGAAGCTGCTGGTGGGCTGCTGACGCGACCTGTCCCGCGGCGCGCGTGCTCGGAGGGCCGGGTCGCGTGCTTGGGGGTCGGTTCGCGTACCCGGTTGGTCGGCGCGCGTGGTTGGGCGGACGGCTCGCGTGCCTGCGCACCCCGCCCTCGCCTGCGGTCGCGTAGCCGGGCGACGCGAGGGTCGCCGTCACCCTCAGTTGGTCTGGACATTTTACATATTGGTCTAGACAATATCGGTAACTCCCCGACTGGAGGACCCGATGAGGCGTTCCAGACTGTCCGCAACCCTCGCCGCCTGCGTACTGGCGCTCTCCGGTCTCGCGGCCGGTCCCGCCGAGGCGGCCAACCTCCTCGCCAACCCCGGTTTCGAGGCCGGCTCGCTCTCCGGCTGGACCTGCGCGAACGCGACCACCGTGAGCACCCCCGTGCACGGCGGCGGGTACGCCCTCGCCGGCACGCCCGTCGGCGCCGACTACGCCCAGTGCGCGCAGACCGTGTCCGTTCAGCCGAACACCACGTACACCGTCTCGGCTTGGGTGCGCGGGAACCCCGTCTACCTCGGCATCACCGGCGGCGCCTCGACCTGGTCGGGCAACTCGGGCGCCTACAACCAGCTGTCCCTCACCTTCACCACCGGCAACCAGACCTCCGCCCAGCTCTACCTCCACGGCTGGTACGGCGCCGGCACCTACTACGCCGACGACGTCGTCCTCGACGGCCCCGGCGGCAGCACCCCCGGCACGCCCGGTGCCCCCGGCAACCCGGCCACCGGCAGCGTCACGACGAACTCGATCGCCCTGAGCTGGGGTGCCGCCGCCGGCACCGTCACCGGGTACCGCGTCTACGAAGGCACCACGGCCGTCGCGACCGTCACCGGGACCAGCGCCACCATCAGCGGCTTGGCCGCCTGCTCGACCCACAGCTACGCCGTCGCCGCGTACAACTCCGCCGGTGAATCGCCGAAGAGCGGGACGACCAGCGCGACCACCACCGGCTGCGTCGACACCGGCCTGCCGAAGCACTCGCTCATCGGCTACCTGCACTCCAGCTTCGCGAACGGCTCCGGGTACGTCCGGATGGCCGACGTCCCCGCCGCCTGGGACATCATCGACCTCGCGTTCGGCGAACCGACGTCCGTCACCTCCGGCGACATCCGCTTCAACCGCTGTTCCGCCGCCGAGTGCCCGAACGTCGAGAGCGACGCCGACTTCACCGCCGCCATCAAGGCCAAGCAGGCGCAGGGCAAGAAGGTCCTGATCTCCATCGGCGGCCAGAACGGCCAGGTCCAGCTGACGACGACCGCCGCGCGCGACAAGTTCGTCAGCTCCGTCTCGGCGATCATCGACAAGTGGGGTCTCAACGGGCTCGACGTCGACTTCGAGGGCCACTCGCTCTCGCTCAACGCCGGCGACAGCGACTTCCGCAACCCGACCACGCCGGTGATCGTCAACCTGATCTCCGCGCTGAAGTCGCTCAAGGCCAAGTACGGCTCGGGTTTCGTGCTCACCATGGCGCCGGAGACGTTCTTCGTGCAGGTCGGCTACCAGTTCTACGGCGGCACGAGCGCCGGCGACGCGCGGACCGGCGCCTACCTGCCGGTGATCCACGCGCTGCGGGACTCGCTGACCGTGCTGCACGTCCAGGACTACAACTCCGGCCCGGTCATGGGGCTCGACAACCAGTACCACAACATGGGCGGCGCGGAGTTCCACATCGCGATGACCGACATGCTCAAGGCCGGCTTCACCGTCGCGAACACCGGGAAGTTCTTCCCGGGGCTGCGGCCGGACCAGATCGCGGTCGGGCTGCCCGCGGCGGTCAGCGCCGGCAACGGCTACACGTCGCCCGCGGACGTCCAGACGGCGGTGAACTGCCTGGTCAAGGGCAGTGGCTGCGGCTCTTACACGCTGCGCGGCGGGACGTCGCCGGCGCTGCGCGGGCTGATGACGTGGTCGATCAACTGGGACAAGTACTACAACTGGGAGTTCCAGAACAGCCACGAGCCGTTCCTGAACTCGCTGCCGTGACGCGTCGCGGTGTGCCCCGCCGCGGGGTGGGGCACACTGCCTGACGTGGTGAAACGCGACTCCGTGCTGACGCGCGTCGTCCGGATCTTCGAGACGTTCGAACCGGACGCGCCCGCGTTGCGCGTCACCGACATCGCGCGGCGGGCCCGGCTGCACGTCGCGACGGCGTCGCGGCTGATCGAGGAGCTGGTCGGGCACGGCTGGCTGCGGCGCGACCCCGATCGGAGGATCCGCGTGGGTGTCCGCTTGTGGGAGCTGGCTTCGCGCGCGTCCCCGACGCTGGGGTTGCGCGAGGCGGCGATGCCGTTCATGGAGGACCTGCACGCCGTCGTCGGGCACCACACGCAGCTCGCGGTGCTGGAGGACCGCGAGGTGCTGTTCGTCGAGCGGCTTTCCGCGCCCGGCGCGGTCGTGAACGTGACGCGGGTGGCCGGGCGGCTGCCGCTGCACGCGTCGTCGTCCGGGCTGGTGCTGCTCGCCCACGCGCCCGCCGAGCTGCAGGAACAGGTGCTGGCGAGTCCACTGGAGGCTTTCCGGCGCACGACGCTGACCGAGCCGGGGCGGCTGCGGCGGTTCCTGGCGGACGTGCGGCGCGAGGGTTACGCGTTCTGCGCGGGCTTCATCGACGAGGAGACGACAGGGATCGCCGTGCCGCTGCGGGGGCCGGGCGGGGACGTCGTCGCGGCGCTGTCGGTGATCGTGCCCAACGACGACTCCGCGCGGATGCAGATCCCGGCGTTGCGCGCGGCGGCGCGGGGAATCTCGCGGACACTCTCTCACTGAACGAGAATGTCGTGGTGGCCGCCGAGGGGGGTGGCCCATGCTCGGGCTCTCGTCGCGTGAAAGGAACTGCCGTGCGCACCCAGGTCGTCATCGTCGGCGCCGGCCCGGCCGGGCTGCTGCTGTCCCACCTGCTCGGCCTCGAAGGCATCGACTCGGTGCTCGTCGAGCGGCAGACCGCCGAGCACGTCCAGGCGCGCATCCGCGCGGGCATGCTCGAGGCGGGCACGGTCGAGCTGCTGCGCTCGGTGGGGCTCGGCGCCCGGCTCGACGTCGAAGGCATGGAGCACCGCGGCATCCACCTGCAGTGGCCGGGCGAGCGGCACCACCTGGACTTCGTCGACCTCGTCGGCCGGTCGGTGACGATCTACGGGCAGACCGAGATCACCAAGGACCTCATGGTGGCGCGGGAAAAGGCCGGCCACCCGGCGTACTACTCGGCGTCGGACGTCGCGCTGCACGACGTGACGGGCTCGCCGTCGGTGACCTTTGTGGACGCCGACGGCGCGGCCCAGCGGGTCGACGCGGACGTCGTCGTCGGCTGCGACGGGTTCCACGGGCCGAGCCGGTTGTCGATCCCGTCGTCGCAGGTCTGGGAGCGGGCGTACCCGTTCGCGTGGCTGGGTGTGCTGGCCGACGTCGCGCCGTCGGCCGACGAGCTGATCTACGCCTGGCACCCGGACGGCTTCGCGATGCACAGCATGCGCTCGCCACGCGTGAGCCGCTTCTACCTGCAGGTCGCGCCGGACGAGGACATCGCCGAGTGGAGCGACGACCGGATCTGGACGGCGCTGGCCACGCGGCTCGCCTTTTCCGGCTGGACGCTGGAGACGGGCACGATCACGGAGAAGAGCGTGCTCCCGATGCGGAGCTTCGTGACGACGCCGATGCGACACGGAAACCTTTACCTGGCCGGGGATGCGGCGCACATCGTGCCGCCGACGGGCGCGAAGGGGCTGAACCTGGCGGTGGCGGACGTCGCGCTGCTGTCCCGTGCGCTGACCGCGTCCTTCCGCGGCGATGACACGCTCGCCGACGCGTACTCGGAGACGGCGTTGCGCCGGGTCTGGCGCTGCACGCACTTCTCGTGGTGGATGACGTCGATGCTGCACCGCCACGGCGACGACTTCGACGCCCAGCTCCAGCTCGCCCAGCTCCGCCGCACCGTGAGTTCGGTGTCCGCGGCGACCGAACTGGCCGACAACTACTCCGGCATCCCCCTGTAACCCGTGACGGAAGGGTCGACACGCGTGATTGGGGAGTCGACACGCGTGATTGAAGGGTCGACACACCGCAGGGCACCGGCCGGCGCCGTGTCGACCCGGGAATCACGCGTGTCGACCCTCCAGACACGCGTGTCGACCCGCTGATCACGGGGTCTGTCCGGTTCTGGCTCTTGACGCCCGACGCCTGCCCAGCGCACCATACCCGCGTAGTAATTCGAATTATCAGCGCCGGGAAGGCTTCATGAGGGAACTGGACACGGAGATTCTGGTGGTCGGCGGGGGACTCGGCGGGGTCGCCGCCGCGCTGGCCGCGGCGAGCCACGGCCGCCGGGTCGTGCTCACCGAGGAGACCGGCTGGCTCGGCGGGCAGCTCACCGCGCAAGCCGTGCCGCCGGACGAGAACCCCTGGATCGAGCGGTTCGGCTCCACCCGCACCTACCGCGACCTGCGCGCGGGCATCCGCGACCACTACCGCCGCCACTACCCGCTCCGCGCCGAAGCCGCGAAGCGCCCGGAGCTGAACCCCGGCGCCGGGCGCGTCAGCAAGCTCTGCCACGAGCCGCGCGTGGCGCTGGCTGTCATCGAGGCCATGCTCGCGCCGCACGTCAGCGCCGGACGGATCCACGTCCTCCGGAACCACCGGCCGGTCGACGCGCACACGACGCACGACCGCGTCGACGCCGTGGTGCTCGAAAGCGGCCAGGACAAGGTCACCGTCAAGGCGCAGTACGTCCTCGACGCCACCGAGAACGGCGACCTCCTGCCACTCACCGGCACCGAGCACGTCACCGGGGCGGAAGCCAGGAGCACGCACGACGAGCCGCACGCGCCCGAGGAAGCCGCGCCGGCCAACCTCCAGGGCATCACGTACTGCTTCGCGGTTTCCCACCACGACGGCGAAAACCACGTCATCGACAAGCCGGAGATGTACGGCTTCTGGCGCGACTACCAGCCGGACTTCTGGCCCGGCCCGCTGCTCGGCTTCGTCGCGCCCGACCCCCGGACGCTCGAGCCCGTCAAGCGCACCTTCGTCCCGAACCCGCCCGGCGACCCGCTGGCCGTGAGCGCCGACCAGAGCGCCGACGCCGGCGACAAGGAGCTGTGGGCCTTCCGCCGCATCCTCGCCCGCAACCTGCACACCGACGGCGCCTTCGACTCCGACATCACGCTCGTCAACTGGCCCCTCAACGACTACTGGCTCAAGCCCGCGCTCACGATCCCCGGCCACACCACCGAAGCCGACGTCGAAGCGGCGCACCACGAAGCCAAGCAGCTGAGCCTGTCCGTCCTGTACTGGCTGCAGACGGAGGCCCCCCGCGCGGACGGCGGCACCGGCTTCCCCGGACTCAGGCTGCGCCCGGACGTCACCGACACGAAAGACGGTCTCGCGAAGTCGGCGTACGTCCGCGAAGCACGGCGCATCAAGGCCGTCACCACCGTCACCGAACACGACGTCTCCGCCGAGATCCTCGGCGTCGATGGCCGCGTCCGCCGCGAAGACGCTGTCGGGGTCGGCAGCTACCGGATCGACCTGCACCCGTCGACCGGCGGGGACAACTACATCGACGTCGCCAGCGTCCCGTACGAGATCCCGCTGGGGGCGTTGCTGCCCGTCCGCACCAAGAACCTCCTGCCCGCCAGCAAGAACATCGGCACCACGCACATCACGAACGGCTGCTTCCGGCTGCACCCCGTGGAGTGGAACATCGGCGAGGTCGCCGGGCTGCTCGCCGCGTTCGCCATCGGCGAGGACGTCGAACCGCGAGACGTCCAGACCGACGCACGCCTCTTCGAAGACTTCGCCCGGATGCTCGACAACGCCGGGGTGGAACGCCGCTGGCCGGAAGTGCGGGGGTACTGATGCGGCCGCCGGTAAGGTCTGGCGGAGACGAGCCGGAGGGAGTCACGGATGACGGCGGGTTCGGGCCGGGTCACGCAGGCCCAGGTGGCGCGCCTGGCCGGCGTCTCGCAGGCCGTCGTGTCCATGGTCCTCAACGGCTCCGACAGCCTGCGCATCACCCCCGAGACCCGCGACCGCGTGCAGCAGGTGCTCCGCGAAACCGGGTACACCGTGGACATCATGGGCCGCCGGCTGCGCGGCGGGACCAACCAGATCCTCGGCGTCTTCACCTACGAGTCGGTGTTCCCGTCCGGGGTGGCCGACTTCTACCGGCCGTTCCTGCTCGGCATCGAGGAGGAGGCCGAGGAACAGGGCTTCGACCTGCTGCTGTTCACCAGCGGTGGCCGCCGCGACGGGCGCCGCCGCATCTACGACCAGGGCACGAACCGCCTGCGCATCGCCGACGGCTCGATCCTGCTGGGCCGGCACAACGACCCCCAAGAGCTCGCGCAGCTCGTCGAGGAGCAGTTCCCGTTCGTGTTCGTCGGGCGCCGCGAGTCGCCGACCGGGCCGATCAGCTATGTCGGCGCGGACTACGTCACGGCCACCCGTGAGGTCCACGACCGGTTGTGGGCGCTCGGGCACCGCCGGATCGGCCTGCTCAGCGTGACCGAGGAGAACGAGCCGACGCTCGATCGCCGCAGCGGTTACGAAGCGGCGGCGCGCAAGCGGCGCCGCCCGCCGCTGGTGTTCCTCGAAGAGGACCCGGCGGTCGCGCTGCGGCAGGCGCTCGACGAGGGCGTCACGGCGCTGCTCGTCGAGAGCTTGGCGATGGCCGACGGCCTCTTGGCCTGCGCGCACGAACTCGGCCTGGGCGTGCCCGACGACCTGTCGATCGTGGTGCTGGGCGACGCCGACCCGTCGCAGCAGCCGCACGCGCACGCCGTGCCGAGCACCGCCACCGACTGGTCGATGTTCCGCATCCCGCGCCACGAAATGGGCGCGCACGCCGTGCGCGTGCTCGTCGGGCTGCTGAAGAACCCCAAGCCCCGCCAGCTGCTCCTGCCGTGCACGATCCACGAGGGCGCCACCACGGCGAGACCCTCCACAACAGACTCCCGCTGAGGCCGAACGGCCTGTTGACAGCATTCCAGGCGACGCTTACGGTCGCTGCTAATTCGAATAACCAGGAGGCATCGTGGCCTACCGGAGAATCCGGCTGCTCGCCGCGGCCCTGTCCGCCGTCGCACTGGCTTCGGCGGCGTGCTCGGGCGGCGCCGGCGACGACAAAGACATCGCCCTGCGCATGACGGTCTGGACGACCGACAAGAACCAGCTCGCCCTCTTCGACTCCATCGCGACCGAGTACCGCAAGGCCCACCCGGAAGTCGCGTCGGTCAAGTTCGACGTCGTGCCGGGGGACACCAGCGCCTACTCGGCCGCGCTCACCACCCAGCTCTCCGGCGGCAACCCGCCCGACCTGGCGTGGATCCTCGAACGCGACGCGCCCGACTTCGTCCAATCGGGAGCGCTCACGAACCTGAAGCCCACATTGGACGCCGCCGCCGGCTACAACGCGGGTGAACTGGTCCCGTCCGCCACGAAACTGTGGACCAAGGACAGCGGCCTCTACGCCTACCCGTTCTCGACGTCGCCGTTCGGCATGTTCTACAACAAGAACCTGCTCACCCAGGCCGGGATCACCGAGACGCCGGACCAGTTGCTCGCGAGTGGACGGTGGACCTGGGACGCGGCCAAGCAGATCGCCACCCAGGTCGCCGCGAAGGACACCGGCAAGGCCGGCCTGGTCATCCGCGAGTTCGAGTACAAGCAGTGGGTGCTGCTGGCCTCAGTCTGGCGCGGCTTCGGCGCCGACGCCTGGGGCCCGGACGGCAAGACCTGCGGGTTCACCTCGCCGGAGATGACGTCCGCGATGACGTTCCTGCACCAGGCGATCTTCACCGACAAGGCCCTGCCCGGTCCGGGTACGACGGCGGACTTCTTCGCTGGGGAAAGCGGCCTGACCATCGCGCAGATCAGCCGGGCCGGGCTGCTCAAGGCCAAGCCGTTCGAGTGGGGGATCGTCCCGCTGCCCGCGGGGCCGAAGGCAGCCGCGCAGGTCATCGGGCAGGCCGGGATCGGCGTCCCGGTGAAGGGCAAGCACGCCAAGGCCGCCGCGGACTTCCTCGCGTTCTTCACCAACCCGGCCAACTCGGCGAAGCTCGGCCAGTACTTCCCGCCCGCCCGCGACAGCCTGCTCAACGCGGCCACCCTGGCCAAGGCGAACCCGCTGTTCAGCCAGGAACAACTGCAGAACGTCGTCGTGAACGGGATCAAGACCGGCGCCGTACTGCCGTCGCACACCGGAAGCGCGCGGATCGCCTCGCTCGTCCAGTCCGCTTTGGACCCGATGTGGAAGCCGGACGCGAACGTGCCCGCCGCGCTCGCCGGTGTCTGCCAGGCGATCGATCCGGCGCTGAGCCGATGACGTTGACGTCGAAGAAGCGCGACGAGCTCGCGGGGTGGCTCTTCATCGCCCCGCAGGCCCTCGGCTTTCTCGCCTTCGTGGTGGCGCCGCTCGCCGCGGTGGTCTGGTACAGCTTCCAGGACGTCAACCTGCTGGCCGGGACGTCGGCGTTCGCCGGCGCCGACAACTACGCGAAGCTCTTCGACGACCCGACCGCGCCGAAGGTCGCCCGCGCCACGGCGATCTTCTGCGTCGGCCTGGTCGTGCTCAACCTGGCGCTCGCGCTCTCGCTGGCGTTGCTGCTCAACCTGAAGCTGCGCGGCACCACGGTGTTCCGGACAGTCTTCTTCTCGCCGGTGGTCGTCACGCTCGTCGCGTGGACGATCGTGTGGAACTTCCTCCTGCAGGACAACGGCGGGATCAACGCGCTGCTGCAGACGGTCGGCATCGACGGGCCGAACTGGCTGCGCGGCAACGGCACCGCGATGCTGTCCGTGATCGTGGTGCAGGTGCTGAAGAACGTCGGGCTCAACATGGTCCTGTTCCTCGCCGCGCTGCAAGGCATCCCGCAGTCCATTGTGGAGGCGTCGCAATTGGACGGGGCCGGGCCGTGGCGGCGCTTCCGCTCGGTCACCCTGCCGATGATCAGCCCGACGACGCTGCTGACGGCGATCATCACCGTCGCCGGCGCGCTGCAGGTGTTCGCGCAGATCCAGGTGCTGACCCTCGGCGGGCCCGCGGACAGCACCAACGTGCTGGTGTTCTACTTCTACCAGCAGGCTTTCGCCAACCACGACCTCGGCTACGGCTCCGCGCTGGCGGTCGTGCTGTTCCTCGTCATCCTCGTGCTCACGCTGCTGCAGTGGCGGATGCGGAAGCGGTGGGTGTTCCATGAGTCGTAGGGCCAAGATCGCGACCTACGTCGTGATGGTCGTGCTGGCCGTGCCGTTCGTGTTCCCCACCTGGTGGATGATCACGGCGTCGCTGCTGCCGGCCAACGAAGTGCTCGCGTACCCGCCGAAGCTGTTCCCGAACCAGCCGCAGTGGGAGAACTACAAGGCCGCGTTCACCGACTTTCCGTTGGCGCAGCAGTACTTCAACAGCCTCTACATCGCCGTGCTCGTCACGCTCGGCACGATGTTCTTCTCCTCGCTGGCCGGCTACGCGTTCGCGCGCATCCGGTTCCGCGGCGAGAAGGTGTTCGGGCTCATCCTCATCGGGCTCATGGTGCCGAGCGAGGTCACGATCATCCCGCTGTTCCGGCTGGTCGACGACCTCGGGCTGACCAACACGCACTGGCCGCTGATCGTCGTCCCGATCTTCGGCGCGCCCAGCGTGCTGGCGACGTTCGTGATGCGGCAGTTCTTCATCACGATCCCGGGCGAGCTCGAAGAAGCGGGCCGGCTCGACGGCCTGTCGCGGTTCGGGCTTTACCGGCGCGTCGCTATGCCGATCGCGAAACCCGCGTTGGCCGCGGTCGCCATCTTCACGTTCCTCAACACGTGGAACTTCTTCCTGGAACCGCTGGTCTACCTGACCGACAAGGACATGTTCACGCTGCCGGTGGCGCTGACGCAGTACGTCGACGTCTACGGCGGCCACCTCTGGAACGTCCAGCTCGCCGCCGCGACCACCACGGTCGTGCCGGTCCTGGTCGTGTTCATCATCGCGCAGCGCCAGTTCGTCGAGGGGCTCGCCCAGAGCGGCCTCAAAGGCTAGGAGGCAGTTGTGATCGATCGCAGAACCTTCCTCGGCGGGGCCACCGCCGCCGCGGCGCTCGGCATCGTCGGCGCCGGGACAGCGTCCGCCGCGGTACCCCCGCCGGTGGGCCCGTACCCGCCCCTCGCCCCGCTGCCGCCCGGCGCCCCGGTGCGGCGGCTCTTCACGCCCGCGGAGCAGCGCTTCGCGCCCTATCTCGCCATTTTGCCGGGCATTGTCAACGATGTCAGCACGGATCCCGCCACCCTGGGGTTCTTCGGCGGCGGCTGGTGGCGCACGCCGAGCGAGCCGTACAACGCCCGCGTCCAGGAGCACGTCTACACGCTGAGCTGGTTCCACGCGAACCGCCGGCCGTGGAACCCGTACTACCTCGACCCCGCGCTGCGGAACCGCCTCGACGCGGCGATCGCGCACTACCTGAACCTGCAGCACGCTGACGGCTCGTTCCCGGAGTACTCGATCACCGAGAAATCCAAGGCCGCCACCGGCTTCGGCCTGGGCTACCTCGCGAAGACCCTCGCCAACCTGCGTCAGGTCGACGCGCTGCCCGCCCGCCGGGCCGACCTCGAAGCCTCGCTGCACCTGGGCATGACGTGGTTCCTGAACCCGGCCAACCCGATCTGGGCGCACCCGATCGAGTTCGCCAATCAGAACACGTCCGGACTGTCGTCGTCGCAGCTGGCGCTGAAGCTGAACCCGGACGCCGCACTGTCGAAACAGCTGCACGACCGGATCGAGTTCCTCGCGGCGAACGGTCAAAGCCCGGCCGGGTTCTTCTACGAGCCGACCGGAATGGACGTCAACTACAACTTCGAGGTGATGCTCCCGGAGCTGGCCGAGATCCACGCGCTGACCCGCAACCGCACGGTCGTGGGGATGGCCCGGAAGTTCGCGGACTGGTTCGGCTACAACGTCGTGCGCGAACCGGACGGCTCGGGCTCGCTGACCTACGTCGCGACGTCGAGCCGCACGCACGTCTCCTACTACGACGACGTCATCCCCGATCCGGACCGGACCAACCTCGCCTCGCTGTTCGTGCCGGAGGTGCCCGACCTGGCCGCGTTCTTCACCACGCGGGAGGACCGCGCCGAGACGCGCAGGCAGTGGGCGAAGACGCCGGGCCCGGCGATCGGACCGGCCAAGCAGGACACCTCGCCGCGCATCCTCGCGCACGTCTCGTACGGCGAGGCGCTCCCGTCGCACGGCGAGAAGCAGGCGTCGATCCGGCAGCTCCCGTACCTGCGCTCGGACGACTTCGCCGTCCAGCGCCGGGACACCGCGCTGAACCAGGCCTACGTCTACGTGCGGCGGCCGCAGCTGTACCTCGCCGGGTTCTGGGGCACGCGGCCGTCGACCTACGTCCGGGGCGCGCAGGGCATGCTGTGGCACCCGCGGGCCGGCATGGTCGTCCACTCGCAACAGGACGACGCCCAGTGCTGGGCAAGCCTGCTCCCGAACGGCACCCCGGACGCACGCGGTCTGCTCGACGCCACCTACGCCATCGGTGACCGGGTCTGGGACGGCAGCCGGAAGGTGCCCGGCTCCGCACCCGTCGTCGTCCGGTACGGCCTGGACACCCGGATCCGGACGGACCTGACGATCACGCGCGACACGGTCACCCGCGCGGTCCGGGGCACGACGCCGCTCACCGAGCAGATCCCGCTGGTCCTGCACCCGGGCGACGACGTGCGGTTCGCCGACGGCACGCCCGTCGCCCACGGTGCGGACGCGAGCGCGACGGCGTCAGGGCTGACGATCCGCCGCGGCCGCACGACGATCACGATCGGCTGGGGCACTGCCCTCGCCGCCACCGTCACCGCCACCGCCGTCACGTTCCTGCGCGACGGCGCCCGGCGGCTGCACGTCCTGCGGGTCCCGCACCCCGGCACCCTCACCACGGAGATCCGGCTTCGGTAGCCGGACGGTGAACGTCGAACCGGTGTCCACTTCGGACTCGACGTCGATGGTGCCGCCGTGCGCCCGGACGAGGTGCCGCACGATGGCGAGGCCGAGCCCGCTGCCGCCGGTCTGGCGGCTGCGGGACTTCTCGGCCCGCCAGAACCGGTCGAACACGTGCGGCAGGTCCTCGGCGGCGATGCCGGTGCCGGTGTCCGCGACGGCGATCACCACCTCGTCCACAGTGGACGAGACGTGGATCGTCACGCGGCCGCCGGCCGGCGTGTGCCGGACCGCGTTGGTCACCAGGTTGGAGACGATCTGGCGCAGCCGCACCGGATCGGCCTCGAACCCCGTCTCCCCGTGCGCGGAGACGGTGAGCGTGACGCCGGCCGCGGCGGCCCGGTCGGCGTGCGCGGCGGCGACGTGGCCGGCCAGCTCGGCCGCGTCCACCGGCTCGGGGTGCAGCCGCAGCCGGCCGGCGTCGGCCGCGGCGAGGTCCTGCAGGTCCTCGACGATGTGCTGCAGCAGCACGGTTTCTTCGAGCAGCGACGCGCTCAGCGCGCGGTCGAACGGCAGGTGGCCGTCCTCGGCGGCCTCCAGCCGGCCGCGGATGACGTTGAGCGGGTTGCGCAGCTCGTGGGCGATGTCGCTGACCATCGCCTTGCGCTGCTCCTCGATGCGTTCGCGGCGGGCGGTGAGGTCGTTGAACGCGGCGGCGAGGTAGCCGACCTCGTCACGGGACTTCACCGGCGCCGGCCGGTCCTGCTGCGCCGCCTCCGTCAGCGCGCGCAGCGGCCGGGCCAGCCGCCGCGCGACCAGCACGGTGATCGCGGCCGCCAGCAGCAGCACGCCGCCCGTCACCGCGAGGATCCGCGTCAGGTTCTCCTGCGACAGCGTGAACGTCGGCAGCGGCGACCCGCTCGGCCCGAGGGTGAACAGCAGCGCGGGCGGCGCGACGAACGACGTGAGCTGCTCGCGGCGGGCCGAGTCGACGCAGGCACGGCTGGGGCCCTGGTCGACGACGGCGACCGCCTCGAAGTCGAGCCCGAGCTTCACCGGCTCGGCACCCTGGGCCTGGAGGCAGCGGTTCACGGCTTCGTCGAGGCTCCTGAGCGCGGCCGATTCGGTCGGGGTGGCCTCCGCGAGGTCGTAGATCCCGCACTTGGCCGCGAAGTACTGGGCGGCCAGCGGGTCGAGCCCGGTGAGCTGCGGCCGGCCGTTCGCCGTGTCCCGCACCTGGCTGGGGAAGCCGAACTCCGACAGGCAGGCGGCCGCCTTCCTGGCCAGGCCGTCGAGGTCGGCGCGTTCCTGCGCCGGCAGCCGGAACGGACCCACCGCGCGCGGGTCGATGCCGCTGGTCCCCGCCTGGGGCAGCAGGACCGGGTCGACGTGCAGCGGGTCGACCGACGCGGTCGCCTTCACCGGCAGGGTGACCGGCGCGCCGCCGGAGTCGCCCAGGACGCGGCGGTCGAGCGTGGTCAGCACGATCCGCCGGCCGGTCTGGTCGGACAGCGTCTTCAGCTTCGGCCCGACCTGGTCCCAGGTGTGGTTGACCGCCGCGAAGCCGAGCACTTCGGTGTAGATGGTCGCGTCGCCGGAGAGGGCCTGGCCCTGTTCCTGCTGGATCGCGCGGGTGGTCGTCTGCACGGCGAGCCACGCGGTCGCGGCGATCGAGCCCAGCGCGATCAGCAGGGAGACCGCCGTCAGCCGGACGACGAGACTGCGCCGGAGCGGAAAGCTGTGTTGATGCGCTCTCGGCTGGGAAGAGCGCCTCGAGCTAGGCGTCATCGTCCGCCGTCAGCTTGTACCCGACACCGAACACGGTCCGCAGGTAGATGGGGTTCTGCGGGTCGGGCTCGAGCTTCTTGCGCAGGTTGAGCACGTGGACGTCGATGATCCGGGTGCTGACGAACCGGTCGTCGCCGCGGGTGAGCTCCAGCAGCTGACGGCGGGTGAACACCCGGCCCGGCTGCCGGATCAGCGTCTCGAGCAGCTGGAACTCGCCCGGGGTCGTCTCGACCGGGCGGCCGTCGATCGACACCTCGTGGCGCACCGGGTCGAGCCGCAGCGCGCCGGCGCGCAACGCCGTGTCCGGGGGTTCGCTGCGCGCGGCCGTGCGCCGCAGCAGCGTCCGGACGCGGGCCATCAGCTCGCGCGGGCTGTAGGGCTTGGTCAGGTAGTCGTCGGCGCCGAGGTCGAGGCCGAGGAGCAGGTCGTCCTCGGTCGCGCGGGCGGTGAGCATCAGCACCGCCACGTCGGACTCGCCGCGCAGGATCCGGCAGACGTCGAGACCGTCGACCTTGGGCATCATCACGTCGAGGACCAGCAGGTCGGGCCGGTCGCGGCGGGCCTCGTCGAGGGCCGCCCGGCCGTCCGGGGCCAGCACGACGGTGTGGCCCTCGCTCTCCAGGTACAGCCGGAGCACTTCGGCCTGCTTCTCGTCGTCCTCGGCGACCAGTACACGTGCGCACACGGCGTCGAGGTTAGGCGCCCTCACCCGGTCGTCACCCCATCCTGACCGGATCTTCATACGTTGAGGGCACGAGCCAGGTCTTTGTCAAAGTGTTGACCCGGGGCTCCGGCACAGGCAAAGGTCGGATGACAGGTCGGTCAGGCTCTGGGAGGCACCGGGTGCGGTTCAGGTTCATGGCGGCGCTGGTCGCGACGGCGGTGATCGGGGCGCCCGCTGTCGCTTCAGCGGCTCCGACAACGATGTCATCGCTGGTCGGAGACCCTTCCGCGTACGTCGACCCGCTGATCGGGACCGGCCGGGGCGGTAGTTCGGTCGGCGAAATCAACAACTTCCCCGGCCCCGCGGCGCCGTTCGGGATGATGCAGTTCTCGCCGGACACCCAAGGCGCGTACGCCGGCTACCAGTACCACTCCGACCAGATCCGAGGTTTCAGCCTCGACCACGCCTCGGTCGGCTGCAACGCGTTCGGTGACGTGCCGATCCTGCCGGTCACCGGCGACGTCGGCAGCGCGCCCTGGGACCGCGTCGAGCACTTCACCCACGACGACGAGAAGGCCGAGCCGGGCTACTACGCCGTGACGCTCGCCGACTCGAAGGTCCGGGCCGAGCTGACCGCGACCACGCGCACCGGGCTCGCGACGTTCGCCTACCCGGCCGGGTCGACGCCACAGGTGCTGGTCAAGGGCGGGGCCAGCCTGGCCGGGAACACCGCCGCCACGCTGAAGATCACCGGTGACCGCGAGGTCAGCGGCTCGGCCACCACCGGCAACTTCTGCGGCAAGGGGAACAAGTACACCGTCTACTACGATGTCACCTTCGACCAGCCGTTCACCGCGCACGGGACCTGGGACGGCTCGTCCGTCAAACCGGACACCGACAGCGTCGACTCGCCGCGGGCGGGCGCGTACCTGACATTCGGTTCGGAAACCGTGCACGCCAAGGTGTCGATGTCCTACGTGAGCGTCGACGGCGCGAAGGCCAACGCGGCCGCGGAGGTCCCGGGCTTCGACTTCGCCGCGGTCCGGAAGTCCACTCGCGACCGGTGGACGCAGGCGCTGGGCAAGATCCGCGTCGCGGGCCGGGACACCGCGCAGCTCAAGACGTTCTACACCGCGCTGTACCACTCACTGATGCACCCCAACACCTTCGACGACGCCGACGGGCGCTACATCGGCTTCGACAACCGGATCCGGACGCTGCCGAAGGGCCGGCACCAGTACGCGAACTTCTCCGACTGGGACACCTATCGCTCGCTCGCGCCGCTGCACGCCATGCTCTTCCCGAAGGAAGCCAGCGACATGGCGCAGTCGTTGACCAACGACGCCGTGCAGGGCGGCTGGTGGCCGCGCTGGCCGATGGCGAACGGCTACACCGGCCAGATGACCGGGGACAGCTCGGTCGCGCTGATCTCGAACCTGTACGCGTTCGGCGCCCGCGACTTCGACGTCAAGACGGCCCTGAAGTACCTGGTCAAGGGTGCGACGTCGGTCGACGACACGCCCGGCGCGTACCAGGAACGCCGGGGGATCGCGGACTACGTCGCTCGCGGGTACCTGCCGAACAACGACGCTTCGCGTGGTGACCACGCCCGCGTCGGCGCGTCGATCACCCTGGAATGGGCGATCGACGACTTCGCCATCGCGCGGTTCGCGCAGGGCATCGGCGACCGCGACGTCGCGCGCGAGTTCACCAAGCGCGGCCAGAACTGGCAGAACATCTTCAACCCCTCGACGGGCTACCTCCAGCCGCGCGCGCAGGACGGCCGGTTCCCGGACGGCCCGGCGTACGTGCCGCCGCCGCCCGGCAAGTTCGGCCAGGACGGCTTCGACGAGGGCAACGCCGCGCAGTACACCTGGCTGGTGCCGCAGGACCCGGCCGGTCTCGTGACGGCGATGGGCGGGCCTTCGGCGGTCGCGACCCGCTTGGACACCTTCTTCCAGAAGCTGAACGTCGGCCCGAACGAGCCGAACATGTGGGCCGGCAACGAACCCGACTTCGGCGTCCCGTTCCTGTACAACCACGTCGGGCAGCCGTGGAAGACCCAGCAGGTGGTCCGCGAGATCGCCACGACGCTGTTCAGCGCCACCCCGGACGGCGAGCCGGGCAACGACGACCTCGGCGCGCAGTCGTCGTGGTACGTCTGGGCCGCGCTCGGCATCTACCCGGCGACCCCGGGCACGCCGGACCTGGTCGTGGCGAGCCCGTTGTTCGAGCGGGCGGTGTTGTCCCTCCCGAATGGACGGACGATCGACATCCACGCGCCGAAGGCTCCGGCGACGTACGTCCACGCCCTGTCGCTCGACGGCCGGGACTGGGACCGCACGTACCTGCCCGCGAACACCGCGCGCGACGGCGGCCGGCTGGACTTCTCGCTGGTGTCCACTCCGGACAAGCGATGGGCGGCCGGGGCGGTCCCGCCGTCCTATCGGGACAACGAGAAGCCGTTCCTGACGTCGGCGACCAACCAGGTCGTCGTCGCACCCGGGACCAGCGGCGTGGCCACCGTGAGCGGGCAGCGGCTCGGCGGGCACGACCGGGTGCTGGACGTGTCCACGCAGGCGCCGGCCGGAATCACGGTGACCGGGCCACGGCAGCTCCGCCTCGACGACCGGACCGGCAGTGGCACGGCGAAGCTGAGCGTGTCGGTGGCGGCCGGGACACCCGAGGGCTACTACCAGGTGCCGGTGACCGTCCGCGGCGGCCCGACGTCGGTGCCCGGGTCGGTGATCGTGCTGGTCGCGCCGCGCGGTGGGCTGGCGGCGGCGTACTCGAACGTCGGCATCTCCGACGACGGCGACACCGGTTCGGCCGACATCGACGGCGCCGGGAACAGCCTGTCGCGGCAGGCGCTGGCCGCGGCGGGCCTGGTCGGCGGGAAGCCGTCGCAGGCCGTGGGGACGACGTTCACCTGGCCCGCCGCGCCGGCCGGAAGGCCGGACAACGTCGTCGCGGCCGGGCAGACGGTCCAGGTGAGCGGGACCCGGCTGTCGTTCGTCGGCACGGCGTCCAACGGGGACCACCGCGGCACCGCGACGGTCACCTTCACCGACGGCACCACCGCCCCGGCGGACCTGTCGTTCGGCGACTGGGTCTTCCCGGGTGGCGGCACCGATCCGGTGTTCGGCAACACGCTGGTGGCCCGCACGGACCACCGCAACCAGCCGGGCGGCCAGGGCGGCGGGGCGTCGGTCTACGCGACGGCGCCGTTCGACGCCCCGGCCGGGAAGACGATCGCTTCGGTGACCCTGCCGTCCGATCCGGACCTGCACGTGTTCGCGATCGGCCTCGGTTGATCCCTCAGCCCGGCGAACCCACCGCGCAGATCCTGATCGGGGTGGCGTTCGCCGGGTCGAGGGCGTTGCGGACCAGGTGCCAGACGTTCAGGTCGTAGGCCTCGCCGATGTGGCCGACCGGGTCGAACGGGCACGAGTCCTGGACGTAGCGGTTGTGCACGCCGGGCTCGCGGATGAACGACGTCTCGGTCGGGGTCACCAGCTCGTCGTAGCGCGAGGTGATGATCGTGTAGTCGATGCCGGGCTGGGCGACCGGGCCGGTGTTGAGCGCGACGATCGCGGCGCCGCCGTCCAGTTCGTCGGCGAAGATCGGCAGGCCGATCGTCTTGACGATGGTGTCCCAGGTGGACTTGCCGAGCACCGTGTAGGCGAGCGTCAGGAGGCCGGACGCGTTGGCGCCGTGCGTCGGCGGGGCGATCGCGACGACCTTGCCGATCTCGCTCTGGATGCCCTGCATCTTGGCCAGGTAGATCGACTGGAGGCCGCCTTCGGAGTGGCCGACGACGTCGACCTTGGCCGCGCCGGTGGCCGCGCGCACCTTTTCGACGAAGTTCTTGATCTCCAGCGACGACTCCGCGACCGGCTTCAGCCCGCCGACGAACGGGAACTGCGGGTAGGCGCCGTAGGTCAGCGAGAACGTGCAGTAGCCGCGGGCGGCCAGGTCGGCCTGGAGGAAGTTGAGGTCCTCGTAGTAGGTGGCGAAGGTGCCGTGGAGCAGCACGACCGGGTTCGGGTGGGCCGCGCCCGGCCGGCAGCCGAAGTCGTTGTTCCCGCCGCCGGCCGCTTGGGCCGGCGCCGCCGCGCCCAGCGCGAGCAGGCTCGCGATCCCGAGCCCGGCCAGCCATCGTTTCGTTCCCCGCCCCATTGCGAAGTCCTTTCGTCTGGTTGCTCTGCACAGCATGCGCGCCTTGATCAACGCTGTCTGCTGGTAGAACGCGCAGAAACTTGCCGACGGCGTTTGTGCATGGTGACAATGTGGCATGGATCCGGTGGCGCAGCTGTTCCCTCGATCGGGTGAGATCGCGGCCGCGATGATCGCCCGGTGCGCCGCCGAGATCCCGGCGTACCGGCTGCTGCCGGCGACCGTGCTGGAGGGTGACCTGGTCGCCAACGCGGCGGCGGTGTTCGAGCTGTTCCTGACCACGGTCGCCGAGGACCGGCGCCCGACGTCCGAGGAGCTGTCCCTGCCGATCGCCTGGGGTGCCGAACGGGCACGTGACGGCGTGCCGCTGGACGCCGTGCTGAAGATCTACCCGCTGGCCGCGAGCGTCGCCTGGGAGCTGGTCGACGGCGACCGCCTGGCGCTGGGCGCCCGGATGCTGGACTTCCTCGGCGAGGTGATGCCCCGCGTGGCGCAGGCGTACCTGCGCGAGCGCGACGACCTCGACTGGGAGCAGCGGGAGGACCGGCAGAACCTCGCCGCCAGCCTGCTCGCCGGCCGGCCGGTGCGCCACCGCGAGCTGGCCGAGAGCTACGACGTCGTGGTGTTCCACCTCCCGGCGCTACCCGCTTCCGCGGGAACCCGGGCGGCGACGGACCTCTTCCGCGCCGTCCGGTCCGGTGTGGACAGTCAGGTGCTGGTGACGTTCAAGGGTGACGGCGGGGTGCTGCTCGTGCCGGACGGCGTCGCGGCGGAGGCCGTGGCGGCCCGCGTCGACGAGATCTGCGGCCGCCGCTGCACCGCGGCCGCGGCGCGGGCGGCGACCCGGGCGGACATCCCCGCCGCGCATTCGGAAGCCGTGGAAATCCTGGCCCTGGCGGAGAACCTGAGCCGACCGGCCCGGCTCTACCGCCTCGCCGACCTGGCCATCGAGTACCAGCTCGCCCAGCCGGGCCCGGCCCGGGAAGCGCTGGCCCAGGTGCTGGCCCCGCTCGAAGAGCACCCGCACCTGATCGACGCGCTGCGCGCGTTCGTGACGTCGGACTACAACCGCGGCGAAGCGGCGACGGCGTTGACCATCCACCGCAACACGCTGACGTACCGGCTGGGCCGGATCCAGCTGATCACGGGTTACGACGCGACCCGCCCCGCGGACGCCCGCCACCTGGCCGCCGCGATGACGGCTTACGACATCGTGCGCAAGAACGGGTGAATTCCACCAAGTAACGCTTGCGTCGCGTTCTCGCGAATCCGTTGCGGATCCGGCCGGGCGGCCGATTCCAGAAGGCGGAGACGGAAGAAGTTGATTCCCATGAAAGCCGCAATTCTCGTCGCCGCCCTGGTTTCGGTGTGCGCTGCCGCTTGTGGAACGCCGGTCGTCGGTGTGCCGGTACCGGTTCAGGTCGCCGTGACGCCGGCGCCGACGACCAGCACGACCGTGGTCGCCGTACCCGCGGCGCCGCAGACGGTGTACGTCCAGCAACCGCCGGTGTACGTCGCACCGGCCGACACCGCGGAGGCGCGCACCGTCGTCGCGTACTACGACGCGATCAACCGCCGCGACTTCTCGACGGCGTGGTCGCTCGGCGGCAGCCGCATCGCCGGTGGCGGTGGATACACCAAGTACGTCAACGGTTTCGCGACGACGTCGTGGGACACGGTGACCGTCACCGACGTCCGGGGAAGCACGGTCTCGGTCGTGCTGTCCGCCCTGCAGGCCGACGGCACCACGCGGACTTTCTCCGGCACCTACACCGTTTCCGGCGGAGTCATCGCCGGCAGCCACATGACCCGGACGAAATGAGCCCACCCATGCGTCTCTTCCGCGCCACCGCCGCCCTGTCCGCCGTGCTCGCCCTCGCCGCCTGCGGGGTTCCCGTCGCCGGGAACGCCGTCCCCGCCGGGATCCAGACCGTCGTCACCACCGCGCCGGGCACCCCGACCGTCACGGTGTCACCCCCGCCGACGCAGACGGTGACCGCCGTCGCGCCGCCGAAGTCGTACGTCCCGGCCGGCAGTCAGTGGTATGCCCAGTCGAGCTGGATCTACGCCCAGCCCTGGATCACCATCACCCCGGGCGTGAACCAGACGCCGTGCCAGTGGCTGCGCGCCACCGGGTACACCTATCCGCAGGCCTTCGCGGCCTGGGCGCAGAACGGCTACCCGGCGAGCTGGTCGGCCACCGGCGACGGCTATCCCTGCCAGAAGTCCTACGGCATGCAGCACTAGCCGGCCCAGGCGCGGACCACGTCCCCCAGTACCTTCAGCGGCAGCGGGCCGCCGCCGAGCACGACGTCGTGGAAGTCCTTGATGTCGAAGGATTCCCCGAGGGCCGATTCGGCGAACCGGCGCAGGCGCAGGATTTCCAGCCGGCCGGTCATGTAGGCCAGCGCCTGGCCGGGGGACTCGATGTACCGGTCCGTTTCGGACTGGACCTCGACCTCGCTCAGGACCGTGTGCGTGCGAAGGAACTCGACGCACTGCTCGCGCGTCCAGTGCAGGGCGTGCAGGCCGGTGTCGACCACCAGCCGCGCGGCGCGCACCGAGTCCTCGGCGACCATGCCGAGCCGCATGACGTCGCTGGAGAACAGGCCCATCTCGTCCGCGAGCCGTTCGGTGTAGAGGCCCCAGCCCTCGCTGTAGGCGGTCACCGGCGCGACCCGCCGCAGCTGCGGGAGGTCGGTCAGCTCCAGCGCCAGCGACGTCTCGAAGTGGTGGCCGGGCACGCTTTCGTGGAACGCCACGGTCTCGGCGATGAAGCGGTCGCGCGTGCGCACCTCGTGGGTGTTGGTGAAGTAGACGCCCGGGCGCGAGCCGTCGAGAGCGGGCGGGAAGTAGTACGCCGCGGCGGCGACGGGCGCGTCGGCGTCGGGGACGGCCCGCACGACGCACTCCGCGCGGGGCATCCGGTGGAACCAGTCCGGCGCCGCGGCGGTCGCGCGGGCGACGGCGGCGCGCGCGGTCTCCAGCATCTCCTCGGCGTCGCGCCAGCGGAGGCTTTCGTCGGTCCGCAGCCGGCGGCGCACGGCGGCCGGGTCGGTCAGCCCGAACTCCCGGCCGCCCAGCTCGGCGTACTCGGCTTCGAGCTCGGCGAGCACGTCGAGGCCCAGCCGGTGCAGCTCTTCCGGCGTGTGGTCGGTGGTCGTGTGCATGCGCGCCAACGCCGCGTAGTGCGCTTCGCCGTCTTCAAGCCAGCAGAGTCCCGGCCGGTCGCCGGGACGGCCGTTCCCGGCGACCTCGGTGGCGACGAACTCGCGGTAGCGCGCCAACGCCGGCCGGACCACCTCGGCCACCAGCCGGTCACGTCGTTCGCCGCGGCCGCCGGTCAGCGGCTGGGCGAACAGCTCCTCCTGCGCGAGGTAGCGGTCCAGGAACGCGATGGCGTTGCCCACGTTGCGGTCGACCGGCGTCCGTCCCGCGCGAAGCCCGTCCCCTTGGCGTTGCGCCAGCGCCTCGTAGAAGGCCGGGAGCGCGGCCAGCCGCGTCAGGTAGTCCTCCTCGGCCCGCTCGCCGGACGGCGCGAGCTGCGGCAGGAAGGTGAGGTGGCTGACCCCGGTCGCGAACATCGGGTCGGCGAAGGTGAACTCGACGGTCCGGGCGTCGAGCTGGGTGACGACGGCCTCGGCCTGCTGCACGACGACACCGAGCGTCACCCGGTCGGCGTCCGCCGAAGCCCGGGCCCGCGCGAGGATGCCGGCGGCCCGGTCGCGGATCTCCCGATGGGCGTCCTCGCCGGGGTCGGTGAGCTCGGCGTCGTGGCCGTCGATGCCGACGAAGGTCGCCTCGAGCGGCGTCCAGGTGGCCAGCACTTCCAGCAGTTCGTCCGCGAGGGCGGTCGCTTCGGAGGTCATCTCTTCATTCTGTCGGCGCCGCTCAGCCGTGATCCAGGGGATTTCACACCGGCGCGAGCGCCGCGGGGCGCACCGCCGGGGCGGGCCGGTCCCGGCGGTCCTGCGCCCGCAGTGATCTCCGCGCTCGCGGTCGAGGTCAAGCCGGTCCTGCTGGCGTCGACGGATCTGGCGGATGGTGGCGCGATTGACGAGGTCGGAGCTTTCGGAGCAGGCGATGAACGCGGGCTTCAGCCGCTGAAATCGTGATGCACGGAGGTCTCGGGGATCCGGGGTGCGGACCCTCCGAGACCTCGGGTGACGAGCCGCCGTGCCACCGGCCACTCGTCCGGGTCCGTGCTCCGACTTCACCGTCTTTGACAACCGGAACCCGTGGCGCTGCATTCTCATGCGCGCACCGATCCCTATCAGAGTTGTTCTGCGATGGCTAATACTGGTCTATACCGGAATTGTGGTTTTGGATGCCTGTCCTCCTGCTGACCTGCGAACACTCTGAAGTACTGGTTTGGCGAATGGACAAGCCTTTGGACACTCCTCGGTGACTTGGACGCATTCTTCGCTCGATACGTGCGTCTTGCCGAACTCGGGTGAGAGTATCGAATCGTCCCCGCTCGTGAGGTGCCGTCCGAGGCGGGGAACGTCCGGCGTCGAGTGCCACCTCGCGCCGCTCGTGAGATCCGGCGTCTCCGACTTCACCGATTCGACCGTCGCCCGGGCACCTCGAGGCGCTGCAACCCCGGGAGTGACTGATCATGCCCTTCGAACAGCATCGGCCGTGCGCGCTCGTCGCAGGCGATCCGCCGATCATGACGGCACGCCGCACCACGGTCCTGGTGATCGTGGTTTCGCTCGTGCTCGGTGCGAACCTGCTCGGCGATGACCATGAGCGTGTCTTGCTCGTGCTTCTCGCTTGCGCCGGCGCGCCGGTCGGTCTTTTCCTGAATGGGCCGCTGGTGGTGCTGAATCTGCGGTTTCGACCGGTTCGGTCCGGCGACGATGTGGTGAGCGACTTATGACGGCGCCTGCGGTGAACCGGCGGCTGCGGAGTTGGCGTCCCATGAGGCGTAACAACGTCGAACTGAAGTCTGTTTGGAAAGAGATACCCGACCGCGGCCCCGAGACCTTCAGCTCGACCGAGAGGGTGGTGGTCAATCCGGATGAACTGACGTTGGCCACCGTGCTCGAATTCGTGGCGATGCTCCGGCTCGTGTTGAAGAGGTCCGGCCTGACGGCAGGTCAGGTCGCGGCGAAAACGGCGATCGCCCGAAGTTCCGCGTACAGCCTGGTCTCCGTCAAGCGAACGGGTCTGCCGGTCGATCCCGGACAGGTGCAGCTGTTCTTGTGCGGGTGCGGTCTCCGGCACGACCAGATCGACCAGGTCATGCGTGCCTGGGAACGGCTGAGTGCCGACCGGCGTCCGCGGCGGGGCGGAAACGCGGTGAAGCCGGAGCGGCTGCCTCGAACCGAAGACCTGGGAGTCGACGCGTGCATGGAGCAAATCCAGACGCTCCGTGCCGCGGGCGAACTCGCGGTCGCGGTTGCTCGGGCACAGCGACTGACCGGCGCTCTACTGGCGGAAGGTGCCCGAAGCGAAGCCTGAAACGAGACCGGGCCGGGAGCTTCTCGCCCCCGGCCCGGCCGGTACTTACGTCAAACTCGAACAGGGCCTCGCATCAGGATCCTTCGCCCCGTTGGGCACCCAGCGCACGTTCGCGAACGACGCCTGGAACGCGGCGTCGGTGTACACCAGGAACGGCGTGTTGATGTGCTCGAAGTCCAGCCCGTTGTTGAAGCAGGACAACGGGATCTTCACCGTCGTCTTCGGGCCGCCCGCCAGGTCGGTGAACAGCTTCGTCGCGTTCACCTCCGAGAAGCACGGGTAGACGCAGTGCATGCTGATCACCGTCCGGTTGACCGGCGCCTGCTGCACCGTCGTGTCGAACTCCAGCGCCCCGTCCGCGTTCAGGTAGCTGCGCAGGTCGTTCGTGCCCGCCGTGTTCTGCATGTAGAGCTGGGCCGCTCCGGTACCCGTCCAAGTCGCCTTCAGGCCGTCGCCCTGCACGTTGACGTCCGTCGGGACCGTGTTGATCTCCGGGTGCGAAGCCGTGCCGTCCGGGCCGATCACGGTGCCGCCCCAGTTCGAAGCCGAGCCGATCTGGCTGGTGTACGGCGGCACGTCGGTGCGGTCGTAGATCGACAGGTCCTCGGTCGCCGTCCCGCCGCCGCCGGTGGAGCCGCAGGCCGCCGGGCCGGGGGTCTCGTCCAGCTGGCCGATCGTGACGCGCTGGCCGCTCTTCAGGCCGTAGCCCAGCTTGAACAGCGGGTCGTAGTCCGGGGACCACGGGTTGAGCGGCGACTGGCACGCGCTCTTCGGCCACGAGTACGACAGCGTGCCCTGGTAGCCGGTGCCGTCCTTGCCCTTGACCAGCATGTCGGCGACGCCGCCGCCCTCGGTGCCGGGCAGCCAGGCCGCGACGAACGCGTCCGAGCGGTTGATCTCCTTGTTCATGTACAGCGGGCGGCCGCCGACGTAGACGGTGACGACCGGGGTGCCCTTGCCGCTGACCTTGTCCAGCACGGCCAGGTCCTCGGGGTAGAGCTTCGACGCCTCGAGGGTCTTGCGGGTCAGGTCGCCGACGCCCTCGGCGTACGGCGTCTCACCGATGACGGCGATGACGGCGTCGTAACCCTTCGGGTCCACGCTGCCGGTGGCGTCGAACGTGACGTTCGCGTCGCCGAGGTCCTGCTTGATGCCGGTCAGGATCGAGGTGGCGTTCGGGAAGTCGGCGTTGGTGTTGCCGGTGCCCTGCCAGCTCAGCGTCCAGCCGCCGGTCTGGTTCTGGATGCTGTCGGCGCTCTTGCCGACCACCAGGACCTTCGACTTCGGCTTGAGCGGCAGCACGTTGCCGTTGTTCTTCAGCAGCGTCTGCGACGAGCGGGCCGCGTCACGGGCCAGCCAGTTGTCCTTGAGCGCCTCGTCGGAGTTCGCGTAGGAGCGGTCGGACGGCTTCTGCGACTCGAACAGGCCGTCACGGAGCTTGACGCGCAGGATGCGGGTCACGGCGTCGTCGATCCGCGCCATCGGGATCTGGCCGTTCTGCACCTGGGCGACGGTGTTGGTGATGAACGCCTTCCAGTCGGCGGGCACCATCACGATGTCGACGCCGGCGTTGATCGCCTGCGGGCACGAGGAGTTCGTGCAGCCGGTGACCTGGCCGATGCCGTTCCAGTCCGACACGACGAGGCCGTCGAAGCCCATCTTGCCCTTGAGGATCTGGTTGAGCGCCTTGTCGCTGCCGTGCAGCTTGCCCTCGTTGATGCCGAGGTCGGCGTTGGTCCAGCTGTTGAACGACACCATGACGGTCTGGGTGCCGGCGGCGAGCGCGCCGTAGTAGCCCTGGCCGTGGATGTTGATCATGTCGGCCTCGGACGAGGGGTTGACGCCCTGGTCCTGGCCCTTGATCGTGCCGCCGTCGCCGATGAAGTGCTTGGCGGTGGCGATCACGCCGTTGTAGCCGATGCGCTTGGTGGCGCCGTCCTGGAGGCCGTCGATGGCTTCGAAGCCGTAGGAACGCGTGATGCGCGGGTCCTCGGAGAAGCCTTCGTAGGTGCGGCCCCAGCGGTCGTCCTGGACGACGGCGAGGGTGGGCGAGAAGGCCCAGTCCTGGCCGGTGGCGCGGATCTGCCGGGCGGTCGCGCCGGCGATGTCGCGCACCAGGCACGGGTCGTGCGCGGCGCCGAGCCCGATGTTGTGGGGGAACACGGTCGCGCCGTAGACGTTGTTGTTGCCGTGCACCGCGTCGATGCCCCAGAGGACGGGGATCTTGGTGCGGCTGGTCTTGGAGGCGTTCCAGTAGGCGTCGGCGAGGTTCAGCCAGTCCTGCTGGGTGGCGTGCTTGTTGGCGCCGGGCCACGCGCCGCCGCCGTTGAGGACCGTGCCGATGGCGTACTGGCGGACTTCGTCGGGGGTGATCGAGGTGATCTCGGGCTGCGTCATCTGCCCGACCTTCTCCTCGAGGGTCATGCCCTTGAGGATCTGGGCGATGCGCGCCTCGTCGTCGGCCTTGCCCTTGAAGCGGCTGTCGACCTTGGGCCAGTCCGCCAGGGTCGGCAGGGTGTTCTCGATCTTGGCGCAGCCGTTCTTGTCCTTGGCGGGCTGGCCGATGACGGGCTGGGCCGGTGCGTCTGCTTGGGCCGGCGTCGCGGTGGCGACCCCGCCCAGCAGGCTCAGGCTCATCAAGGTGACGAGCGAACTTCGACGCGCACGGGACCACGCGCGTGATCTTCTGGCCATGGTCTGGTCCATTCTGCGGTGAACGGCGGCGGACCGGCCGATCCTCACCGGGCGAAGGGGACGGCGTCAATAGGTTTCGAGCTGGTTATTTCTCGACATAAAATAAGAGTCGCCCGGAGGGCGGCCACGTCTAGCGGGTGGAGCGTTGAAGGTCAAGAGCATTGCGGGGCATGGGTTCTGCCCGGCCGTCCCTCACGGATGGCGCAGCATCTCCGCGATGGCCTGCACCCGGACCAGAGTGATCCCGGTCCGCTGCTCGACGGCGAGCGGGTGGTCCGTCGGCTCCAGTTCGACGGCCGGGCGTTCGCCCACCGGGCCCGTATGCAGGTGGGTCTTGAGGTTCAGGGTGCTTTCGTAGCCGGGCAGCTCGGTGGCGAACCAGCCGAAGTACGGTGGCTCGGCCTCGCGATCCGGGTTGTCCCAGACTTCTTGCGCGCGCAAGAAGTTGTCCTTGCTGACGGAGACCCAGACGCCCCACTCGAAGTCATCCTCGGCGTCCAGCACAGGAAGCACCAGGCGGCCGCGTAGGAAGAAGTGCTCACCGCCGATCACGCAGCGTTCGGGCTCGAGGACGCTGTTGGGCTCAGTGGTCAGGCCGTCGTGCCAAAAGGCCGGGGCCGGGGCGCCGTACGCGAAAGGAAGTTGGCTGTGGTGGTCGCCGCAGCAGGTGCACGTGTAGCCGGGATCGTCCGTCACGGCGCAAGCGTATGTGGTCGTGGCGATCTGTAGTCGTGGCGTGGCCGATGAGGACGCCCGTCACGACGCCGCGGAGAGGCGGCTCAGCGACCGCTACCTCAAAACCCTGGAGCAGCTCGGCGCGGCGCCGAGTCGACCCTTCAATCACGCGTGTCGGCTCTCCAGTCACGCGCCCCGATCCTCTGGGCATGTGAGCCGACTCCCCTCCTGCCGCGCGAGGAGACCCGGGCCGCGTGATCGAGGGCGGAACTCGCGTGATCAGAGGGGCATCACGCGTGATTGGAGGGGCATCACGCGTGTAGAGTTGCCCCGGTGAGGCGGACACGGGGTTGTTAGGCAGCGTGGGCTTGAGCGTAGTTGGTTCGGGTTTCGGCCGGTGTGTGGTGACCGACCGTT
>NZ_JBEXVF010000094.1:0-33150 GCF_040629235.1 Amycolatopsis sp. NPDC005961 | reverse complement strand
CGTGGGCCCGTTCCCTGGGCCGGCTGCACGCGAGCACGGCGGGGCGCGAAGCCGACTTCAACGCGCTGCTGCGGCGGCTGGGAGGCCCGGCGAAGACCGACCCCGGCGACGGCGACGGCGACGAGCTGGGCTCACGGGTGCCGGCGGTGATCCAGGAGCGGCTCGGCATTCCGGCGCCGGACGAGGTCCTCGCGCAGGTGGCGGCGGCGCGGGAGCAGGCTGATTCGGCCGGCTTTCGCGCGTTCAGCCCGGTGGAACTGAGCCCGGACAACAACCTGGTGACGGGCGAGAGCGTCCGGTTCCTCGACTTCGAGTACGGCTGCGTCCGGTCGGTCCTGGTCGACGCGGCGCACCTGAGGCTCCCGTTCGCGAGCTGGCCGGACGCGCTGGCCCTCCCGGCGGGCATGAGCGAGGCGATGATCGCGGCGTGGCGCGCGGAGGTGGTGGCGGTCTGGCCGGCCCTGGCCGACGACGAGGCCCTGGCCGCGCACCTGACGAGCAGCGAGCTGCTGCGGGTGTGGCTGATCACGGGCGAGGAGCTGGGCTCGCTGGACCTGTCCCGCCACGCGGCCCCGGTGAGCCGCGAGGCGGCGCTGGTTACGTGGTGGCGCGACTTGGCGAGGCACGCGGGGTACGTCCGGATGACGGCGGTATCGGAGTTCGCGGCCCGGGTGGCGGCGGCTTTGGCGGCGCGGCTGGGTCCGCATGCCGATCTGGCTTTTTATCCGGCTTTTCGCTGAGTCCGGGGTGGTTGTCCACAGGGTGGCCGTGATGTGGATCGGTCGGCTGTTGGGCGGCTGTTTTCGGGTTTCCGTCGGGGCTCGCCGATACGCTGGAAGCGGGGCTGCTCCCCCAGGGACGGGCGGGGGCTGCTTTCGGGGCGGGGGCGTTCGTCGGCGGCGGGCATCGTCGGCCTGGCTTGGCCTGGCCTGGCCCGGGTGGCGGCGGCTTTGGCGGCGCGGCTGGGTCCGCATGCCGATCTGGCTTTTATCCGGCCTTTTTGCTGAGGTCGGGTGGTTGTCCACAGGGGGGTCGTGATGTGGATCGGTCGGCTGTTGGGCGGCTGCTTTGGGCTTTTCGTCGGGCCTCGCCGATACGCTGGAAGCGGGGCTGTCCCCCAGGGACGGGCGGGGGCTGCTTTCGGGGCGGGGGCGATCGCCGGGGGCACCGCGGGCAGCTTGGTGAAGTCCGGACGCCGCTTGGCCTGGTCCGGCTCAGGCGGTGGGCCTCGGCATCGTCAACGAGGCCCAACCCGCGAAAACGCGACTTTTCCGGCACCTGTGAGGTGAGCGTCAAGAATTAGGCGCCCGGTCGCGGGCGTGTTACCTCGTCCTCACCGCAAGTGAGCTTCCGTGGCCGATGGTCGTGGGCGTGACCGTGATGAGTGTCGAAGTCACTCCGTTCCCCGAACCCTCCCGCCCCGCGCTCGCGGCCGTGCCGCCGCTGGAAGCCGCCGTGCCCGCGTTGGAAGCCGTCGCGCCGCCGCTGGAAGCCGTCGCGCCAGTCCTCAAGCGCGCCCGGCGGCTCGTCGTGCTCGGCGACTCCACCGCCGTCGGGCTCGGGGATCCCCTGCCCAAGCGTGGCGGCTGGCG
Organism: Amycolatopsis sp. NPDC005961; assembly: GCF_040629235.1. Classification (NCBI taxonomy): domain Bacteria; kingdom Bacillati; phylum Actinomycetota; class Actinomycetes; order Pseudonocardiales; family Pseudonocardiaceae; genus Amycolatopsis; species Amycolatopsis sp. NPDC005961. Next base: position 31,558 of record NZ_JBEXVF010000094.1, on the reverse strand, counting down.
CGGGGTCGGCCCGCTCGTCGCGGAGGCGCTCGGGGTCGAGGCGGACGGCTACCTCAACCCCGCCTTCACCGGCGCCCGGATGCGGTGCGTGCTCACCGAACAGGTGCCCGCCGCCGTCGCGCATCGGCCCGATGTCGCTCTGCTCGTCGCCGGCATGAACGACACCCTGCGCCCGGACTTCGACGCCGCCCGGATCGCCGCCGACCTCACCGAGGTCATCCGGCGGCTCCGGGAGGTGAAGACCACCGTCATCCCGGTGCGCTTCCACGACCACAGCAAGGTCTTCCGCCTCCCGCCGTCGCTCAAGCGCGCCCTCAGCGCGCGCGTCGGCGAGCTGAACGCCGCCATCGACGAGGTCGTCGCCCGCGAACGCGTGCCCTGCCTCGACCTCGACCGCCTCCCCGGCGCCTACGACCTGACCGTCTGGAGCGTCGACCGGCTGCACCCCTCCGAACTCGGCCACCGCCTGCTCGCGGACGGCTTCACCGGCCTGCTGGCCGAAGCCGGCTTCGACGTTCCCGAGCCGGTGAGCCTCACCTGCAGCGGCGGCGTCGAGCCGAGCGCCTCCGGGCACGTGGGATGGCTGGTGCTCAAGGGAATCCCGTGGCTCTGGCGCCGCGGCCGCGAGTTCCTGCCCTACGCCGCGGTCATCATGTGGAAGTCGTTCCAGGGCCGCTGAACACCCGCAACGCCTCCGCGTCCGACGCCGGGTTCCGGACGAAGTAGTCCGCCCACTCCTCGATGCCGGGATAACCCGACCGCGCGGCCAGGAACCGGCACGCCTCCTCGACGTCGTACGCCGTGCGCCGCAGCTGGACGCCGTCGCCGAGCAGGGCCCAGTGCGCACCCCTGGCGCCGTAAGGCATTCCGACGCTCCCGGGGTTGACGACCAGCCGCCGGTCTGCCAGCCGGACGAACGGCATGTGCGTGTGACCCAGCACGACCGTTCGCTCGGCCACCCCGGAAAAGACCTCCGCCCACCGCTCCAGCGGGCTGTCGACGAGCACGATTTCCGTGTCGTCCCGAGGGGTCGCGTGGCAGAACAGCACGCTGTCGAGCGTCACCGTCAGCGGCAGGGCGTCGAGCACCGGCAGATCCGCGGGACGCAGCTGCCGCGCCGCCCACGGGAAGATCGGGTCCGGGACGAACTTCCCGGTGCCGCGCGCGGACGCCGCCAGCTCCCGGTCGGCGTTGCCCCGCACCCAGACCGCCCGCGAACCCAGCGCCCGCAGCCGCTCGAGGGTCTCGACCGGCATCGGGCCCGCGAGCAGGTCACCGAGCAGGACGATCCGATCCGCCGCCGCGACGTCCGGCTCGGCGAGCACGGCCTCCAGCGCCGGGAGGACGCCGTGGATGTCCGAGAGCACCGCCACGTTCATCGGCCCACCTTCGGGCACGGCGGCGCCCCGGGCGAGGGATTTCGCCCAGGGCGCAACCGGTTCACGCCGTGGTGAGCGGCAGCTCCCGCACCCCCGTCATGTTCGGGTTGATCTGGAACTTCGGCGACTCACCCGGGATCGTGCGCAGCGCCGGGTAGCGGTCGAACAGGATGTTCAGCGCCACCCGCCCTTCGAGCCGCGCGAGCGGTGCTCCGATGCAGAAGTGGATCCCGCGGCCGAACGCGAGGTGCGGGTTGGGGTCGCGGAGCGGGTTGAACGTGTCCGGCTCGGCGAACACCCGGTCGTCCCGGTTGGCCGCGGCGACCCAGACCATCAGCATCTGGTCCGCCGGCACGGTCGTGCCGCCCAGCTCGACCTCGCGCGTCGTCGCGCGGGCCACCGCCGCGAACGGCGACAGGTACCGCAGCGACTCCTCGATCACCGGCGGCACCAGCGACCGGTCGGCGCGCACGCGCTCGTCCCACTCGCGGTGCGTGTCCAGGCACAGCACCGCGTTGCCGAGCAGCATCGTGGTGGTGATGTGCCCGGCCAGCAGCAGGACGTTGGCGAAGTTGACGACCTCGTTGCGGGTCAGCTTCTCGCCGTCGACTTCGGCTTCGACGAGCTTCGTCAGCAGGTCCTCGCGGGGCTGCTTGCGCCGTTCGTCGACGTGCTGCCCCAGGTACTCGACGAGGGCCTTCTGCCCTTCCAGGGACTTCTCGACCGCCTCCTGCCGCCCCTGGGACTGCTCCTTCAGCGAGAACTGCTCCGAGGAGTCGAACAGCTTGTCCACCCAGCCCTTGAACAGGTGCCGGTCGCTCGCGGGGACCCCCAGCAGCTCCGCGATGACGATCACCGGCAACGGGTAGGCGAGGTCTTCGACCAGCTCGAGCCGGCCGTCGCCGCCCGCCGCGTCGAGCATCTCGTGCGTCACCGCCGCGATGCGCGGCTCCAGGTCCGCGACGACCTTCGGCGTGAACGCCCGGCTGACGAGCTTGCGCATCTTGTTGTGCAGCGGCGGGTCCAGCTGCAGCAGGTTGCCCGCCTGCATCTCCTCGAGGTCGATGTCGGGCATCATGTCCTTCGGCACCAGCCGGGTGGTGTCCGAGGAGTACGTCGCCGGGTCGCGCAGGACCTCTTCGGCCTCCGGGTGCCCGTAGACGTTCCAGAACCCGAGCTCGGCCGCGTGGTGCACGCGCTCCCCGGGCTGCTTCCCCCGCAGCCAGAACTGGGATTCGTGGAGGCCCCAGGTGTCCGCTTGTGTGGTGGTCATGTCCGCCCCTTCTTTCCCCTTGGTGGCCCCGGGTCAGCCGGGTGCCCTGGCGGGATCGTGTGCGTAGATCCCTTGCCGGTAGCCCGAGACGAGCGCCTCGAGCGCCGAGCTCAGTTCCGCCGCCACGTCCGCGACCGCCGCGGGATCGGGCTCCCCGGCCGGTTCGAACGCGGTGCGGATCAGGTGGGCGAGCACCTCCGCCTTGTCCTCGAGCGGGATGCCGTCGAACTCGTCGGAAAGCGTGTCGCCCAGGTAGAAGCCGAGCGTCGCGGCGTTGAGCGCGTACGTGAGGTTCGGGACGTCCGAGCGGATCAGCCCGCGCCGGAGCATCGCCTCCTCGAACCGCGCGCGCAGCTCGTCCTGCTGCTTGCGCAGGGCGACGTCGCCGAGCGAGCCGAACATGTCGGCCTTGCCGCGCAGCATCGCCATCACCAGCGGACGGCGGTGCGTGGTGAGGAACGACGCCGAGATCATCTTGTGCGGCAGGATCATCGCCGGGTCGGCCTTGATCCGGCCCAGGATCTCGTCGGTCAGGTCGGCCGACTCACGCATCATCAGCGCCTGGAACAGCAGCTCCTTGTTGCGCCAGTGCAGGTAGACGGTGCCCTTGCCGATGCCGACCGCGCGCGCGATGTCGTCGACCGCCACCTTCCGGTAGCCCATGCGCAGCAGCAGCTCGCCCGCCGCGTCCAGGATGCGGTCCGCGCGTTCGCGGTTGGGATGACTCATGCGTTCTCCACCTGCGGTTCCGTTGAGCGTTTGACCTATTGACCGGATTCGCACTTTTGGTCAACCAGTCATCACGACGGTAGCGCTGCCGCGTGGACCGGGGCAAGGGTTCTGTCGGTGGCTTCGGTTAACGTCATCCGTGTGGCACAGGACGAGCTCTTCACCGTGAACACCGACATCGCGCCGCCACCGGAGCGGACGACGTCGAACGCGGACGAGCGGCAGGCGGACCCGGCGAGCTCCCCGCTGGCCGTGCGGATGCGGCCGCGCGCGCTCGACGAGGTCGTCGGCCAGCAGCACCTGCTGCGCGAAGGCGCTCCGCTGCGGCGGCTGGTCGAGGGCGCCGCGCCGGCGTCGGTGCTGCTCTACGGCCCGCCCGGCACGGGCAAGACGACCCTGGCCAACCTGGTCTCGATCGCGACCGGGCGCCGGTTCGTCGCGATGTCGGCGCTTTCGGCGGGGGTCAAGGAGGTCCGCGGCGTCATCGAGGAGGCGCGCCGGCGCCGGCAGTACAACGCCGAGAACACCGTGCTGTTCATCGACGAGGTCCACCGGTTCTCCAAGACCCAGCAGGACGCGCTGCTCGGCGCGGTCGAGGACCGCACGGTGCTGCTGGTCGCGGCGACCACCGAGAACCCGTCGTTCTCCGTCGTCTCGCCGCTGCTGTCGCGGTCGCTGGTGCTGCAGCTGCGCCCGCTGACCGACGAGGACATCACGCAGCTGCTCGAACGCGCGTTGGCCGACGAACGCGGTCTCGGCGGCGAGCTGACGCTGACCGACGACGCCCGCGCCCACCTCGTCCGGCTCGCCGGCGGTGACGCGCGCCGCGCGCTGACCGCGCTGGAGGCGGCGGCGGACGCGGCGTCGGCGACCGAGGCGAAGACCATCGACCTGCCGATCGTCGAGTCCACTGTGGACAAGGCGGCGGTGCGCTACGACCGCGACGGCGACCAGCACTACGACGTCATCAGCGCGTTCATCAAGTCGATCCGCGGGTCCGATGTGGACGCCGCGCTGCACTACCTGGCCCGCATGATCGAAGCGGGGGAGGACCCGCGGTTCCTCGCCCGGCGGCTGGTCGTGCACGCCAGCGAGGACATCGGGATGGCCGACCCGACGGCGCTGCAGTCGGCCGTCGCGGCGGCGCACGCGGTGCAGTTCATCGGCATGCCGGAGGGACGGCTCGCGCTGGCGCAGGCGACCGTGCACCTCGCGACGGCCCCGAAGTCGAACGCGGTGATCGCGGGCATCGACGCCGCGCTGGCCGACGTCCGCGGCGGGCTCGCCGGCACCGTCCCGCCGCACCTGCGCGACGGGCACTACGCGGGCGCGAAGAAGCTCGGCAACGCGCAGGGCTACCGCTACCCGCACGGCGTCCCGGAGGGCGTGCTGGCCCAGCAGTACCCGCCGGACGAACTGGTCGGCAAGGACTACTACGAGCCGACCCAGCGCGGCGCCGAGCGCACGCTCGCCGAGCGCGTCCCGAAGCTGCGCCGGACGATCCGCGGGGAGAAGTGAGCCCGGCGGACGAATCGCCGGGAACCTGATCACCAGCGTGGCCCGCGGAAGCCAAGATCATCGGGTTTCGTAAGCTTCGCGCCTTGAGGCGGTCACGAACCGGGGTCGCCGCGACCGCAGGAGGCGCTCCCGTGCCCGCGACACTGCAGTGCATCGTCCTGGACTGTCCGGAACCGGTGGTGCTCGCCCGCTTCTACCAGGCGCTGCTCGGCGGCGAGGTGGACCGGCCGGACCCGCGGTGGCGCGTCGACGAGGACTGGTCGACCCTGCACGCCGGCGGGATCGTCCTGGGGTTCCAGCGCTCGTTCGACTACCGGCCGCCGCGCTGGCCCGACCCCGCCTTCCCGCAGCAGTTCCACCTCGACTTCGAGGTCGACGACTTCCGGGAATCCCACCACCAGGTGCTGGTGAACGGCGGCCGGCTGCTGGACCCCGACCTCGGCGGCCGCGGCTGGCGCGTCTACGCCGACCCGGCCGGCCACCCCTTCTGCCTCCTCGGCGACTACTGACGCGAACTGCGGGACGGGCGCGCGTTCGGCACGATGGGGACATGAGCGTCGCTTTTCTCGGAACCGGAATCATGGGCGCGCCGATGGCGGCCAACATCGCGAAGGCGGGCTTGGAGGTCCGGGTCTGGAACCGGACCCGGGCGAAGGCCGAGCCCCTCGCCGATGTCGCCACCGTCGCCGACTCGGCGGCCGTCGCGGCCGAGGGCGCGGACATCCTGGTGACGATGCTCGCGGACGGACCCGCGGTCGCTTCGGCGTTCGAAGCCGCTTCGCCCGCTTCGGGCACGTTGTGGCTGCAGATGAGCACGGTCGGCCTCGACTGGACCGACCGCCTCGCCGCGGCGGCCGAAAAGGCGGGCGTCGTGTTCGTCGACGCGCCCGTGCTCGGCACGCGGACGCCCGCGGAGCAGGCGCAGCTGCAGGTGCTGGCGTCCGGGCCGGACGAGGCCCGCCCCGCGGCCACGCCGGTGTTCGACGCGGTCGCCGTGAAGACGCGGTGGCTCGGCCCGGCCGGGCAGGGGAGCCGGCTGAAGCTGGTGGTGAACGCGTGGGTGCTCGCGCTGACCAACGCGACGGCCGAGAGCCTCGGCCTGGCCCGCGGGCTGGGCCTGGACCCGTCGCTGTTCCTGGAGACGATCGAGGGCGGCAGCCTCGACGTCGGCTACGCCCACGTGAAGGGTGCTGCGATGCTGGCGGGCGAGTACCCACCGGCCTTCCCGGCGGCCTTGGCGGCGAAGGACGCGCGTCTGGTGGTCGAGGCGGCGGGCGCCGAGGTCGACGTGGCGGGGGCCCGCGCGGCGCTGGCCCACCTGGAGGCGGCGGTGGAGGCGGGCCACGGCGAAGAGGACATGGCCGCGCTCTACACCGCGGTGATCAAGGAAAGCTGACCCCGGCTCCCGCCGCTAAGCCGGGAGGAGCGTGGCCAGGCGGTCGACGCCGAGGCCGCTCGTCATCAACCGCTCCTTCGCGTTCCCCAGCAGCCGGCGCGTCCACGGCGTGAAGCCGCCGTCGCCGACCTCGAGGAGTTCGCCGCCGAAGGACGCGTACACCTTGAAGCACAGCCCCTCGTAGTACCCGCCGCGGCCGCCTTCGCGGTCCGGGAACGGGTGGACCGGCACCTCCACCGCGGTGAGCAGGCCCTCGAACCGCGGGTCCAGCACCGTCACGCCCAGCGAGACCGCCGTGGCCCCCAGCGCGCGGCACCCGGCCACCATCAGCCGCGCGTGCTCGGCCAGCGCCGCCCGCTCGAACTCCCGGTCGCCCGTGTCGCGTCCGGCCGTCACCGCGCCGAACAGCGAGAAGTGCGCGAACAACCCGGCCGGGACCGGCTGGGCGCGCACCACGCGCTGCACCGTCGCCAGCCGGACGACACCCCCGGCGGCGCGCCGCACCGCCGCCTCCAGGGCCAGCCCCGTCGTCGGGTCCGCGGCGACCTCCGTGCCGCGGCCGGTCGGCACCACCCGGTGCTGGGCCAGCCCGGTCACCGCCGAATGCGTCCCCAGCGGGACCAGCGGCGCGAGCGTCACCAGGTCGAAACCGGACGCCGCGCCCAGCACCGCGTCCTCGACCCGCCGCAGCAGCGCGAACGGCAGGGGACTCGGGCCGGTGAACCGGTCGGCCCGGTGCCGGCGCAGCACGTCCGGCCCGGCCAGCCGGGACGCCCGCCGCCGCGCGACCTCCAGCTGGACCGTCGTCAGGTCGGCGCCGGGCAACGCGGCCAGCACGTCGGCCGCGGCCCCGCCCGGGCCGGAGAGGACCCGGCGGCCCGGTCCGTCGTCGTGTGCCATCGCCCAGGTCTACCGCGTCGCCGCCGCGGGGAGCGAGGCGTTTTCCGGCCCGCGCGGGGTGACACGGTCGGGAACCGGGCCAGGCGGTAACCTCATCCGCACCCAAGACCCGTGAACCGAGGAGGGCCCGTGTCGGCAGGGCAGATCGCCGCGTTGATCGCCGCAGGAGCATTCGTGGTGCTGGTCGTCCTGCTGGCGATCCCGCTGATCAAGCTCGGCAAGACGCTGGACGCGGCCACCGAGGCGATCGAGCGCACCAACAGCAACACCGATCCGCTGCTGATCGGCGCGAACCAGACGATCACGCACGTCAACACCCAGCTCGAGCGGGTGGACGGGATCACGTCGAACGCGCAGGCCGTCACCGGGAACGTCTCCGCGCTGACGTCGGTGTTCACCGCGACCCTGGGCGGCCCGCTCGTCAAGACCGCGGCGCTGTCCTACGGGCTCAGCAAGGCGATCCGGGCGCGCAAGAAGAAGAACGCGCTGAAGGCCGCGAAGAAGGCGGCGAAGTGAAGCGGCTGTTCTGGCTCGGCGTCGGCGTGGTCGCCGGGGTCGCGCTGTCCCGCAAGGCCGCCGAAACCGCTCGTCAGGCCACTCCGGCCGGGTTAGCATCGAACCTGGGCGAGGCCGTGCGCGAGCTGGCCGGCGCCGTGGGTTCGTTCGGCGCGGAGGTCCGCGCGGGCATGAGCGAGCGGGAGCAGGAGTTGCACGACATGGTCGAGGAGCGCACGGGCGTCACCGCGCCCCGCGCCGAAGGACGGCACGCCGCTGCCGCCCGGCGCCCGGTCCGGCGAGCTCGCCGGGCGGAGGGCTGATCCGGGCCTGCCCGGAACCCTTCCGCCGTCGACGTCGCCCCGCTCTTCGCCACCAGTACAAGGACAGACTCCGTGGACACACACGAAATCACCGATCGTTTCCTGCGCCATTTCGAAAGCAAGGGCCACACGCGCGTGCCCAGCGCGCCGCTGATCCTCGACGACCCCAACCTGCTGTTCGTCAACGCCGGCATGGTGCAGTTCAAGCCGTACTTCCTCGGTGAGGCGCCGCCGCCGTACCCGCGCGCGACCTCCGTGCAGAAGTGCGTGCGCACGCCGGACATCGACGAGGTCGGCAAGACCACCCGGCACAACACGTTCTTCCAGATGGCCGGCAACTTCTCCTTCGGCGACTACTTCAAGGAAGGCGCCATCGAGTACGCCTGGGAGCTGATCACCAAGCCCCAGGGCGAAGGCGGCTTCGGCCTCGACCCGAACCGCATCTGGGCGACCGTCTACAACGACGACGCCGAGGCGGCCGGCCTGTGGCGCAAGCTCACCGGGCTGCCCGGCGAGCGCATCCAGGAGCGCGACGGCAAGGACAACTACTGGGACATGGGCGTGCCCGGTCCCGGCGGCCCCTGCTCGGAGATCTACTACGACCGCGGCCCGGCGTACGGCCGCGAGGGCGGCCCGGTCGCCGACGAGGACCGCTACATCGAGATCTGGAACCTCGTCTTCATGCAGGACGTCCGCGGCGACCTGAGCCCCAAGCTCGGGCACAAGCCGATCGGCGTGCTGCCGAAGAAGAACATCGACACCGGCATGGGCGTCGAGCGGGTCGCGACGATCCTGCAGGGCGTCGAGAACGTCTACGAGACCGACCTCGTGCGCCCGGTCATCGGCCGCGCCGAGGAGTTCTCCGGCCGCCGCTACGGCTCGAACCACGCCGACGACGTCCGCTTCCGCGTCATCGCCGACCACGCCCGCACCGGCGTCATGCTGATCGGCGACGGCGTCACCCCGGGCAACGACGGCCGCGGCTACGTGCTGCGCCGGCTGCTGCGCCGCATCGTCCGCTCGACGCGCCTGCTGGGCGTGCAGGAGCCGGTGCTGCAGGAGTTCGCGAAGGTCGTGCGCGACACCATGGGCCCGACCTACCCGGAGCTGGTCAGCGGGTTCGACCGCATCAGCGAGGTCGTCCGGATCGAGGAGGAGGCGTTCCTCTCGACCCTGACGAGCGGCTCGCGCATCTTCGACCTGGCGGCCGAGGAGACCAAGCGCGGCGGTGGCGACGTGCTCGCCGGCGACAAGGCCTTCCAGCTGCACGACACCTACGGCTTCCCGATCGACCTGACCCTCGAGATGGCGGCCGAGCAGGGCCTGACCGTCGACGAGGACGGCTTCCGCACGCTCATGAACGAGCAGCGCACCCGCGCGAAGGCGGACGCGGCGGCCCGCAAGACCGGCCACGGCGACCTCTCGGAGTACCGGAAGGTCCTGGAGCAGCACGGCGAGACCGAGTTCCTCGGCTACACCGACCTGCAGGCCGAGGCGAAGGTCGTCGCGCTGCTCGAAGACGGGCAGCCGGTCCGCAGCGTCTCGGCGGGCAGGAAGGCGGAGCTGGTCCTCGACCGCACGCCGTTCTACGCCGAGAGCGGTGGCCAGGTCGCCGACACCGGCGTGCTGCTGGGCGACGGCGTCGAGCTGAAGGTCCTCGACGTCCAGAAGATCGTCCCGGGCCTGTTCGTGCACCGCGTCGAGGTCGTCGACGGCGAGATCGGCCTGGACTCCAGGGTCACCGGCTCGGTCGACGCGCACCGCCGGCTGTCCATCGAGCGCTCGCACTCCGCGACGCACCTGGTGCACGCGGCCGTCCGCGGCGCGTACGGCAAGCGCGCGGCGCAGGCGGGTTCGCTGAACTCGCCGGGCCGCATGCGGTTCGACTTCACCACGCCGGGCTCGGTGTCGGCGGACGTGCTGACCGAGGTCGAGCAGGAGGTCAACGACTACCTGCAGACGAACGTCGAGGTGCAGAGCTTCACCACGACCAAGGACAAGGCCCTCGAGCTGGGCGCGGTTGCGCTGTTCGGCGAGAAGTACGGCAACGACGTCCGCGTGGTCGACATGGGCGAGTACTCCCGCGAGCTCTGCGGTGGCACGCACGTCGACCGGATCGGCCAGCTCGGCCTGGTCAAGCTCGTCTCCGACGCCTCCATCGGCTCGGGCGTGCACCGCGTCGAGGCACTGGTCGGCTCGGACGCGCTGAAGTACGTCCGCAAGGAGCAGCTGCTGGTCTCGCAGCTGGCGAACACCTTCAAGGTGCCGTCGGACGAGCTGCCGGGCCGCATCGAGGACGTCCTGACCCGGCTGAAGAACGCCGAGAAGGAGATCACGCAGCTCAAGACCCAGCAGGTGCTGGGCTCGGCGGGCTCGCTGCTCGACAAGGCGCAGGAGATCGGCGGCGTCACCGTGGTGGCGGAGGTCGTCCCGGACGTCGACGGCAACGGCCTGCGCGCGCTCGCCTCCGACATCCGCGGCCGGCTCGGCACGCGGCCCGGCGTGGTGGCGCTGTTCTCCCCGGCCGGCGAGAAGCTGAGCTTCGTCGTCGCGACGACGAAGGCGGCGCAGGACAAGGGCATCGCGGCGGGCAAGCTCGTCCCGTCGTTCGCCGAGAAGATCGGCGGCCGCGGCGGCGGCAAGCCCGACATGGCCCAGGGTGGCGGCACCAACCCGGCCGGCGCGGCCGAGGCGGTCACCGCCCTCCGTTCGGCGATTGCCGGCATTGGTTAACCGCGGGAACCGCGGCCCGGATCGGCCAGGCAAGGACGATCCGGGCCGCGGCCGTCGGCTCGGGGTGGATGTCGGATCCGTCCGGGTCGGGGTGGCGCTGAGCGATCCGGCCCCCGTGCTCGCATCGCCATTGGTTACCCTCTCCCGCGATGCGACCGACGACAGTGATCTGGACCAGCTGGCCGCCCTCGTCACCGAGCACGAGGTGGTCGAGGTGATCGTGGGCCTGCCGCGAACGCTCGCCAACCGGCAGGGTCCGGCGGCCGAGCTGGCGATCGCGTATTCTGAACGCCTGGCCGGGCGCGTCGCGCCCGTGCCGGTCCGGCTGGGCGACGAGCGGCTGACCACGGTCACCGCATCCCGCATCCTCTCCCAGCGCGGGGTCAAAGGCCGCAAGCAGCGAGCGGTGGTCGACCAGGCCGCCGCCGTCGAGATCCTGCAGGCCTGGATCGACGCCGCAGCTGCGCACCGCGCCCGGGAGGGAGACCGATGAACGAGCAGCCACCTGAGCCCCCACGCGGGCGCAGGCGACTTCGCGAACCAGGACCGGCCACCCCGCCGCCGTCCCGGCCCGCACCACGTCGTGCGGACCCGCACGACCCCCACGCGAGTGGCTATCAAGAGCTTCCGCAGCCGTCGCGACACAGTGGCTCTCACGAGCTGCCCCAGCCGTCGCGCCGGGCGCGGCCCGAGCCGGGGTACGACCCGCGCCGCGACGCGCCGCCGTCCGGCCGCCGTCGCCGGCTCGAGCCGCCGGCCACGCTGCCCCCCGCCGACGACGAGTTCGACCCGCGGGACGCCGAGCGCTCCGCACCGGTCCGGGCCCGCCACGGCCTCGACGACGGTGCCGCCGACGGGACGCCCCCGCGCCGCCGCCGCGCGGCCCCGGATCCCGGCGAGCCCGCCGAACCCCGGCGCCGGCGTCCGGCCCCGGCACCCGACGAAGCGGCCCCGCGCCGCCGCCGTCCCGCGCCGGTCCCGGCCGAGCCGGCGGACGCGCGCCGTCGCCGTCCGACTCCCGAAGAGCTGGCCGAAGCCGACGCCGCGCGCCGCCACCAGGCGATGCTCGACCTGGAAGAGGCCGCCGAAGCACAGGCGAGCCGCCTCCGCGGCGCGCCGGAGGACGAAGGCCCGGTTCCGCGCCGCTCGCGGGGCGCGTCGGACGAGGTGGCCGACCTCGCCCGGTTCCGGGCCGCGTCCGCCCCCGACGAGCCCGTGGAGCCGGGCCGGCGGCGTCGCGCCGCTCCCGACCCGGGCGAAGCCGCCGATCCGCGGCGCCGCCGGGCGGCACCCGATCCCGACGAGGCCGTCGAGGCGCGCCGTCGCCGGGCGGCGTTGGATCCCGACGCCGCGTCCGACCCCCGTCTCGGGGCACCGGAACCCCCGCGGCGGTCCGTCCAGCCGGGTGACCGCTCTGTCGGCGTGCCCGAACCCGGTGCGGAGCCGCCTCGGCGCCGTCGTCCGCCGCCCCCGCCCGTGCGCGAGGAGCCGGTGACCGACATCATCCCGGCGCAGGCCCCGGCCGAGCCGGCGCACGAGGAGCCCGAGGAGTTCTTCGCCGAGGACGACGAGTACGCGCAGTACGAGGACTACGACGAGTACGACGGCGACTACGAGGACTACGACGACGCCGAGTACGAGGACGGCTACGAGGAAGAGCCGGAGAAGCCGCGCAAGAAGAAGAAGGGCAAGCGCGCCCTCGGCTGGGTCGCCGCGCTCGTGGTGATCGTGCTGCTCGCGGGCGGTGCCTACTACGGCTTCAACAAGATCTTCGGCTACGACGACTTCGAGGGCTCCGGCGACGGCGACGTGCTGTTCCAGGTCGACGACGGCGACTCGACGTCGGCGATCGGCGCGAAGCTCGCCACAGCCGGCGTCGTGGCCAGCGGCAAGGCGTTCGTCAAGGCCGGCGAGGACAACCCGAAGCTCTCGCGGATCCAGCACGGCTTCTACGTGATGAAGTCGCACATGTCCGGGGCCAGCGCGGTCGACCGGATCCTCACGCCGGCGTCGCGGGTCGGCCAGCTGGAGATCCGGCCGTACACGCAGTTCGACGACATCACCCAGCCCGACGGCAAGGTCACGCCCGGCGTGTACAGCCTGATGGCGAAGGCGTCGTGCGCGCAGCTCGACGGCAAGAGCACCTGCGTGAGCACCGACGACCTGCGCAAGGTCGTCGACGGTGCCGACCTCAAGAAGCTGGGCGTGCCGGACTGGGCCGTCGAGCCCGCGAACAAGGCCGACCGCAAGGACCGCAGGCTCGAGGGCCTGATCGCGCCGGGCCTCTACGACGTCCGGCCAGGGGCGACCGCGCAGGAGATCATCGGGCAGCTGGTGAGCAGCTCGACCGCGGCGATCCAGAACGCCGGCCTGAGCCCGCAGTCGACCGGCCCGGAGATGACGCCGTACCAGACGCTGATCATCGCCTCGATCATCGAACGCGAGGCCGTGAAGGCCGACTTCGGCAAGCTCTCGCGGGTGATCTACAACCGGCTGGCGAGCAACATGCGCCTGCAGATGGACTCCACGGTCAACTACGTCCTGGACCGCCCGACCCTGGCGACCAACGACAGCGACCGGGAGAAGGCCGGGGCGTACAACACCTACAAGAACTCGGGGTTGACCCCGACGCCGATCTCGGTGCCGAGTCCCGAGGCCATCCAGGCGGCGGTGCACCCGGCGGCGGGTGATTGGTTGTTCTTCGTCAAGTGCGAGAAGAACGGCCTGTCGTGCTTCGCGGTGTCGTTCGACGACCACAAGAAGAACGTCGAGAAGGCAAAGGCGAACGGTGCGTTCTGAGCCCCGGCGGGCCGCGGTGCTGGGCAAGCCGGTGGCGCACTCGCTGTCGCCGGTGCTGCACGGCGCCGCGTTCGCCGCGCTCGGCCTGACCGGCTGGACGTACGAGCGGATCGAGACGAGCGCCGAGGAGCTCCCCGGCCTGGTCGCGGGACTCGGCCCGGAGTGGGCGGGGCTCTCGGTCACCATGCCGGGCAAGCGCGCGGCGCTGGACCACGCGGACGAGGTGACACCGCGCGCGGCCGCCGTCGGCGCGGCCAACACCCTGGTCCGCACCGCCGCGGGCTGGCTCGCGGACTGCACCGACGTCGAGGGCGTCACCGGGGCGCTGCGGGCGGCGGGCGGCTACGAGCCGTCACCCGGGGACACCGGCGTCGTGCTCGGCGCGGGCGGCACCGCGGCCGCGGCGGTCGTCGGGCTCGCGGAGCTGGGCGTGCGGCAGGTGCGCTTGGTCGTGCGGGATCCGGCCCGAGCCGGCGAAACCCTCGACGCGGCGAAGCGTGCTTCGCTCGACGTCGACGTGCTTCGCTGGTCCGAGACGGACTTCGCGGCCCTGGGCTCCGCGGCGGTGCTGGTGAACACCGTGCCGCCGGACGCGGTCGCGTCCCTGGCGGACGACCTCGCGGCCATCGCGCACGTCCTCGACGTCATCTACCACCCGTGGCCGACGCCGCTCGCCGAAGCCGTCGCCGCCCGTGGCGGCCGCCTCGCGACCGGGCTGGACATGCTGCTGCACCAGGCGTTCGGGCAGGCCGAGCACTTCACCGGCCGGCCGGCCCCGCGCGCGGCGATGCGCGACGCCCTGCGCGAAGCCACCGGGAACCTGCTCCCGCTGCCGATCTCGTAAATCCGCTTGCGCGTGTTGATAATCTGGCCGACTGCCTTGAAGAAGGGGGTCTACCGGAATGACCAGCCAAGAAGCGCTGAGCGAGGACGAGATCGAGTCGGGCTGGGTCGGCGGCGAGGCGCCGCAGCTCAACACCACGGTCACCCTCGTCGACTACGACCCGGAGTGGCCGAAGCTCTTCGAGCGTGAGGCCGAGCGGATCCGGGGCGCGCTGGGGGAGCGGGTGCTCGTCCTCGAGCACGTCGGGTCGACGTCGGTGCCGGGCCTGTGCGCCAAGCCCTGCGTCGACATCCTGCTCGAGGTGCCGGACTCCGACGACGAAGACGCGTACCTCCCGGCCCTGGAAACCGCGGGCTACCGGCTCGTGATCCGCGAGCCGGACTGGGAGAAGCACCGCTGCTTCAAGGGCCCGGACACGAACATCAACCTGCATGTCTACTCGCCGGGCAACGGCCAGACGCCGCGCTACCGGCTCTTCCGCGACCGGCTGCGGTCGCACCCGGAGGAGCTGGCGCTTTACGCGGCGAAGATGCGTGAGCTGGGTGCGAAGGAGTGGAAGTACATCCAGCAATACGCCGCCGCCAAGACGGCGGTGGTCGAGGAGATCCTCGCCCGCGCGCGGGCCGAGCAGTACGACGGCTACAGCGAGGCCTACGCGTCGCACGCGGAGAAGTCCGTCACCAACGCCCTCTACGACCGGCCGGCGATCGTGGACCTGGCCGGTGACGTCGACGGCCTGAGCGTGCTGGACGTCGGCTGCGCGGCCGGGCACCTCAGCGCGCTGCTGGCCGAGCGGGGCGCGGATGTCCTCGGCGTCGACGCCAGCGCGGGCATGGTCGAGGTCGCCCGGCGGAAGTTCGGCGACGTCGCCCGGTTCGAGGTCGTGGACGTCACCGGGCCGCTGCCGCTGCCGGACGCCTCGATCGACGTCGTCACGGCGTCGCTCGTGCTGCACTACCTGAAGGACTGGACGACCACCTTGGCCGAGTTCCGGCGCGTCCTGAAGCCGGGCGGGGTACTCGTGTTCTCGGTCCACCACCCGGGCGAGGACTGGCGCTGGTTCGAGAAGGACGACTACTTCCAGCTCGAACTGCTCGAAGACGACTTCGGCCTCGACGGGAAACCGCACCCGGTCCGCTTCTACCGGCGGCCGCTGAGCTGGACGTTCGACGCCGTCCGCGACGCCGGGTTCGCGGTCGACCGGCTGGTGGAGCCGATGCCGGTGCCCGAGGCGGCCGACGTCGACCCGAAGTGGACGGTGAAGCTGCGGACCGAGCCGCGGTTCCTCTACTTCCGGGCCGTCAGTCCTTCTTAGCCAGGTCCTGGATGAGGTCGACGATCTCCCGGCTGACCGGGCGGAACACCCGCAGCCGGGAGAGCGCGGCCAGCCGCGCGAGCAGCGGCACGCTGCGCTCCACCAGCATCCGGCTGCGCTTCTGCCCGCCGGAGCGGTCGTGGACCCAGAACAGCACCACGCCCATCTGGTAGAGCCAGAGCAGCTCCGGCAGCTGCTCGCGCAGCTGCGGGTCGAGCTTGACGTCGGAGCCGTCGACGACCTCGCGCATGAGGCCGATCGACGCCTCGCGGGCGGCCGAGGAGTCGTCGCTGAAGGGGCTCAGCGGCGACTCCGGGTCGGCCGCGTTGACGAAGAACTGCGTGCCGAAGCGGTGGTAGGGCTCGGCGATGTCCAGCCAGCACAGCAGCACGGTCTTCAGGCGGGCGGCGAACGCGGTCTCGCCGCCGATCCGGGCGCGCGCCTCGTCGAGGTGCCGGCGCGCGATCTCGTCGTAGAAGCCCTGGATGAGCTGTTCCTTCGACGAGAAGTAGTAGTAGGCGTTGCCGACGGAGACACCCGCTCCGGCGGCGATCGCGCGCATCGTCGTGCGGTCGTAGCCGTTCTCGGTGAACAGCCGCATCGCGGTCGTGACGATCAGGGACCGCGTTTCCTCGCTCTTGGCCACGTGCGGCACGTTAGCGCCGGGCACGTCAGGGCGCGGGGAAGGGCGGGACCTGCGGCATGCCGTAGGGCATGGTCGCCGGGCGCGGTGCCGCCTTCGGCGCCAGGTGGTGGCGGCGGATGCCGTTGAAGATCAGCACGTTCGTCAGGTGCATCGCGCCGAGGATCAGCGCGACGACGCCGACCTTCACCGAGAGCAGCTCGAACACCTCGCGGGCGGTCGGCACCTCGGCGTGGCTGGTCAGGAAGAGCGTCACGAAGCCGAGGCTGACCAGGTAGAAGCCGACGACCAGCAGCTGGTTGACGGCGTTGGCCAGGCCGGGGCTGTCGGCGAAGACCTCGGTGAGGAAGGTGCGGCCGTGGCGGCTCAGCGTCCGGGCCACGAGCACCGTCAGCGGGATGCTGATCAGCAGGTAGAGGGCGTACGCGACGACTATCGGGTCCATGGGTCCTCCTTGTTTTGAACGTGTTCAAGAAGGGACGGTAGCGCTGAATTTGAACGCGTTCAAGAGGCGTGGGTCACGTCTGCTGGGACCACCACCTGCTCCGCGTGGACGTGCTGGTGCCACTACGGTGAGATCATGCGGATCGCGATTCTCGACGACTACCAGGACGTCGCCCTGACCTTCGGTTACTGGGACTCGCTGAAGGCCGACATCACGGTCTTCACCGAGCCCCTCACCGACGTCGTGGGGCAGCTCCAGGGCTTCGACGTGATCGTCGCGATGCGCGAACGCACCCGCTTCCCCGCCGAGGTGCTCGACCGGCTGCCGGACCTGAAACTGCTCGTCAGCACCGGCCCGCGCAACGCCGCCATCGACGTGCCGGCCGCGAAACGCAACGGCGTCGTCGTGTCCAGGACCGGGTACCTCGGCGAACCCACCGCCGAGCACACCTGGGCGCTGATCCTGGCCGCGTCGCGGAACCTGCCGCAGGAGTTCCGGTCGATGCGCGAAGGCGGCTGGCAGACGACCGTCGGCACGATGCTGCACGGCAAGACGCTGGGCCTGCTCGGCCTCGGCCGCCTCGGCGCGGGCGCGGCGAAGATCGGGCAGGCCTTCGGCATGGAGACCATTGCCTGGAGCCAGAACCTGACGCCGGAGAAGGCCGCCCCGCACGGCGTGACCGCGGTGTCGAAGGACGAGCTGTTCGCCCGCTCGGACGTGCTCTCGATCCACCTCGTGCTCAGCGGCCGCACCCGCGGCCTGGTCGGCGCCGCCGAACTCGCCGCCATGAAGCCGAGCGCGTTGCTGGTGAACACCTCGCGCGGCCCGATCGTCGACGAGGCCGCGCTGGTGGACGCGTTGCGGCGCAAGGAGATCCGGGCGGCGGCGCTGGACGTCTACGACGTCGAGCCGTTCCCGGCCGACCATCCACTGAGGACGATGGACAACGCGGTCCTGACGCCGCACCTGGGGTTCGTCGCGCGGGAGACCTACGAGATCTTCTACGGCGACGCGGTCGAGGACATCGCGGCCTTCCAGGCGGGGGAGCCGATCCGGCTCATGGAGTGAGGCGTGCGGCCCGCCGGGGCCCGAGGTCCCCGCACCGGCCCGGCGGCGGGCCCGCACGAGAACCATGACACCACCCGCACATCACGGCCGGCAGGGTCTTTGGACCCTGCCGGCGTCCGCCGTTCGGCTGAACGCGGGGACCCCGCGGGTCGTGAGTGAGAAACAGGGCCGGAAAACGGTTTCTCGCTCACGGGAACGGGACGGTGTCGGGCGCGCAGGTCGTGCCCTCCGTCGGTGCGGCCATATCCGTCAGGTAGCGCACCACCGCGGCCGAGGCGCACGCGCTCGGCGCGTCCAGCGAAGTGTGACCGTACCCGTCGACGACCAGCACCCGCCCGTCGCCCAGCTCGGCCGCCGTCGCCCGGGCGTTGTGCAGCGGGGTCGCCGGGTCGAACCGGTTGTTCAGCACCAGGATCGGGTTCGCGCGCCGCCGGTTCCACGGGCCGGTGTACCGGTCGTCGTCGTGCGCGGGCCAGCCGACGCACTGGGCCATCGAGAACACCGCGCCCAGCCCGAAGTACGGCTGTCGCGCGCTTTCCCGCGTCGCCAGTGCCGCATAATCCGCCGCCGAGGACGGGTTGTCGCTGTCGACGCACTGGACGGCCAGGAAACCGGGGGAGTGCGTCGGCACGTACGGGTCGAGCACCGGCGCGGCCGGACCGGAGTCCACCGGCATCGCGGCCAGGGTCTGCGCGAGCCGCTTCCACCGGCCTGACTGGTACAGCGCGCTGTCGACGGTCCTCATCAGCGAGCCGACGCCCGTGGTGCGTGACGCCCGCGCGAAGATCCCGGCGAACTTCGCCTTCGGGTCACCGCCGGAGAACGCGCACTTCGGCCCGGCCGCGGCGCACACCGCGAAGAACTGGTCCAGCTCCTGCTGCTGCGCCCCGGCGACGTCGGCGCGGACGTCGACCGGCTCTTTCTCCTGCCCCGGCTTCCCGGTGGCGTTCGCGACGAGGTCGAGCGTGCCGTCGAGGGTCATCGCGCGGACCTTGTCCGGGAACAGGTTCGCGTACGTGCCACCCAGGTAGGTGCCGTAGGAGTAGCCGTAGAAGTTCAGCGTGGGGTCGCCGACGGCCTGGCGCAGCAGCTCCAGGTCGCGCGCCACGTTCGCCGTCGACAGGTGGCTCAGCAGCGCCCCCGATCCGGCCGCGCACGCCCGGCCGGGCGCCGCGCTCGCCGCGAAGAACGCGTCCGGCTGACGCAGCGGCGAGCCCGGCGCGGGGGCGTGGTCGGCGCCGGGACAGCTGATCGGCGCGGACCCGCCGATCCCGCGCGGGTCGAAGCTCACCAGGTCGAAGCGGGCGCGCAGCTCGTCGGGGTAGCGGTCGGCGAACCGCGTCAGCTCGCCGACGCCGTCCGTGCCCGGGCCGCCGAAGTTGAAGAACAGCGAGCCGACCCGCCGGCCCGGGTCGCTCGCCGGCAGCCGGATCACCGAGAGCGTGAGCGCGGTGCCCTTCGGCTCGCGGTAGCTCAGCGGCACGGACGCGGCCGCGCACTGGTACTTCCCGTGGCACGGCGTCCAGCGCAGCGCCGGCACGGCGGCGCCGTTCGTGCCGAGCGCGGGCGGGGCTTCGGGGGCGGCCGCGGACGGCGGCGCGGGAACGGGTGCGGCCTGGGGTGCGCTGCAGGCGGCGAGCAGGAGCAGCAGGGCGGCGAGCAGGGCCTTCACGCGCTCAATTCCGCCAGGACGGCGTCGGTGTAGCGCGGCCAGACCTCGGCGGCCCAGGGGCCGAACGCGCGGTCGGTCAGCGCGACGCAGGCCGCGCCCGCGTCCGGGTCGACCCAGAGGAACGTGCCGGACTGGCCGAAGTGCCCGAACGTGCGCGGCGAGCTGTTCGCGCCGGTCCAGTGCGGGCTCTTGTGGTCGCGGATCTCGAAGCCGAGGCCCCAGTCGTTGGGCTTCTGGTGCCCGAACCCGGGCAGCACGCCGGACAGCCCGGGGAACACGACGTTCGTCGCCTCGGCCACGGTCGCGGGGTCGAGCAGCTTGGGTGACTGCAGCTCGGCGACGAAGGCCACGAGGTCGTCCACAGTGGACTCCGCACCGGAGGCGGGCGAACCCGTCAAGGCGGTCGAAGTCATGCCGAGCGGGGCGAACAGCGCCTCGGCCTGGTACTGGGCGAAGGGGATGCCGGAGTGCTCGGCCAGAGCGTCGGCCAGCTGCTCGAACCCGGCGTTGGAGTAGAGCCGCCGCGTGCCCGGCTCGGCCATGGCCTTGTGCGCGTCGAAGGCGAGGCCGGAGGTGTGGGCGAGCAGGTGCCGCACGGTCGAGCCCTCGGGACCGGCCGGCGTGTCGAGTTCGACGACGCCCTCTTCGACCGCGATGAGCGCGGCGTAGGCGGTCAGCGGCTTGCTGACCGAGGCCAGCCGGAACTTCCGCGCGGTGTCGCCGTGGCGGCCCACGACGGTCCCGTCCGCGGAGACCACGGCCGTCGCCGCGTTGTCCACCGGCCACTCGTCGATCAGGCGCACGCTCTCCATGCGTCCACCCTACGAAACGCCACGAAGGCCCCCGCACCGGTGTCGGGGACCGGTGCGAGGGCCTTCGTGGATCCAGCTCAGGCGTCGAGGTCGGTGGCGACCAGCTGGGCGACCGCTTCCACGGCCTCCTCGGCGCCCTCGCCCTCGGCGCTGATGACGACCTCGTCGCCGTACCCGGCGGCGAGGGTCATCAGGTTGAGCACGCTGCCGGCGGCCACCGGGCTCCCGCCGGCCTTCGCGATCTGCACCGCGACGGGTTGCGCCGCGGCCGCCTTCGCCACCAGCGCGGCCGGCCTGGCGTGCAGGCCCACCTTGCTCGCCACGGCGACGCGTTTCTCCGGCATGTTCGTCCTCTCCCTAAGGGGTGTTACGTCGGTTACGGATGTTACGCGGCGGCCGTGCGGTCGAGGTCGGCCTCGATCGAGTCGTCCTCACGGCCCGGCGTGCGCAGGTTCCACTTGGTGATCGCGAAGCGGAAGACCACGTAGTAGATCACCGCGTAGACAAGCCCGATCGGGATCAGCAGCCACGGCTTCTGCGCGGCGGGGGCCCCGAAGTTGAGCAGGTAGTCGATCGCGCCGGCCGAGAAGTTGAAGCTCTGGTGGATGCCCAGCGCGTTGCAGATCGCCAGCGAGGTGCCGGTCATGATCGCGTGGAACAAGTACAGCGGCCACGCGACGAACATGAACGAGAACTCGATCGGCTCGGTGACACCGGTCAGGAACGAGGTCAGCGCACCGGCGATCATCACACCGCCGACGACCTTCTTCTGCGCCGGGCGGGCCGTCTGCCAGATGGCGAGGGCGGCGGCGGGCAGCGCGAACATGAAGATCGGGAAGAAGCCCGTGGTGAAGGCACCCGCCGACATCTTGCCCGCGACGAAGTTGTTGATGTCACCGCCGTCGAAGATGAACCAGACGGGGACGTTGAGCAGCTGGTGCAGACCGACCGGGATGAGCAGGCGGTTCAGCGCGCCGTAGATGCCGCCACCGACGATTGGGGAGGCCGTGACCGCGTCACCGGCGGCCTGGATGCCCTGGTCGACCCAGTGGAAGACCAGGCCGAAGATCACGCCGAGGAGCACCATGACGCCCGCGGTGATGATCGGGACGAACCGGCGGCCACCGAAGAACGCCAGGTAGGCGGGCAGCTTGATGCGGTGGTACTTCTGCCACAGCAACGCGGCCACGATGCCGACCACGACACCGGCGAGCACCGAGTAGGGCCACTTGATCGGCGCGAGCTCGGTGGCGCCGGCCTTGTAACCGGGCAGGTCGCTCAGCGGGGCGAACACCTGGATGACGGCGCTGAAGACGAAGAAGCCGACGACCGCCGCGACGGCGGTCGAGCCGTCGCCCTTCTTGGCGAAGCCGACCGCGATGCCGACCGCGAACAGCAGCGGCAGCCAGTTGAACAGCGTGCCGCCCGCGGCGCCCAGCACCGAGGCGACCTTGTTCCAGCCGAGGCCGTCCTTGCCGAGCATGTCGTCCTGTCCGAACCGCAACAGGATGCCCGCCGCCGGGAGCACGGCGATGGGGAGCATGAGGCTACGGCCGAAGCGCTGAAGACCGGCGAGACCGCTGCCGCTCTTCTTCGCCCCCTCCGCGGTGGTGGAGCTCATCTGGATCCTCCATAGTGGGGTGGTTGACCGGGTTCCGGGGTGTTCCGGTCCAACTGCATGGTCACCTGGTAATGATCTCCCCGGTACCAGGACGTGATGTCTTCGATCGGGTCGCCGTTGGCGCTGGAGACCCGGCGGAACACGAGCAGGGGACTGCCGGCACGCATGCCGAGCAGCCGGGCCGTCTCACGATCCGCTCCTTCGGCCCAGACCGTCTGCCACGCCTGGTCGGGACGCACGTCGTACGTCTCGGCCAGCTGCGCGTAGATGGACTGGGTCAGGTCGAGCTCGAGCAGGCCGGGAGCCCGGCCCGCGTGGTACCAGCCGCGTTCGACGGCCAGGGGCACGCCGTCGGCGTGGCGCAACCGCACGAGGTGGTGTGCGGGGGCGCCCTCGGACAGCCCGAGGGCGTGCGCCGAGGCGGTCGGCGGGACCTCGGTGGCCGCCGAGACCACCTCGGTCGTCGGGGTCAGCCCCCGCCGCCGCATGTCGTCGGTGAACGACATGAGGTAGAGCTGCAGCTCCATCCGCCGGGCCGCGGTGAACGTGCCCTTGCCGCGGACCCGGGCGAGCAGACCTTCCTCGACCAGCTTGCCGATCGCCGATCTGACCGTGAGCCGCGACACGCCGTAGCGCTGGGCCAACTCACGTTCCGACGGGATCGGCGCACCCGGGGGGAGCTCGCGCTCCACCGTGCGGCGGAGGATTTCCCGCAGCTGGGCGTGCTTGGGCGTGGGCCCGTTGACGACCCGGTCGGGTGGCGGGACGTGCGCTGCCGCGCTCATCGGCGTCACCCTCCTCGTTCTCGCGTCACCGGGGACCGGTGCTCGCGTCCGGCCCGGAACATTGGTACGTTCCGGTCTAGACCAATGATCTGATGGGGCAGGATGCTCCGCCGTGCGGACGGGTGTCAACCACCGTTATCCGTTCGTGGCCCGCGGCGGGGTGCATGCCGACGAACGGCGTAGTACAGGTGGACACGCGGTGCGCGTCAGGTTGGGAACAAACAGTGATCAAGGAGACCGCGATGGCGGATGACAGGCCGGAAAAGATCCTCGCCGCACTCGGCGGCTCGGAGAACCTCACCGAGATCGAGGGTTGCATCACGCGGCTGCGCTGCGAGGTCGAGGACATGAGCCTCGTCGACGAGCCGGCGCTGAAGAAGGCCGGCGCCATGGGCGTGGTCAAGATGGGGTCGTCTGCTCTGCAGGTGATCGTCGGGCCGGAGGCGGACACGATCGCCAGCGACATCGAGGACCTGCTGTGAGCCTGGAGATCCTGAGCCCGGTCGCCGGGCGCGTGGTGCCGATCACCGAGGTCCCGGACCCGGTGTTCGCGCAGGCCATGGTGGGTCCGGGCGTCGCCGTGCAGCCCTCGGGCGGCCGGTCGGACGCGGTCGCGCCGGTCGACGGGACGGTCGCGACGCTGCACCCGCACGCCTACGTCGTCGCGACCGAGGACGGCAAGGCCGTGCTGGTGCACCTGGGCATCGACACGGTCAAGGAGAAGGGCGAGGGCTTCACGCTGCACGTCGTCAAGGGCGAGCAGGTGCGGGCCGGCCAGCCGATCGTCAGCTGGGACCCGGAGGCGGTGACCGCGGCGGGCTACTCGGCGATCGTCCCGGTCGTCGCACTGGACGCCTCGGCGGACGTGCTGTCCGGTTTGGACGCCGAGCGCGACGTCGCCGCCGGCGAGAAGCTCTTCGGCTGGGACGCCTGAGGTCTTCCTGTCACACGAAGGGCCCTTGTGGACAGTCGTCCCCAAGGGCCCTTCGCGTGCTCCCGGCCCGTCAGCCGGTCACGACCTTCCCGTTTTCGACCTTGACCGGCACGCTCGGCAGCGGCTTGTTCGCCGGGCCCTGCTTGACCTCCCCGGTGAGCGCGTTGAACACCGAGCCGTGGCAGGGGCAGACGAGGTCGGCGCCCTTCGGGGCGACGGTGCAGCCCTGGTGCGTGCAGATCGCGCTGAACGCGGCGCACGCCGATTCGGACGTCCGGGCCACGATCACGTCGGAGCCGTCCGGGGCCTTGGCGGCCTTCGCCTGGCCGACGGGGACGTCGGCGAGCGCGACCAGCGGCGTCCCGGCGGCGATCGGGGCCTGCGCGGTGCCCGACTTGGCGTCGTCCGAAGAACCGCAGGCGGAGAGCGCGACGGCGCCCACGGCGGCACCTGCGACGGCGGCACCCGTGGTGAGGACGGTGCGGCGGGAGTGGGTTTCGGCAGTCATGCCCCTCTAAACGAGATCGACACCCCATCGGTTCAATTCGCGGTGAACCGGATCGGCCCCTGCTCCGTGTATGTACCCGAGTGGGTGTGGAGTGGAGGATCGATCATGGTGAGTTGGGTTCTACGCATCGTCGTGGCGGCCGCGCTGCTCGGCTCGGCGGGCGTGCACTACTTCCTGTGGACCGAGGACTACCCGGGCATCGTCGGGCCGTTGTTCCTGCTCGACGCGATCGGCGGACTGGTCCTCGCGATCGCCGTGCTGGCCTGGCGGCACTGGCTGCCCGCGCTGGGCGCGGTCGGGTTCGGGGTGCTGACGCTGGGTGCGTACGTGCTCGCCGCGACCGTCGGGTTCGCCGGGAACCACGACCAGTTCAACAGCCAGCCGGAGTACTGGGGCGTCATCACCGAGGCGGTCTGCATCGTCGGCGGCCTGGCGCTGCTGTTCGTGAAGGACCGGCGCCGAGTCGCGGCCTGAGTCCGTGGGGGAAGTCGCCGAAGACGCGCTGATGCGCGCCTTGCACGAGGAACACGCGGGCGCGCTGTGGTCGTACGCGCTCCACCTGACCTCCGGCGACCGGATCCGGGCCGAGGACGTCGTCCAGGAGACGCTGCTGCGCGCCTGGCGGTCGACGGCGGTGCTGGACCAGTCGCAGGGCTCGGCGCGGGCGTGGCTGTTCACGGTCGCGCGGCGCATCGCGATCGACGGCTGGCGCTCGGCGTCGGCCCGGTCGGAAGTGATGACCGACCAGCCGCCGGAACGCGCGGTCGGCGACGGGACCGACCGCGCGGTGCAGGGCTGGCTGGTCGCCGAGGCGCTTGCCGAGCTGTCGGAGCGGCACCGAGAGGTACTCGTCCTGTGTTACTTCCAGGGCTATTCCGTGGCGGACGCGGCGACGCGGCTCGGTGTGGCCGAAGGGACGGTCAAGTCCCGGACGCACTACGCGTTGCGCGCTTTGCGCCTGGTGCTCGAGGAGAGGGGGGTGACCCAGTGAGCGAGGACCCGTTCGCGACGTTCGACGCGGCCTACGTGCTCGGGGCGCTTTCCCCCGAGGACCGCCAGCGCTTCGAGCAGCACCTGCGCACGTGCGACCGGTGCGCGTCCTCGGTGCGGGACATGGCGGGGCTGCCGGGGCTGCTGGCCAGGGTGGACGCCCCGCCCGCGGTGCCGGACGCGGGCCCGCCCCCGCCGGACCTGCTCCCGACGGTGCTCCGCCGCGTCCGCCGCGGCCGCCGGATCCGGCTCGCGGTGACGTCCGCGTCGGCCGCGCTGGCGGTGTCGGCGTGCGTGGCGCTGGCGGTGGTGGCTTCGGCGCCTTCGCCTGCTCAGCCGCCTTACACGGCGATGACCTCGTTGGGTGAGTTCCCGGTCCGCGCGGATGCCAGCCTGGCGGCCTTCGACTGGGGCACGCAGGTCGACATGTCGTGCAGCTACACGGGCGAGCGCAGCAGCGGCGAGTACGTACTGGTGGCGATTTCCCGCACGGGCGTGGAGACCCAGCTGGCGACGTGGAAGGCGGTCCCGGACAACACGGCCCGCATCGTGATCGGCACGGCCTTGAAGCGGACCGATCTGGCGGCGCTGGAGGTGCGTGGGGGGACCAGCGGAAAACCGCTGTTGCGGTTGACGTTGTGAGGGGTCGGTGGCTCGTCCGGGACGCAGGGGGTTCCGGACGGGCCGCCTGTTCTTTCCGTGCCCGGCCCTCGTGGCGTCTCGATCCGAGTGGTTTCGGCCCACGTTCCGCGCCCGGCGTGTCGCCCACAGGAGTGAAAACCGGCCCGGAACGTAGCGAACGGACCGTTCGCTACGCCCGCCATTTGCCCAGCTCAGCCCGGCCGCCGCACCCTGGACCCATGCCCCCGACGATCTTCGTCCTCACCACGGCGGCGGCCGCCGGAGCCGCCACAGCGCCCCTTGCGGCGTGGACCCTCGCCCGCGCCGACGCCCCGATCCCGGTCTGGCGCGCCACCGCGCTGGCCGCAGCCGGCGTCGCCATGGTCACCGCGCGGTGGCAGGCGGGCGGTGAGCCCGGCTGGTGGCTGCCCGTGCCGGTCGTGCTGACGGTCATCGCCGTCCCGCTCGCCCTCGCGGATCTGCGTCACCTGCGCCTGCCCGACGTGCTGACCCTGCCCGCGTACCCCCTCCTCGGCGCGGCGATCGGAGCGGCCGCACTCGGCGGCGGCGGCCCGTCCCTCGCAGCACGCGCGGCAGCGGGCGCCCTCCTGTTCGGCGGCGCGCACGCCTTGGTCGCCCGCGCGGCCCCGGGCAGCCTCGGCGCGGGCGACGTGAAGCTGTCCGGCAGCCTGGGCGCGGTCCTGGGCGCGACGGGCTGGCCGGCCCTCGCACTCGCGGCGATCCTGGCGGCTCTGTTCAGCCTGGCCATCGCGATCGTCCAGGAGGTAGGCCGCCGACGCCCCAGCACCCGAGCAAGGGAGGCGCCATCAGCCCGCCCTCGACCGGTGCGGGACCCGCATCCGGCACCCCCTGCGTGCCCGACGTCGGCCTCCGAACGACGGGTTCCCGTCCTGCCCCCAGCGCCAGCGGCCGTTCGGCACCCGGCGCCCTCGGCCGCCAGATCCCCGGCGTTCGTCCTGCGCTCGGCAGCGGCGGCCGGGCGGCGCCACGGTCTGCGCCTCGCGTCGTCAGGTGCCAAGCGACCGGCGTCCGTGCCGCGCTCGGGCCAGCACCGCGGCCCGCACCCGGCACCGTCAGCCACCACCCGACCGGCCTCCGTCCCACTCCCAGCTCCGTCGGCCCGCCCGCACCCGGCGCCGTCGGCCACCACGCGGCTGGCGTCCGTCCCACCCGCACCGCCCGACCCGCACCCGGCACCGTCAGCCACCACCCGACCGGCCCCCGTCCCACCCCCAGCTCCGCCGGCCCGCCCGCACCCAGCGCCGTCAACCACCACCCGGCCCACACCCGCCCCACCTCCGATTCGTCCCTTCGGCGGCCACCGAGTGCCCCATGGACCCGCCCTCCTCGCCGCCACCTGGCTGTGTGCCCTCTTCCCGGGTGCGCCATGACCGGAACACTCTTCGGGCCCGCCCGGCCCCCGTGACAGGATTGAGCCCATGTTGCGCTGGATCACCGCAGGTGAATCGCACGGACCCGCGCTGGCCGCCGTGCTCGAAGGCATGCCCGCCGGCGTCGGCGTCACCACCGCCGACGTCACCGAGCAGCTCGCCCGGCGCCGCCTCGGCTTCGGGCGCAGCCCGCGGATGGGCTTCGAGACCGACCACATCGACTTCCTCGGCGGCGTCCGCCACGGCCTCACCCAGGGCGGCCCGGTCGCGATCCAGATCGAGAACGCCGAGTGGCCCAAGTGGGAGCAGGTCATGGCGGTCGACCCGGTCGACCCGCAGATCCTCGAAGGCCTCGCGCGCAACGAGCCGCTCACCCGGCCGCGGCCGGGGCACGCCGACCTGCCCGGCATGCAGAAGTACGGCTTCGACGAGGCCCGCCCCGTCCTCGAGCGGGCCAGCGCACGCGAAACCGCGTCGCGGACCGCGCTCGGCACCGTCGCGCGGAACTTCCTGAAGCAGCTGCTCGGCGTCGAGATCCTCAGCCACGTCGTCTCGATCGGCGGGGCCGACGCCCCCGAAGGGCTCGTCCCCAAGCCGGAAGACCTCGCCGCCATCGACGAGAGCCCGGTGCGCGCCTTCGGCCAGGAAGGCACCGACGCCATGGTCGCCGAGGTCGACGCCGTGCGGAAGGCGGGCGACACCGTCGGCGGCGTCATCGAGGTCCTCGCCTACGGCCTCCCGCCGGGCCTCGGCTCCCACGTCCACTGGGACCGCCGGCTCGACGCCCGGCTCGCGGGCGCGCTGATGGGCGTCCAGGCCATGAAGGGCGTCGAGGTCGGTGACGGCTTCACCACCGCCCGTCGCTGGGGCAGCCAGGCGCACGACGAGATCGACCGCGGCACCGGCCCGGTCGGCGTCACCCGCCGGTCCAACCGCGCGGGCGGCCTCGAAGGCGGCATCACCAACGGCGAGCCGCTGCGGGTGCGCGTCGCGATGAAGCCGATCTCGACCGTCCCCAAAGCACTGTCCACAGTGGACGTCAAGACCGGCGAGCCCGCCGTCGCCATCCACCAGCGGTCCGACGTCTGCGCCGTGCCGCGCGCCGGCGTCGTGCTGGAGTCGGTCGTGGCGCTCGTCCTCGCGGACGCCGCGCTCGAGAAGTTCGGCGGCGACTCCCTCGCCGAGAGCAAGCGCAACGCCGAGGCGTACCTGAAGGCACTCGAGGAGCGCTGGTGAGCCCTCGCGCGGTGATCATCGGGCCGCCCGGCTCGGGCAAGAGCACGGTCGGCCCGCTGCTCGCCAAGGCGCTCGGCGTCGAGTTCCGGGACAGTGACGACGACATCGTCGCGCGCACCGGCCGCACCATCGCCGACATCTTCGCGGACGACGGCGAACCCGCTTTCCGCGCGCTGGAAGAAGAAGCGGTCGCCACCGGGCTCGCGGAGCACGACGGCGTGCTCTCCCTGGGCGGCGGCGCCCCGCTCACCCCGGGCACCCGGGCCCGGCTGGCCGAGCACACCGTGGTGTTCCTCAACGTCGGCCTCGCCGCCGGGGTCCAGCGGACCGGCCTGTCGTCCGCGCGGCCGCTGCTGGCCGGGGTGAACCCCCGCGCCACGTTCAAGAAACTGCTCGACGAGCGGGCGCCCGTCTACCGCGAGGTCGCCACCATCGAGGTCGCCACCGACGACCGGACGCCCGCCGAAATCGTCGCGGGCCTGGCGGCCGAGCTCGCCATCCCCGCCGAAGCCAAGGAGTGAGTCACCCCGTGTCCGATCCGGTGCGCATCCCCGTCGCCACCGCCCGTCCCTACGACGTCGTGGTCGGCCGCGGCCTGCTCGGCGACCTCACCGCGCAGCTGGCCGGCGCCTCGAAGATCGCGCTGGTCCACCCGCCCACGCTGACCACCACGGCCGAGGCCATCCGCGAGGAGCTGATCGCCGCCGGTCTCGACGCGCACCGCGTCGAGATCCCGGACGCCGAGGACGGCAAGGCGCTCACCGTCGCGAGCTTCTGCTGGGAGGTGCTCGGCCGGATCGGGCTGGACCGCCAAGGCGTCGTCGTCGGCCTCGGCGGCGGCGCCGTCACCGACCTCGCCGGGTTCGTCGCGGGCACCTGGATGCGCGGGGTGTCCCTGGTCAACGTCCCGACGACGCTGCTCGGCATGGTCGACGCCGCGGTCGGCGGCAAGACCGGCATCAACACCGAGGCGGGCAAGAACCTCGTCGGGGTGTTCCACGAGCCGAGCGCGGTGTTCGTCGACCTCGCGACGCTGGAGACGCTGCCGCCGAACGAGCTCGTCGCCGGGATGGCCGAGGTCGTCAAGACGGGCTTCATCGCCGACCCGCGGATCCTCGAGCTGATCGAGGCCGACCCGGCCGGCGCGCTCGACCCGAGCGGCGACGTGCTCGCCGAGCTGGTCCGCCGGTCGATCCAGGTCAAGGCCGACGTCGTGGCGGCCGACCTGCGCGAGTCCGACCTGCGGGAGATCCTCAACTACGGCCACACGCTCGGTCACGCCATCGAGCGCCGCGAGCGGTACCGGTGGCGCCACGGTGCCGCGGTGAGCGTCGGGCTGGTGTTCGCCGCCGAGCTGGCGCGGCTGGCCGGGCGGCTCGACGACGCCACCGCCGAGCGCCACGCCGCCGTGCTGAAGCTGCTCGGCCTGCCGACGACGTACGACGCCGACGCGCTGCCCCAGCTGCTGGAAACCATGAAGGGCGACAAGAAGACCCGCTCCGGGGTGCTGCGGTTCGTCGTCCTCGACGCCCTCGGCAAGCCCGGCCGGCTCGAGGGCCCGGACCCGTCGCTGCTCGCGGCCGCGTACTCGGCGATCGCCGCCGACGCACCACAGCGCTCATCCAAAAACGGCGGCGGGAGCGTGCTGCTGTGAAGGCGTTCGTGTTCAACGGCCCCAACCTCGGCCGGCTCGGCAAGCGCGAGCCGTCGGTCTACGGCTCGACGACCCACGACGACCTCGCGGCGCTGTGCGTGAAGACGGGCGAGGAGCTGGGGATCGAGGTCGAGGTCCGGCAGACCGACCACGAGGGTGAAATGGTCGGCTGGCTGCACGAAGCCGCCGACGGAGGGAACCCGGTGGTGCTCAACGCCGGCGCGTGGACGCACTACTCGATCGCGGTGCGCGACGCCGCGGCGCAGCTGTCCGCGCCGCTGATCGAGCTGCACATCTCGAACGTGCACAAGCGGGAGGCGTTCCGGCACCACAGCGTCCTGTCGGACATCGCGACCGCGGTGATCGCCGGCCTCGGCGTCGACGGCTACCCGCTCGCCCTGCGGTGGCTCGCCGCGCACCCGGGATGACGCTGCCGACGCTGACCACGGCGCGGCTGGAGCTGCGTCAGCTGGTCGAAGCCGACCGCGAAGCCGTCGTGAAGGTGTTCTCCGACCCGGAGATGAGCCGGTTCTTCGCCGCGGACTTCTCCGACCCGGCGGCGGCGAGCGCGATGGTCGACCGCCGGCTGGCCTACCGCGGCCCGGCCGGCCAGGGCCACTGGGTGATCGAGCGCGACGGCGAGGTGATCGGCGTCGCGCACCTGCGCCCGTCGTCGGAGCTGCCCGCCGGGGTGGCGGAGCTGGGCTACTACGTCGCGAGCGCGTACGCGGGGCAGGGCTTGGCGACCGAGGCCGCCCGGGCGGTGCTCGGCCACGGGCTCGACGCGCTCGGGCTGCCGGCGGTCTGGGCGCTGGTGCACGAGAACAACGCGGCGAGCCGGAAAGTGGCGGCCCGGCTGGGTTTCCTCGACGTCGGCAGCGGCATCCACTACGGCGACCTGCACCGCGTGCTGGTCGCGCTGGCGCCGGTACCCGGACGGCCGCACCACATCGAGCTGTGGGTGCCGGACCTCGCCGAGGCCGAGCGGAGCTGGGGCTGGCTGCTCGGCGAGCTGGGGTGGCGGGAGTTCCAGCGCTGGCCCGCGGGTGTCAGCTGGCGCCTCGGCGGGACGTACGTGGTGGTCGAGGCCTCACCGGCGATGAGTGCCCCGGAGCACGAGCGCACCCGCCCGGGCTTGAACCACCTGGCGCTGCACGTGGGAACGCGCGCAGAGGTCGACGCGCTGGCCGAGCAGGCGGCCGGCCACGGCTGGCGGCCGTTGTTCGGTGATCGCTATCCGTATGCGGGCGGCGATGCGCATTACGCGGCTTATCTCGAGAACGACGCGGGCTTCGAGGTCGAGCTGGTCGCGCTCGAAGGCCCACCCGCAAACTGACCCGCCGGGCTTCACGGCCGAGGGCCCGCCGAGCCCGCCGAGCCCGCCGCGGCCGGTCGTGAGTCCCGCGGTGTGCTGCACGAGGCCGAAGAGGCCATCGAAGAAGGCGACCCCGCC
>NZ_JBEXVF010000093.1:0-33899 GCF_040629235.1 Amycolatopsis sp. NPDC005961 | reverse complement strand
TGCGCTCGACGTCGGTCTCCGCGACGACCTTCAGCGCGGCCAGCAGCGCGGCGGCGCCCGGGGTGATCTTGCGCTGCGCGAAAGCGATCAGTTCGGTCGCGCTGCTGGTCTCCCCGGTCCACGCCTTCGAAGGCCGTCCCGCGGACGGCCCACGGCCCGACCCGCACCCCGTCGAGCGCAACGAGGTGACCGTGCGCGCCGGGCTCGGGCTCGTCGGGGACCGGTACTTCAACCAGCCCGCCCACCGGCGGGCGGCCGTCACCCTCTTCGCCGCCGAGTCACTCGACGTCCTCACGCGGGACCTCGACCTCGCCGCGGTACCGGGCCCGCACCTGCCGCGACGCAACATCGTCGTGCGCGGGTTCCCCGTCGACGAGCTGGCCGCGCCGCGAGGCGGGACCGGAGCCGTCTTCAGCCTCGACTCGGGAGCGGGCGAAGTCCGGTTCCAGGCCTACCGCCCGGCCCACCCGTGCGCCTGGATGGACGTGGTGCTGGCGCCCGGCGCGTTCCGCGGGCTGCGTGGGCGCGGCGGCGTGCGGTGCGCCCCGCTCGACGACGGGGTCCTGCGTATCGGTCCCGCGTCCCTCACCGTGAAGCACTCCCCCGCGGCGTGACGCAGCCGCCGCGGACTCAGGGCTGGAAGCCGCGGATGTGGTCGATGGCCATGTCGAGCGCGATGCGCATCGGCTGGACGTCGTGCTCGGTCTGGGCGAGCAGGTACCCGCCTTGCAGGGCACCGAGCAGGCCGATGGCGAGCCGCTCGGGGTCGGCGTCCGGCCGCAGCTTCCCGGCGTCCCGCATCCGCCGCAGGCCGCCGGTGATCAGCCCCTGCCAGGTCTCGAAATGGCCCGCCAGCGCCGACCGAGCGCGCTCGTTCTGGTCCGAGAGCTCACTCGCCAGCGAACCCAGACGGCACCCGTAGGCCCCGTTGCGCAGCGCACTGCGCTGGACCATCGCGTCCCGCCAGCGCTCCAGGCCGCGGATCGAGTTGAGCCGCCGCAGCTGCTCCCCCTGGGTGGTCAGCACCTCTTCGGCCTGGACCTCGATGACGTCCTGGACCAGGGCGTCCTTGTCGGGGTAGTGGTGGTAGAGCTGCGACTTGCTGGTGCTGCTCGCCGCGCGGACGTCGTCGAGCGTGGTGGCGGCCACCCCTTTCACCGTCATCAAGTCGACGGCGGCCCGCAGGATCCGCACGCGGGTCGCTTCGCCACGCGCCGTCCGCCGGACCGGCCGCGCTGGGCTCTCCGGTTCCACCACGGCACCACACTATCGCACCGGCGCGGCCGGGCGGCCGATCCCAGGTCAGCGGTTCCCGGCGGAGTACGGACCTTCCAGACCAGTTGCGGACGCCGTCACCCACGTCCCAGCGCGAGCGCGACCCGGCCGGCCAGCGCGGGGACGACCTCGGTCTCGAACCACGGGTTCCGGGCGTGCCAGCGGTGGTTCAGCGGTGACGGGTGCACCAGCGGGAACTCGGCGGGGAGGTACTCACCGTAGGCCCGCACGGTCTCGGTGAGGTTCGCTTTGGCCCGGCCGGCGAGGTAGAACCGCTGCGCGTACGTGCCGACGAGCACGCGGAGGGTGGCGTCGGGCATCCCGGCCAGGATCCGCGGATGCCAGCGAGGCGCGAAGTCCCGGCGCGGAGGCAGGTCGCCCGTCCTGCCCTTGCCCGGGAAGTAGAAGTCCATCGGCACGATGGCGAACAGCTCGGGATCGTAGAACTCGTCGTCGCGAACACCGAGCCACGAGCGCAGCCGCACGCCGCTGGCGTCGTCCCACGGGACCCCGCTTTCCTGGGCTCGCCGACCCGGCGCCTGACCGATGATCACGACCCGCGCGGACGGCGCCCCGGCCCACACGGGCCGGTAGCCGAGGTCCCGGGCCCACGCGTTGGAGGGGTCCGACGTCAGCTCGTCGACGACCGCGCGCAAAACGTCTGCCAACTGCACTCCGGGTTTCGTCGGGAAGGTCGGGCACGGCTCGCCCGGGAACGATACCCGAAGTGGACCATGTCGTCCATTCAGGCTGGTGTCCGGCCGGGATCCTCACGGCAGCGGTAAGAGGTGCTCGCCGGCGGGCACCAACCAGCGATCACCCGCAGGGAGGGAACATGCTCGTGAGCTTGCCGCGGCTCGCACCGCCCAGTATCGCTGCCGGTTCCGGCCCGTCGCCGGCCCGTCGTCGATGATCGCCGCGTGGCGTGTCCCCCTCGACAGAGCGACGTCGCGCCGGTGATCTCGCTGACGAGGAAGCAGACCGGGCCCAGCTCGTCCAGCTGGCCGCGTTGGTGCGCGAAGGCAGCCTGCGCGTGCCGATCGGGTCACGCCACTCACTGGCCGACGTGCCGAAGGCGTTCAGCGCCGGACGGCAAGGCGGCGGCAAGCCGATCGTCGTGGTCGACGAGTCCTAGGTGTCGCAGTCCAAGGAAGCGGCCAGCCCGACCGGCACGGGCGGTATTCATGCGTATCCCGGTCAAGTAGCAGCACGCGGGCGACGGTCATCCGACATACGGCGCGATCGCCGTGTAGCCGCCGTCCACGGCCAGCTCCGCGCCGGTCACGAACGAGACCAACCTGACCGGCGTCGCGCAGTGTCTGCGCCACGAAATCCGCGCGATGCGCGCGGCCGGTGGCGGCGCGATCGTCAACAACGCCAGCACGGCCGCGTTCTTCGGGACCGCTTTCTCCGCCGCGTATTCCGCGTCCAAGCACGGCGTGGTCGGGCTGTCGAAGTCGGCGGCCGCCGAATACGGCGCCGCGGGGATCCGGGTCAACGTCCTGAACCCCGGCGTCACCGAAACCCCGCAGACCGGGCCGTGGCTCGACTCGGTCCCCGGCGAGCGCGACCGGGTCGCCGGGTGGAACGCGCTGAAGCGGCTGGCCCGCCCGGAGGAAGTGGCCGAGGCGGCGGCGTGGCTGCTGTCGGACCGCGCCTCAATGGTGGACGGGAGCGATCCGCCCCGGTGCGCCAACGCCGCGGTTTCAGCTCCGCGAGTGCTCAGTCGGCCCGACCCACGCCGTCGAATATCGCGAGGGCATTCCGGATGCCCTGCTCCAGTAGCTCATCGGCCAGCCGCCGGTCGGTGACGGCACGGGACAGCTGCATAGTCCCGACCATCATCGCGTAGACGCTTAGCGTCGTGGTCCGAGCCGACATCGGGTCCTCCGGCGCGAGGCGGGCGGCCATGTCGTCGATGATGCCCAGCACGCCCTCGGTATACGCCTGCTTAGTCGATTCCGCGCACCGGACGATCTCGTCCAGCAGCGCGGCGGAAGGGCAGCCCTCACCCGGGTTGTCGCGATGCTCCGGCGAAAGGTAGGAGCGCACGATCTGCTCCACCCCCGCACGTCCCGGCGTCACCGCGGCGAGCTGCTCCCGCTGGCCGGACAGCTGGTCCGTGACGGCCGTCGCGACCAGGTCCTCCTTGGAACCGAAGTGAGCGTAGAAGGCCCCGTTGGTCAGCCCGGCGTCCGCCATGAGCGTCGCGACGCCGGAGCCGTCGATGCCGTCACGCTTGAGCCGGCGACCGGCCGTCTCGACGATCCGGCGTTTCGTCTCCAGCTTGTGCTCTTTCGCGTATCGCACCACTTCGCAAACTCCTTAACCACGTTGCGAGTACGACCATACGCTAAAGTTGTCAGGGCACGATGGCGACGACGACCTTGCCCGCCTTCGTACGCCCTTGCTCGACGTGGGCCAGCGCCTCGAGCGTTTCGGAGAACGGGAACGTCCGGTCGATCACCGGGCGCAGCTCCCCCTTGTCGTAGAGGGCGCCGAGCTCGCGCAGCTGCGCACCGTTGGCCCGCATGAAGAAGAACTCGTACCGCACCCCCAAAGCCTTGGCCCGCTTGCGCACCTTGCGGCTCAGGAAGTTCATCACCGCGCCCAGGAAGAACGGGGCGCCGAGCTGCTTGGCGAATCCGGCGTCCTGCGGACCCGCGACGCCGATGGCGAGGCCGCCGGGCTTCAGGACCGTCAGCGACTTCTCCAGGTTCGCCCCACCCAGGGCGTCCAGCACCAGGTCGTAGCCGGACAGCACCTTCGAGAAGTCTTCCTTCGTGTAGTCGACCACGACGTCGGCGCCGAGGTCGCGGACCAGGTCGATCGTCGGCGTGCTCGCGGTGGTCGCCACCGAAGCGCCGAGGTGCTTGGCGAGCTGGATGACCGTCGAGCCGAGGCCGCCGGCGCCCGCGTGGACAAGCACCTTTTGCCCCGGCCGCACGTTCGCCCGCTCGACGAGGATCTGCCAGGCGGCCAACGCCACCAGCGGCACCGCGGCCGCCTCGTGCAGCGTCAGCGACTCCGGCTTGGGCGCGACGTCGTCCTCGTCGATCGCGATGTACTCCGCGAACCCGCCGATCCGCAGATCGCGCGGACGGGCGTAGACCTCGTCGCCGACCCGGAAGCCGCGGACGGCCGGACCGGCCTTCGTCACGACACCGGCCACGTCGTGGCCCAGCACGAACGGCGTCTTGTACTTCAGGAGCTGTTTGAACTCCCCGTTGCGCACCATGTTGTCGAGGGGGTTGACGCTCGTGGCGTGCACCCGGACGAGGACGTCACGGGCCCCGACCGCGGGCTCGGGTACCTCCGCGGCGCGCACGGTGTCCTCGCCGTACTTCTCGACGACGAATGCCTTCATGTCAGCCAGCTTTCTGGGTGATCCGGTGGGTGGCTCTCAGCGCGCCCTTGTCGGTCGGCCGTTTGTAACCGCTGCGGCTCTCCGCACAGCGTGCTTTCAGCGTCTCGATGTCGACGGTCCGGCCGGGGCGCGGCTGGACGTACGCGACGACTTCACCGTGCGGAAGACGCCGGTCAAGTTGATGTCCACGATCCGTTCGAACGAAGCTTCGTCGATCTGCCGGACCGGTCGCGACGAGCCGCCTACCTGCTAAGTCTCGTTTCATGACGGACAACGTAACTTCGTTACAGCCCCCACGGCAAGGCCCCTGCTCATGTAATTACGGTCATAATTCAAACCTCTTGCGGCTCCGTACCGTCCCGGCTTATGGTCGTACGGTCATACTCCAAAAGCATGGGAACGACAATGACCGTGATCACCCGCTACCAGGACGCACCCACCAAGACCATCGACGTCAACGGCGTCACCTACGCCTACCGGCAGCTCGGCCCGGACGGCGGCACACCGGTGATCTTCCTCAACCACCTGGCCGCGGTGCTGGACAACTGGGACCCCCGCGTCGTCGACGGCATCGCCGCGCACCACCAGGTGATCACCTTCGACAACCGGGGAGTCGGCACGTCCACCGGCACGACGCCGAAGACCATCCAGGCGATGGCGGCCGACGCGGTCACCTTCATCCGGGCGCTGGGGCTGACCGAGGTCGACATCCTAGGCTTCTCCATGGGCGGCATGATCGCCCAGGTGATCGCCCAGGAAGAGCCGCGGCTGATCCGCAAGCTGATCCTCGCCGGGACGGGCCCCGCCGGTGGCGAGGGCATCAAGAACGTGACCAGGCTGTCGCATCTGGACACGGTCCGCGGGCTGCTCACGTTCCAGGACCCGAAGCAGTTCCTGTTCTTCACCAGGACCGCGAACGGGCGCCGGGCGGGTAAGGAGTTCCTGGCCCGGTTGAAGGAGCGCACGAACAACCGGGACAAGGCGATTGCCCTCAAGTCCTACTTCGCGCAACTCGCGGCCATTCACAAGTGGGGCTTGGAAAAGCCGTCCGACCTCTCGGTCATCAAGGTGCCCGTGCTCGTCGCCAACGGCGACAACGACCGGATGGTGCCGACGAAGAACTCGACCGACCTCGCCCGGCGCCTGCCGGACAGCGAGCTGGTGATCTACCCCGACGGCGGGCACGGCGGCATCTTCCAGTACCACCACGAGTTCGTCCCCCAGGCCCTCGAATTCCTCGGGCGGTGAACCTCAGCTCGCCACTGCGCGCTGCAGCACCGCGTGGTGCGAGGCTTCGGCCCGCTCCCGGGTGTCGCCGAGCGCGACCGCGAAGTTGACCCCCAGCGGCAGCAGGACCTCGGTGACCGGATCGGCGAACTCGGCGAAGTGCTCGGCCAGCTCGAGCGTGACGTAGCCGTGGACGAAACTCCACAGCTGCGCGGCGATCACGTCGGGATCCTGGGCATCGGCCCGGCCGGTGCCCACCAGCCGGGAACAGGCTCGGGTGACGTGCCGGTGGGCGCCCCGGAACGCTGCCGAACGCCCGCTCCGCCGCGTCTCCGGCTCGGCGAGCGGCCGGTAGGTCGACCGCGTCGACAGACCGAACATCAGGTCGTAGAGGTGCGGGTTCTCCCGCGCGACCCGTCGGCAGGTCAGGGCCATCGCGAACAAGTCCGCCACCGGGTCGTCGGTCACCGGCAGCTCGGCGAACGCCCGGTCCAGCTCACGGAACCCGTGATCGGCGACCGCGGCGATGAGTTCGGCGATCCCGCCGAAGTGGTGGTAGACGGTCGAGGTCGTCAGCCCGATCGCGGACGCCACCGTCCGCGCCTTGATCGCGGCCGGCCCCTGCTCGGCCAGCAGGCCGATCGTGGCCTGCACCAGCCGCTCCGGCACCCCACCGGCAGTGGCATCCCCTGACACGGTCCCCATCGTCACACCCGATTCCGTCCCGCTCCCGTCACACTTGCCACCGTACTGTAACTTCGTTACATCGTGCGGCGCGCCAGCCAACCGGCAGGGACATCGGGTAGTCGTGCGATTCCACGCGCTCGAAGTGATCGCTCACAAGCCGGGACTGTTTCATGAGGGTGCTTCAGAAGCCTTTGAAACGCATCGTGTCCGTGACCGCTTGCGTGGTGGTCATGGTCCGGCCGTTGCGGCGCGCTCGCGGTTGGCGCGGATCTCGTCGTGGTGGTCGGCGGCCCAGCCGATCAGCGAGGTGACGATCTCGTGCAGGCCCCGACCCAGCGGGGCGAGGGTGTACTCGACGCGCGGGGGTACCTCGGCGTAGGCGGTGCGGGTGATCAGGCCGTCCTGCTGGAGCTGGCGAAGGGTGAGGCTGAGCATGCGCTGGGAAATGCCCGGCACCTGCCTTTGCAGCTCGGTGTAGCGCAGCGGTCCGGACTCCAGGACCGCGATGAGCAGCAGGCTCCACTTATCGCCGACGCGGTCGAGGGTCTGGCGGATGAACTCCATGTGCTCGGCGGGGATGGCCGCGCACGGCCCGATCGCCGCCGCTCGTGCCGTCACCTCTGCTCCGTCGGCCGTCTCCATTACGCACATTCCTCTCCGGCACGCACACCGATGTGCCTTTTGTACCGCCTTCCATGCTGGTCCAGCATGGCGTTACGCACAAGTTGTAAGAATTGGAGGTGCGTGATGAAGGTCGAGCGGTTCGAGCACGCGGACGAGGTGGAACTGGTCCACCACTCGTTCCCGCTCAGCAGCAGCTTCCCCGAGGGGGACACCTTCTCCGTCCGCGAAGCCCTGCTCCGCCGGCACGGCATGGGCGGCAGCCAGGCCGAGACCTCGACCCGGCGGATCGAGAAGCTCGCCGAGAGCGAGGGCCTGATCCCCTACCGGGTGCTGGACAACAAGGTCGACAACACCGACCTGGCGCACGAGTTCCTCGCCCACGCCGGCGCCCAGGGCAAGAACCGCGAGGCCTGGGACGCGATCTTCGCCACCTACTTCGGCAAGGCCGAGCCGGTCTTCTCCGTGGACGACCTCCTGGTGCTCGCCGACGAGCTGGGCCTGGACCGCGAGCAGACCCGCCGGGCCCTCACCGACCGCCGCTACCGCCGGCAGGTCCGCGACGACGCGGCCCGCGCGCAGCGCCTAGGGGCGACCGGCGCGCCGTTCATCGTCGTCGACGACCGCTACGGCGTGCCCGGCACCCAGGACAGCGACCGCTTCCTCGAACTGCTGCGCAAGGCCTGGGACGAAAGCCATCCCCTCACCCCCGCCGGCGATGCTCCGGTCTGCGGACCGGACGGCTGCGCCGTCCCCGAGCGCGCCTGATCGACCCCCTGAACTCCTCGAAAGGCATTTTGATCACCATGAGCAACCTCCTGGTCTTCGGCGGCAGCGGCCGCACCGGCGCTCACGTGCTGGAGTACGCGGCCCAGCGCGGCCACCACGTCCGCGCCCTGGTCCGCGACCCCGACAAGGTGCAGGCACCGGCCGGCGTCGAACTGATCCAGGGCACCCCCGCCAACATCGACGACATCCGCCGGGCCGCCAAAGGCACCGAGGCCGTGATCAGCGTGCTGAACAACGGCCGCGCCTCCGACAACCCATGGGCCAAGCCGGTCAGCCCGCCGATGTTCATGACCGACGCCGCCCGCCGCACTCTCACCGTCATGGGCGAGCAGGGCATCCGCCGCATCGTGCTGACGTCCACGCAGGGCGCGGGCGACGACTGGGCCCGGCTCAACCCGCTGGTGAAGGCGTTCATCAAGCTGTCGAACATCAAGGCAGGCTTCGCGGACCACAGTGGCGTCGACCGGGTCATCCGCGCCTCGTCCGGCATCGACTGGACCCTGGCCCGTGCCGTCACCCTGACCGACAAGCCCGCCGGTGGCCCCGTGCGGGCCGCCGAGCCCGGCACCGAAAAGCCCGGCGCACGGATCAACCGCGCCGACCTCGCCCAGTTCCTCGTCCAGACGATCGAGGACGACGCATGGACCCGCAAAGCGCCCCTGGTCTGGAACACCCGAGGCTGACCCGTTGCGGCCAACACGGCAATCACAGACTGCCGCGCGCTCGTGAACGCTGAAGCCGGACTTCACCGGCAGGTCAGCAGTCGGGCGGGCCGGTCCGCGGCCGGTAGGCTGAGCGTTTGGCATCGGAAGAGAGGAGGCGGGTGTGGACTACGGCGACAAGCTGTTTTGGCTCTCGGTCCTGATCCAGCGTAGGTACGCGCAGATCTGCGCCGAGTACGACCTGACCCCCTCGCAGGCCACCTTGCTTTGCGCGATCAAGGACGAGCCGCGGCAGATGGCGTACCTTGCCACCTCGCTCGGCATGACCAAGAACGCGCTGAGCCAGCTCGTCGACCGCACCGAGCGGCGCGACCTGGTCCGCCGGGTGAACTCGGAGCAGGACCGGCGGGTCATCATGCTCGGCGTGACGCCCCCGGGGAAGGTGCTCGCCGAAGCCATCTACGCCGAGACCACCAAGCGCCTGCCCGACATCGCGGAGAACCTCGACGCCGACGACCAGCACGACTTCGAACGCCTCGCCACCGCCATCGTGGACGCGGCGGGCGTTCCGGGGTCCGCCTCGTCCTGACCTACTGCGCAAACCCTCAGCAGACCCGTGCACCTTGCGGAGGTTCATGCCGTGAACTAATGTTGTTCACGGCGTGAACCAATGAGAGGTGGGCGACATGAACACACAGGAAACCGGCGCGATCGCGGTCTTCGGCGGGACAGGGCAGCAGGGCGGGGCGGTCGTCGACGCGCTGCTGGCCCGAGGAGCGCGGGTGCGGGCCCTCGTCCGCTCCCCCGAGTCCGACCGGGCGCGGGCGCTGGCCGCCCGGGGCGTCGAGCTGTCGGCAGTCCGGATCGACGACCCGGCGTCAACGGTCGCCGCGCTGAAGGCGGTCGACGCGTTCTACTTCATGACCCCGGAGGCGAACAGCCTCGAGGAGGTCGAGGAGGAGGTCCGAGTGGGCACCGCCCTCGTCGACGCGGCGGCCGCGGCGCACGTGCCACACGTCGTGTTCAACTCGGTTTTCGGGGCGGACCGCGAAACGGACGTGCCGCACCACGACTCGAAGCACCGGATCGAGGAATACCTGAAGCATTCCGGCCTGCGGGCCACGATGGTTCGCCCGACCGCCTTCATGGAGAACTTCGCGACCGTGATGGCGCCGAGCGTGGAGGACGGAACGATCGTGCTGAGGCTGCCGCTGCCGGACGACGTCGCCCTGAAGATGATCTCGGTCAAGGACATCGGCCAGGTCGCCGCCTCGATCCTGCTCGGCACAGCGGACGTGCCCGGCGGAGCGGTCGAGGTCGTCGGCGACGAGCTGACGGGAAGCCAGATCGCCGCCGCGTTCGGCGCGCACGCCGGGCTCCCGGCGCGCTACGAGGCCTTACCGCTGAGCGTCCTCGGCAACGACCTCGACAAGGCGATGTTCCGCCAGTTCGCCGAGGCGTCCGCCCACCCGTCCGACCTCGCGGCGGTGCGGGCGATCGAGCCGTCCACCCGGGACCTGGCCGAGTGGATCCGTTCCACCGGCTGGACCGCGCCCACGGACTTGGTCCGTTCCTGAGCGCTGCGCGCGGGCCACTTCGCCCGGCATTCTGTCTGGGTGGCCGCCGATGAGTCCGGTCATTCCCCTTCCCGGGTCGAATCCGCGTGAAGGGGGACGGCGAGGTCGAGGCGGACGCCGCGTTTCCAGACGGCGACCACGTTGCGGGTGCGGCGGATGTCGGTGGTCGGGTCGCCGTCGACGAGCGTCAGGTCGGCGCGCTTCCCGGGCTGGATGCGGCCGCGGTCGGTGAGCCGGAAGGCGTCCGCGGGTGCCGAGGTGGCGGCGGTGAGCGCCTGGGTCGGACTGAGGCCGGCCCGCACCAGCAGTTCCAGTTCGCCGTGGAAGGTGGCGCCGTAGCCGATTACGCCGAGCGCCGCGGTGGGCAGTCCGGTGTCCGTGCCGGCGAGCAGCGGGACGCCCGCGGCGGCGAGTTGGCGCAGTGCGGCCGTGGCAGCGTTGTAGAGGTGGTGGCGGCGGGGTTCTGCGGGCCTGACCGGCACGGGTGGCCGGTCACGGCCGATCATCTCGGCCAACCGTGGATCGGCCGCGAGCTCCTCGTGCGGGCGGTAGCCGCACAGTCCACGAAGGACAATGAGCGTGGGTACGACGAAGACGCGGTGCCGCGCGGCGTATTCGCCGAAGTCGTCGCCGGCACTTTCGCCGACGAACAGGTGTGCCAGCCCATCCACGCCGGCGGCGATGGCTGCGCGGGCGGGCCGTTCGGCGAGGGTGTGCGCGACGGCGAGGACCCCGCGGGCGTGCGCGGCGCGTACGAGGGCGGCCAGGGTGGCCTCGTCCATCGGGCCGCCCTCCCGTTCGTCGTAGACGATCTTGATGTAGTCGGCGCCGTCGCGCAGCCGCGCGTCGACCCACGCCTCCGCGGCGGCCGGGCCGTCCACTGTGGGCAGTGGCTGACCGGTGATCTTCTCCAGCATGTTCCCGGGCACGGTGGCGCCGGTGCCGGCCGTGCGTACGTCGGCCAGGTCCGGCGGGTCTGCCTGGCGGAGCTCGCGGATACGGGTGAGGGCGGCACCGCCGGTGAACATGTCCAGGGCGGTCGTGACCCCCATCGTGACGAGGTGGCGCAGCGCGGTCGGCGGGTCCGGGGCGAGGTGGACGTGCGCGTCGAACAGGCCGGGCAGCAAGGTGCGTCCGCGCCCGTCGACGTCGGCCGGCCCGGTGGCCGGCTCCGCGACGCTGGTGACCACCCCGTCTTGGATGATCACGTCGCGCTCGGGCAGTACGCGTTCGCCGTCGAACACCCGTACCCGGCCGATCGTCACTGGCTCGTTCATGCGGCTCGGCCTCCCTTCAGGTCGGCGGGGGCCACTACGCATCGCCCAGGCTGGCGGTCGCCTGCAGGACCGCGGTACGGACGGTGTCGGCCAGCGAGCCGTCGCGGGTCTGCATCCAGTTCATGACGGCGGCGCGCTCGGCCCCGACCACCATCCCGGCCACCACCCGCGCCCGCAGTTGCCCGGCCGGGGCGCCCATCCGCTCGGCGACGGCGTCGGCCAACGCGCGCTCGGCGGTCGAGGCCGCCCGCAGGTACTCGCCGTGCAGCGACGGCTCCGCTGCGACCAGGTCGCGGAAGTCCTGTAGCCAATTGGCCGGCAACTCTTGACCCGCCTCCGGCCCGTAGAGCGCGACGACGGCGGCGACCAACCCGTCGCCGAGCGGCTCGCCGGCCGGGCGGTCGCGCAGCAGGCTCGCCATGCTCACGGCGTGCTGCGCGGCCGGCCACACGATCGCCTCTTCCTTGCTGTGGAAGTAGTTGTTGAACGTGCGAGGCGAGACGCCCGCCGCTGCGGCGATCTCCGGCACCCGCACGTTGGCCAGGCCACGGCTCGTGGCGATCCGGAACGCCGTGAGCGCGAGATCCCGGCGGGTCTCGTCGCGCTGCTGGTCCCGTCGGCTGCGCCGAGGAGTCGTGTCCAGCGAATCGGTCATGCCGATGACCGTACTGATATCTTGCGTGTCACGCAATGTTTTCTTACCGCGCAACTTATGCGTGCTGCGCATTTTCGAAGCCGAGGACCAGCAGGAGCCGTGGGACCCGGCTCAGCCGCGGCAGCGCTCAGCGGATCGTCGACCGGAGATCGGGGTCAGCGCGGCGGTCCGACGATGACGTTCCCGAACTTCTCCGCCGCCTCGGCCATCCGGGCCGGCGAGATCTCGAAACCGTCCGGCCGGGGTTCGGCCCGGTCGCGGCCGGCGTGACGGAACATGCCCTCGATGCCCGCCGGCGTGTTGATCATCAGCAGGTCCGCGGTCGCGGACGTGATGCGGTAGGCGTGCGGGATGTTCTTGGGCAGGAAGACGATGCCACCCTCGGCGAGCTCCATCTCCTCCTCGCCCACCCAGACCAGCGCGGTGCCCTTGATGAGCATGAAGACTTCGTCTTCCTTGGTGTGCAGGTGAAACGGCGGCGCCTCCCCCTTCGCGACGTCGAACCGGCCGACCATCAGCTGGCCGTCGGTGGCCGCGCTGTCGAGCAGGATCGACAGCGTGCCGCCGTCGAGCCACTCCAGTTTCTGCTGCTGGTCGGGCTGGGCGAGGTAGGCCATGCTCATCGGGTGGCTCCGTTCGAAATGGACAGTCAGAGGGAACCGAGGACACGCAGGCGATCGGCGACCGCGCGGCGGGCGACGTCGGTGTCCCAGGCGAAAGTTTCGAACTCGTGCGGCACCCCGGGGTGCAGGTGGAACTCCACGTCGACCCCGGCCGCGCCGAGCCGCCGGGCGTAGTCCAGGTCTTCGTCGCGGAAGATGTCGAGCTGGCCCACCTCGAGGTACGTCGGTGGCAAGCCCGACAGGTCGTTCGCCCGCGCCGCGGCGGCGTACGGCGAGACGTCGGCCCGGTCACCGAGCAGCGCCGA
Organism: Amycolatopsis sp. NPDC005961; assembly: GCF_040629235.1. NCBI lineage: Bacteria > Bacillati > Actinomycetota > Actinomycetes > Pseudonocardiales > Pseudonocardiaceae > Amycolatopsis > Amycolatopsis sp. NPDC005961. The sequence goes on along the minus strand of NZ_JBEXVF010000093.1, from coordinate 20,834 downwards.
CCACCCGGTGACGTTGTCCTCGTAGGTCCAGGTCGCGAACGGGACCAGCTCCGGGTCCGGCGTCGTCGTGCGGTCGTCGAGCATCGGGAACACGAGGATCTGGCGCGCCACCGCCGGCCCGCCGCGGTCGCGAGCCAGCAGTGTCACCCCGGCGGCCAGGCCGCCACCGGCGCTGTCCCCCATCACCGCGATCCGGGCCGGGTCGACGCCGAGTTCGGCGGCGTGGTCGTGGAGCCACTTCAGTCCGGTGTAGACGTCCTCGACCGGCGTGGGGTCGGGGTGTTCGGGCGCGAGCCGGTAGTCGACGGCCAGCATCGGCACGCCGCTCGCGGACACGTACCGGGCGATCGGCGCGTCGTAGAGCGCGACGCTGCCCAGGATCATCCCGCCGCCGTGCAGGTACAACGCGGCCGAGCCCGGGGCGGCGCCGTCCTTGGCGTACCAGCGCAGCAGCACCTTCGCGCCGTCCCCGGCCACCGCGTGGAAGTCGGTGGTCGTCACGTCGGCCGGGGTGGGCTGCAGCGCCGCGGTCTCGGCCATCATCGCTTCCAACGCGACGCGCCGGGTCGCGACGTCGCCGACGGCGGGGTGCGGTGCGGCAGCCATGGCTTCGGCCATCGGGGCCAGGATCGCGGCGACCTGAGGGTCGACGGTGAACGTCACAACGGTCCTGCTTTCCGGAGAATCGTACGGACCGGATCGACGGTGATCGGGGCCAGGACACGCGGCTCGGCGACACTCAGTCGCGATAAACGGACGATATCGTCCGGCTAATCGGCTGTCAACGACTCCGGCGAAGCACCGAACTGCGATGATCGGAGCCGTGAGCGAGAGCAGAGGTGGCCCCGGCAGGCAGCGGGAGCTGCGGCGGGACGCGATCGACAACCGCGACCGGGTCTTGGCGGCGGCCGCCGTCGCGGTCCGCCGGGAAGGGACCGCGGTCCCGATGGCCACCATCGCGGCGGACGCCGGGGTCGGCGTCGGGACCGTCTACCGCCACTACCCCTCGCGGGACGCGCTGCTCGGAGCCTTGACGCACCGGTCCTTCCAGCTGGTGCTGGAGACCGCCCGCCGGGCCGCCGCCCTCGACGGACCACCGATCGAGAGGATCCGCTTCTTCCTCGAACGAACCATCGAGCACGGATCGGATCTCGTGCTCCCGATGCACGGTGGCCCGGCACCCAGCGACCAGGCCACCGTCGCGCTCCGGGACGAAACCCACCGGACGCTGGGGTCGATCCTCGAACAAGGACGGGACGACGGCACGATCCGGGCCGACGTGACCAGAGCCGACATCGTCAGCTTCGGCGCATTGCTGGCGCAGGGTCTCCCCCACGTCCCGGACTGGAAAGCCACGGCCCGACGCCAGGCTGATATTTACCTCACCGGACTCCTGAATCGCACCGGCCGGCCAGATGCGGACCGCCGAACCGTCGACGGTTAGCGTCCTGCTTGCCGAGAGTGGTCAGGTGCTGCCGCCGAAGGTGCCGATCCCGTCGCTCAGCAGGTCGAACGCCTCGTCGATCCCCTGTCTCTGATCCGTGGCGACAGTCGAGGCCGGTTCGCCGGCTATGAGCCTTCGCAGGGAGCTGACCACAACGGTGGTCGCCGCGGCCCGGTGCATCAACCCCCGACCGGACGGCCCGCTGCCGTCGACTGGTCCACAGTCGCGCCGGCGCCCGCGTGTGACGCGACCAGGTTCTGCCGTCGGCGGCACGGTAGACGGCGTCTGCCTGCTCGGCCCGAACACGATCGACCTCGTCTTCGCCGAAGAGGCGAGCGCGACCGAGGCTGCGCCGGCTACCGCGCCCTCGGGTGAGTCACTCGCGGGAGACCTGCCGCACCACCACACCGACCAGCCGCTCCCGCGGCACGAACCCGTAGTGCCGGGAATCCCAGCTGGACGGCCGGTTGTCACCCAGGACGACAGCGCAGCCCGGGGGCACCGTCGCACCTCCGAGGCCGTGCACGTCCGGGTCGGCCCAGGCGGGCGGCAGGCGGTCACCCTCCACCGCCACCACGCGTTTGAGCAGCAGCTGGTCCCCCGTCGGCGCTCCGCTCGGCAACGGCGGGTAGCGCAGCAGGGTCACCTGACCGCGCCGGGGACGGCGGGTGCGGCGCACCAGGACCCGGTCGCCGGAGCGCAGGGCCGGGGCCATGCTCGCACCGTCCACTGTGGTCAGGATCAGCGCGCGGCGGGCCACGACCGCGGCCAGCAGTCCGGCGAGGACCAGGACTCTCACGGCACGGCCTGGTAGCCGTCGGCCTGCAGGCGGAACAGGCGCGCGTAGCCGCGGCCGTCGGCGAGCAGGGTTTCGTGCGTGCCCAGCTCGGCGATCCGGCCGTCCTCGAGCACCGCGATGCGGTCGGCGTCGCGCACCGCGCTCAGCCGGTGGGAGATGAGCAGGCTCGTGCGGCCCCGCCGGTGCTCGCGGATGCGCGCGTGCACCTCGTGCTCGGCCTCCGGGTCGAGACCGGAGCTCGGCTCGTCCAGGATCATCAGGTCCCGCCCTTCCCGGACGAGCGAACGGGCCAGCGCCAGGCGCTGCCACTGCCCGCCGGAGAGCACCACGCCGGTCGAGGTGTCCTCGCCGAGCTCGAAGATCCGGGTCAACGGCGTGTCGTACCCGCGCGGCAGCGCGGCGATCCGGTCGTGCGCGCCCGCCCGCGTCGCGGCGGCCACCAGCCGGTCGCGGTCGTCCAGCGCGGACAGCTCGCCGAGGCCGATGTTCTCGGCCGCGGTCATGTCGTAGTTCATGTGGTCCTGGAACACGGCGCTGATCCGCTCGCGCAGCGACGCGGGCGGGAGGTCGCGCAGGTCCACCCCGTCCCAGAGGATCCGCCCGCGCGTCGGGTCGTACATGCGGCACAACAGCTTCACGAGCGTGCTCTTGCCCGCGCCGTTGAGGCCGACGAGGGCGACCGCCGCGCCGTGCGGGATGGTGAGGTCCACCCCGCGCAGCACCCACGGGTGCTCGTCGCTGTACCGGAACCACACGTCACGCAGCTCGAGCCCCTGGCGCAACGCCGGTGCCGCGGCACCGGATCCGCTCAGCAGATCGGGTTCCGCGCGGACCACGGCGACGTAGTGCGCGAACGACAGCAGCCGGGCCTGGCCGTTGGCGATCGCCGACGCACACGTGCCCAGCGCGCCCTGCACCCCGGCGACGGCCGCCACGAACATCGACACGTCGCCGGCGCTGAGCGACCCGCCGGCCGCCGACGTGATCGCCCACCACAGCCCCGCACCGGCGACGGCCGCGCTCAGCGCCGTCAGCCCGCCCATCGTCCACAGCTCGCGTTCGTCCATGCGGCGCTGGGCGTCGTTGGCGCTGCGGCGCTCGTCCATCAGCCGGGCGCGCAGGAACGCCCCGATGCCGAACAGCCGGATCTCGGTCGCGGCGGCGACCCCGGTGAGCAGCTGGCTGTAGAAGAACTCGCGCCGCGCGAACCGCTCGACGCGCCATTCCACCGCGGCGCGGCGCCGGGCCAGCAGCAGTTCGGCGAGCAGCGCGGGGATCGCGGCGGCCAGCACGACGCCGGTCATCGCCGGGCTCAGCACGAGCAGCGAGCCGAGGAACCCGGCCAGCGAAAGGGTTCCGCTGAGCGTGCCGCCGACGCCGTCGACGATCTCCGGCACCCGGCCGCAGCTCTCCTGGGCCAGCCGCAACCGGTCCTGGTAGGCCGGGTCCTCGAAGGTGCGCAACCCGACCTGACGGCCCAGCGCGGCGAACAGCCGGTCGGTGGCGACCGCGCTCGCCGCGCGGCCGATCTGCGCGCGGACGTAGTGGACCACCACCGGCAGCGCGGCGACGGCCAGCCCGGCGAACGCCAGCGCCGCCGCGAGGCCGCCGACCGCGCCGCTGCGCTCGACGAGCCGGTCGAGGACGAGCTTGGTCAGCCAGGCGGTGGCGATCGGCGCGGTCGCCGCGGCCGCCGTCATGACCAGGAGCCCGGCCAGCCGCGCCGGGCCGGACCGCCACAGCAGCACAGCGGCGGCCGCGGCCGCCGCCCGCACCTGGTCCGCGCCGATCCGCCGGTCCGGTTCGCGCACCGGTCAGCGCCCGGCGGGCACGGGCAGCTCGGGCACCCGGCCCGCGGTCGCGACCACCCGCCCGTCGGCCACCACGTACATCGCGGGGGTCCAGGTGTTGCGGAACGCGGCGGCGACCGGGCCGCCGTCGAGGTCCGCCGGCACCACCCGCGCGACCTCGGCGAGCGCGCGCACGGTGTCCGGCTCGTCTCCGCCGAAGACGGCGAAGACGTTGTCCCGGCCCTGATCGCGGGCGTAGGCCAGGAAATCCGGGAGAGCGTCGTGACAGGCCGCGCAGTCGGCGGAGAAGAACGCCACCGTGCCGGTCAGCGTGGCGGTGGTGACCGGCTCGCCGTCGGTCGTGGTGGCGGCGAACTCGCCGATGGCCGAACCCGGGCGCAGCGCGAAGAGCGTCTCGGCGGCGCTCTGGGCCCGCATCCGGCGCAGGATCCCGACGGTCAGGAGCAGGTTCACGAGGCACAGCAGGCCGAGCAGCACCAGGGCGGCGACGACGAAAGGCATCAGGAACTCCTTGCGAACACGACGGCGATGTCATCCATCGCGATGACGAGCACGGCGGCCACCACACCCGCCGCCAGAGCGACGGCCGCACCGGCGACGGGCGGCAGGTGCTCCGGCGCGAGCGCGCCGAGGACGGCCAAGATGGCCAGCGCGCTGTTGCGGGCCAGGTGACGCGGTCCGACCGGAGTGTCGGCCGCGCCGAAGCAGCGGCACGGCGCGGGCCGGCCGCGGCGCAGCGAAGCGGCGATGGCGGTGGTGAACGCCAGCAGCAAGCCGACGGCGAGGACGAACGCCGCCGTCGCCGTGGCGGGCACGACCGCGAGGGCCGCGATGCTCCCTTCGGCGGCCACGACGGCCACCGACACCGGCAGGACCCACCTCGCCGGCATCGGCACCAGCACGGGCACCGACCGCGCGAACCCGCGGAAGTCGCGCAGCTTCGCCACCGACGAGGCGGCGAACACCACGGCGAGCAGCGCCGCGGCGGCCGCCCGGAGGTACTCCATGTCACTCCTTAGACGCCGGGCGGTGTCCGCGGGGAAGGGGCGGACACCGACCGGCAAGCCCGGGACGGTGCTCAGCAGCTGCTGCGGACCTTGGTCCACTCGCAGCCGTCCTGCGGGCAGCAGAACCGGTACCAGTAGCCGGGGTGGCCCGCGGCGTTGCAGAAGTAGGTGCCGCTGCAGGCGGAAGCCTTGGCGGTGGGCACGATCCGGGTGAGCACGCGGTCGATCAGGCGCCCCATGATTTCTCCCTTCGACGGTGGACGTCCACGGTGCGGGATGCGGTTCCGCGATCCCGCGCCGGCTGCGAGCATTGCGGGCAGCCGCGTCCCCGGGCAGCAATCCCGGACGAACCCGGACGCCCTCACCCGCCGGCGGTGACCGGCCCGCCCACGCCCGCGGTGATCTCGGCCGGCTCCGGCAGGCCCAGCTCGCGGTGGTGGTCACGGGCGGCGAGCCAGTGGTGCCGGGCCCGCACCGAGTCGCCCAGCGCGGTCAGGGCCCGGGCGAGACCGGTGTGCGCACGGGCCGCCTGGTGCAGGCTGCCGAGGTCCACCGCCATCGCCAGCGCGCACTCGTGCGTCGCCCGGGCGTGGTCGGTGCGGCCGAGCTCCGCCGACGCGTCGGCGAGGCACAGCAGCGCTTCCACGTGCAGGTCCCGGTCGCCCGCCTGCTCGGCGATGGCCGTCGCGCGGCGGAAGTACCCGCGGGCCTCGGCGTGCCGGCCGGACCGCAGGTGCGTGTCGCCGATGTTGAGCAGGGTGCGGCCCGTGTCGCTCGGGTCGCCGACCCGCTGGTCGATGGTGAGCGCCCGCTCGTGGAACTCCAGTGCCTCGGCGGACCGGCCCAGCCGACCGTGGACGTAGCCGAGGTTGGTCAGCGCGGTGCGTTCGCCCGACCGGTCGCCGACCTCGCGGGCCAGGGCCAGCGCCTCCCGCAGGAACCCCGCCGAACGCGCGAAGTCGGCGTCCCAGGAGGCGATCGCGCCCAGCGTGCCGAGCGCCCGGCACTCGCCCCAGCGGTCTTCCGCCCCGCGGAAGCAGTCCAGCGCCTGGCCGGCGCACCGCGCCGCCACCTCGTAGCGGCCGACCTGGCCGTGGGTGGCCGCGAGGCTCACCAGGGCGTGCCCGCGGGCGACCGGGTCCGCCGACTCCGCCGCGCTCGTGTGCAGGACCAGCGCTTCGCTGAGGTAGCCGCCGGTCTGCAGATAGCGGAACAGAATCCGCGACAGCAGTCCCGCGTGGCCCGACGCCACCCCGTGGACGCCGGCCCCGACCAGGTTGGCCCGTTCGGCGTCCAGCCACGCGGCCGCCTCCGCGCGATCGGTCAGCGGCGGGACCGGCAAGCCGGGGTCGGGGACGCGCGGCAGGTGCTCACGCACACGCGGCGCGTACCGGTCCATCGCGGTGACGGCGGCGAACGCGTAGTAGTCGAGCAGACGCGCCAGCGCGGCCCGCCGGCCGGCGGAGACGTCCTCGTCCTGGGCGCGGGCCATCGCGAACGCCCGGACGAGGTCGTGCAGTTCCAGCCGGTCCGCCCCGCGGCGCCGCACGAGGCTCGCGGCGGCGAGCCGGTCCGCGGTCCGGGTCGCCTCGGCCAGGTCCGCACCGGCGAGCGCGGCGATGCCGTAGGCGTCCAGGTCCGCGCCCGGGTGCAGGGCCAGCAACCGCAGAGCCCGCTGTTCCGGCTCGTCGAGCTGGTCGTAGGACAGGCTGATCGACGCGTCCACGGCGTTGTCGAGGCGCAGGTGCGCGCGCCGCTGCTCGAGCCGCTCGAGGTGGTCGGCCAGCCGCCACGACCGGTGGGCCGGCGCGGTCATCCGCAACGCGGCGAGGGTCAGCGCGAGCGGCAGGTGGCCCAGCTCGGCGGTGATCCGCCGGGCGACGCCGGGCTCCCGGTCGACCCGCGCCGCGCCGACGGTGCGCCGCAGGTAGGCCACCGCCTCGTCCGGATCCAGCACGTCCAGCCGCACGTGGACCGCGCCGGTCAGCCCGGAAAGCGCCGTGCGGCTGGTGACCAGCACCGGCCCGCCCCGTTCGTCGGGCAGCAGGGGCCGGACCTCGTCCTCACCGCGTGCGTTGTCGAGCACGACGAGCAGGCGCCGCCCGGCCGAGCGCTCCCGGTACAGCCGCTGCTTGCCCGGCAGGTCGGCGGGTACGGCGTGCCCGGGCACGCCGAGCAGCCGCAGGAAGGAGTCGAGCACCGCGGCCGGATCCACCGGCGGCCGGCCGGGGTCGGGGTGGAAACCGCGCAGGTTCACGAAGAGCGCGTTGTCGAACCGGCCCGTGCGCAGCAGCGCGTGGGCCGCGTGCACCGCCAGCCCGGTCTTGCCGACCCCGGCCATGCCCGCGATCGCCGCCACCTGTCCGCCCGCGGCGCCGCCGAGCACGGCGGACAGCCGCGCGAGCTCCGCGCGACGCCCGGTGAAGTGCGGTATCGCCTCGGGCAGGCCGAGCTGGGCCTGCACGAAGGTCGCCGCTTCCGCGCGGCTGCGGATCACCCGCAGCATTTCCTGCCAGGCGGCGACGTAACCCGGGGCGGGGTGCAGCACCTCGACGACGGCCAGCACCAGATCGGTGTTGGGGCGGGCGCGGCCGGTCTTGAAGCAGTCGGCGACCGTCGTGCGGGCCGTGCGCTCGCCGGGCGGGCGCCCGGCCGCGGTCCAGAGCCGGTTCACCCGCTCGGCGATCTGCGCGTACGACGGGCCACCCGCCCACGTCTTGAGCAGCCGCAGCTGCGCGACCAGCTCGTCCAGCGTGCGCGCGTGGCCGGGATCGGGTGGTTCGGTGAACGCCATACCGCCATGGTGGCCGCGGTTCCGCTGCCTACTCCGTCCAAAACGGACAAGCGGCGGCGCGATCCGGGGAGCGGCCGCACGTTTCGGGTCAGCGCGAAACGTTTTCGGGCCGGTTGACGGCGCTCGCGAGCCGCTGGCACGGTCGGCACCGCGAGAGTGGCACCACCCGGCTGGGGAAGGCGCGGGTGCGGAGCCGAGCTCTTTCGTCACCGGGCGGCACTTCCTGGGGAAGGCCGACGCCCGCTGACCACCGCGCCGCGGGAGGACCCACCGCCGCCGAGCGCACGAAATCGAACCGTCACGGCGTGGTCGAGCACGCCTTGGAGCGGACGTACACGCCGCCGATCTTGAAGGGCACGGGATTGCTGGAAGCCACGGTGCTCGGCCCGGTCGGCGCGCGGGTCCACGGGACACCGGTACCGGTCAAGGGGCGGTTGGGGCGCACGGTGCTCGCCGCGCTGGCGCTCGCCGGCCGCCAGCCGGTGTCGGTGGACCGGCTGATCGACGCCCTGTGGGGCGAGCGGCCCCCGGCCACCGCGCGGACCCAGGTGCACATCCAGGTGTCCAAGCTCCGGGCCGCGCTCGACCGGGCGGGCGCGGCCGCGGCCGTGGTCACCGTGCCGAGCGGGTACCTGCTGGACTGCCTCGCCGACGTCGGCGAGGTGCGGCGGCTGCTGAGGACGGCGCGGGCGGCCGGCGATCCCGCGGACGCGGCCGGCCTGCTGCGGTCGGCGCTCGACCGGTGGACCGGCACGCCGCTGGGCGGGGTGAGCGCGCACCTCGCCGGTGCCGAGCTGCCCCGGCTGGACGAGCTGCGGATCTGCCTGGCCGAGGAGTGGATCGACGCGGAGATCGCGTGCGGGCGGGCCTCACGGTTGCTGCCCGAGCTGACCGCGCTGGTCCAGGCGCACCCTCTGCGCGAGGGCCTGCACCGCCGCCGGATGCTGGCGCTGCACCGCGCCGGGCGGCGGGCCGACGCGCTGGCGGCGTTCCAGGAGGCCCGACGCGTGCTGCGCGACGAGCTGGGGGTGGATCCGTCCCGGGAGCTGCTCGCGCTGGAGGCGGAAATCCTCGCGGTCGAGGCGCCGCCGGCGGTGACCGTGGTGCCCGCCCAGCTGCCGCCGCGGGCCTCCGGGTTCGCCGGGCGCGACGCCGAGGCGGCCACGATCAGGGCCGCGCTGGCGCGCCGGACCGACGCGCCACCGCTGGTGCTGGTCACCGGGATGCCGGGGATCGGCAAGACGGCGCTGGCCGTGCACGCGGGCGCGGCGTCGGTGCACGCCTACCCCGACGGGCAGCTCTACGCCGACCTGCGGGGCGCCGACGCCCGGCCGGCCGCGCCGCACGAGATCCTCGCGTCTTTCCTCCGGGCGCTCGGCGTGCCGGCGCGGTCGGTCCCGGCCGGCGTCGAGGAGCGCACGGCGGAGTTCCGCAGCCGCACGGCGGGCAAGCGGGTGCTCGTGGTGCTGGACAACGCCGCCACCGCCCGGCAGATCGAGCCGCTCCTGACCGCCGGCCCGGGCTGCGCCACGATCGTGACCAGCCGGTCCGTGCTGCCCGAAGTCGAGCCGTCGGTCCGGGTGCCGCTCGCCCCGCTGTCCGACGAGGTTGCCGCGACAGTGCTGGCGAACGCGGCGGGCGCGGCCCGGCTGACCGAAGGCGAGGGCACGGTCGCCACGGTGCTCGAGGCGTGCGGGGGCGTGCCGCTCGCGTTGCGGATCGCCGGGGCGCAACTCGCCGCGTACCCGAAGCTCAGCGTGGCGGAGCTGGCCGCGCGGCTGTCCGACGAATCGAGGCGGATGCGGGAGCTGGTGGCCGGGCAGCGCAGCGTGCGGGACAGCCTCGACGCCAGTTTCCGGTTGCTGGACCGGGATGCGCGGGCCGCGATGCTGGCGCTTGCGGCGATCGGGTCGCCGACGTTCACCGGCTGGCCGCTCGCGGCCGCGCTCGACGTGCCGCTCCCCCGCACCGACGAAGTGCTGGCCCACCTGTGCGCGATGAACCTGCTCGACCGGGCCGGCCCCGGGCGGGACGGGGTGCCCCGCTACCGGATGCACGACCTCGTGCGGGCCTACTGCCGCACGGTCGGGCCGTCGCTCGCCCCGCCCGCCCTGGACCGGCTGGCCGGGTGGGCGGTCGCGCTGACCAGGCACGCCCACGAGGGCGTGCTGGGCCTGCCGGCCGGTTACCCGGTGCTCGCCGAGACCGCCGCGCGGCTCGACCAGGACGTGCTGGGGCGGGTGGTGCGGGAGCCGCTGCCGTGGCTGGGCGCGGACGTCGACGTCCTGCTCGCCGTGTTCGGCCTGGCCGTGCGCGGCGGCCTGCCCCGGCCCGCGGCGGCGCTGCTGCTGGTGCTGCGGGCACCGCTCGTGCGGCTCGACCTGTCCGACCACGGCGCCCGGGCGGGCGCGCGGCTGGCGAACGTCGCCGGCGCGGACCCGGTGGTGCGGGTGACCGCGGCGCTGGTCGCGGCGACGGCGCGGATGCACCGCGGCCGGTACGCCGACGTCGTCGCCATCCTGACCGAGGTGCCATTGGCCGACGTCGACCTCGCGCTGCGGGCGGAGGTGCTGACCAAGCTGGGTGACGCGTACGAGCGGTGCCGTGACTGGCACCGCGCGATCACCGCCGCGCGCGAGGCGGTCGTGTGCTTCCGGAAGTCCGGCAACCTGGCGGGCATGTCGGGCGGCCACGCCACGCTGGCCGCCCTGTACCGGGACCACCTCGGCGACCTCCGCGCGGCGCGGCTGCACGGCACGAAGGCCCTGCGGCTGGCCGACGCCGCCGGCGACTGGAAGACCCGGGCGCAGGTGCGGCTCGTGGTCTCGCGCACGGCCTTGGCCTGCGGCGACGCGGCGGCCGCGGCCGGCCTCGCCGAAGAAGCCCGCGGCCTGTCCGAGCGGAACGGCGACCCGATCGGCCAGACCTGGTGCCTCACCGCCGAAGCCGACGCCCACCGGGCGAACGGCGACCTGCCCGCCGCCCGGAGATCCGCCGACCGCGCGCTGGGCCTGGCCCGTCGCATCCGCCGCCCGGACGCCGAGTCCGCGGCACTGCTCGCGCTGGCCTCGATCGAGCTGGCCGCCGGTGACCGGGCCGCCGCGCGCCGCGTCGCCCACGCGTCCCTGCGCCTGCAGGACCGGTTCGACAGCCCGGTCGAACGGGTCGGCGTCGAGAAGGTGCTGGCGGAGATCGACTGTCAGGTGCCCTCCGGCGCCGGGCGGTGAGGGACCGCACCGGCGACGCCGGCCAGGTCGACGTAGCCGAGCTGGCGGGAATCCTGGCTGTGGCCGGTGTTGTCGCCGGTCACCACCACCCGGCCGGCCGGGACGACCGGGTGGTCGGCCGCCAGCCAGGCGGGCACGGGGTCGCCGGCGACCGCGGCGATCCGCTTGATGCGCCACGCGACGTCCTTCGCCCCGGTTCGCGCGCGGAAGACGATCACGTCGCCGACGCGGTAGTGCCGTCGCCGGGTCGCGACCACCCGCTCGCCGTCGCGGAAGGTCGGGGACATGCTGTGGCCCCGGACGCGGGCCACCACGTACCGGCGGCGCAGCAGCACGACCAGCAGCACCAATACCGCCACGACCGCGGCGAGCCCGGCCATCACGCCTCCACCATCGCGTATCCCTTGGCCTGCAACGAGAACAGCCGGGCGTACTCGCCGCCCGCGGTGAGCAGCTCGTCGTGGGTGCCCTCTTCGATCACCCGGCCGTCGCCGAGCACGACGATCCGGTCCGCGCCGCGCAGGGCGGAGAGGCGGTGGGAGATCAGCACGCTGGTCCGGCCGGCCCGGTGGGCGCGCAGGGCCTCGTGGGTCCTGGCCTCGGCGTCGGCGTCCATGCCGGAGCTGGGTTCGTCGAGGATGAGCAGGTCGGCTTCGGCGCGCATGAGCGACCGGGCCAGCGCCACCCGCTGCCACTGGCCGCCGGACAGCGCCGCCCCGGCCTTGTCGTCGACGTCCAGGAACGCCCGCGACAGCAGGGTTTCGTAGCCGCGCGGCAACGCCGACAGCGCCGGGTCGATCTCGGCCAGGCGGGCCGCCGCGCGGACGCGGTCGAGATCGCCGAGACGGGCGACGTCACCGATGCCGATGTTGTCGGCCGCGGTCAGGTCGTAGCTGGTGAAGTCCTGGAAGGTGGCGCCGATGCGGGCCCGCAACGCGGCCGGGTCGCAGGAGCGGATGTCCACGCCGTCCCACAGGATCCGGCCGCGGTCCGGGTCGTAGAAGCGGCACAGCAGCTTCACGAGCGTCGACTTGCCCGCGCCGTTCACCCCGACCAGCCCGACCGCCGCGCCGCCGGGGATCACCAGGTTCACCCCGCGCAGCACCCACGGGCCGGTCGCGTCGTAGCGGAACCAGACGTCACGCAGTTCGATGCCGGCGCTCAGCGCGGGCACGGGGTCCGTTCCGGAGGCCAGGTCGGGTTCGGTCGTCACGACGTCGAGGTAGTGCTTGAACAACCCGAGCGAGCCGCCGGCCCGGCCGAGCTGGCCCAGCAGCGTGCTCACCGGGGACTGGATGCCGGCCACCGCGGCGGTGAAGAGGGTGACGTCGCCGATGGACAGCGACCCCCGGGCGGCGCCGGTCGCGGCGACCACGAGGGCGACGCCGGCCACCACCGCCGACACGATCGCGGCGGTGACCCCGGCGACCGCGATCCGGCGCTGCATCGCGCACTCGCTCGCGGTGGCCGTGCGGACCGCGGCCACCATCCGCGACCGGAACAGATCCGCGAGGCCGAAGAGCCGGATCTCCTTGGCCGCCCGGATGTCCGAGCACAGCGAGCGGAACAGGAACCGCTCGCGGTGGGTGGTCATCATGGCCTCGACCTCCCGCGCGCGCAGCCGGGACAGGGTCAGCTGGGAGATCGCGGCGGCCGCCAGGGACACGGCGAGCAGCCCGGCCATCGGCGGCCACACGAGCAGGACCGCGCCGCCGAACGCGAGTACGGCGACCACGGTGCGCACCGATTCGACGGTCAGCGCCAGCACCGCCGGCGCCGCCTCCTGCGCGCCCTGCTCGGCCAGCCGCACCTGGTCCAGGAACGCCGGCTCCTCGAGCCGGCGCAGTCCCGGCAGCGCGCCGACCGCGCCGACCAGCCGGTCCTCCGCCTCGATCGCGGACTTGGCCCGCACGATCGAGGTGCAGTACGACGCGACCGCGGTGATCGCGGTCGCGCAGGCGAGGCCGGCCGCCGAGCCGATGGCCAGCAGCACGATCAGGCCCTGGTCCCGGCCGCCGGTCAGCTCGTCGAACAGCAGCTTCCCCAGCCACGCCGACACCGCCGGCAGGGCCGAGGCGAGCACCGCCAGCGCGATCGTGGCGCCGGTGGCCACCCGCGACGCGCGCCAGGCGACCCCGAACGCGGGACCCGCCGCCCGGAGCGGGTTCATCGGACGGGCTGCGGGCGCACAGCGTCGAGGTCGTGGCCGGCGGCGGTGATCCGCCGGTCCCGCACGCGGATCAGCGTCGGGGTGACGTCACCCGCACCGAACGCGGCCGCCACCGGGCTGCGGTCGCCGACGAAGGCGACGCGCACCGCGGGTCCCAGCCCGGCCGCGTACTCGACGGCCGCGTCCCGGTCTCCGCCATCGATGACGAAGGCGACGGCCGGCTCGGTGAGCTGGCCGGCGATGCGCTGACAAGGCCCGCAGGTCGGCGACAGGAACGCGACGAGCGCGTCGTCCAGCTCGCGGTCGGTGACCGTCTCGCCGTCGGCGTCGGTCACCTCGAACGCCCCGATCTCGGTGCCCGCCGCCGGCAGCGCGGGCAGCGCCGGCCGCCGCTGCTCGTTCAGCAGCCGGATGATCGCCGCGGACAGCAGGAGGTTGAGCACCGTCAGCACGGCCAGCACCGCGACCACGGCCACCAGGAATGACATGGGATACCTCTTTCAGTGGTTGGCGGTGTCCGCCTTGCCGACCAGGCCGGCCAGGCTGTCCCAGTTGATCGCGACGAGCGCGGCGAACGCGCCGACGAGCGCGGCGGCCGCCCCGGTGTCGAGGCCGAGCGCCGGTCCCGGCGGGACGGCAACCGCGGCGGCGGTCCCCGCGGCGAGCAGTGCGTTGCGGACGAGGTGGGCCCGGCCGAGCACCGCCCCGGAGCGGCCGAAGCAGCGGCAGGTGACGCGGCGGCCGGCCCGCATCGACCGGGCGATCGCGGCGCAGAAGACGAGCAGCACCGCCGTCGCGAGCCCCAGCCCGAGCCGGGAGGTGGCGGGGAACGCGACGAGCCCGGCCACGGCCAGCTCGGCGACGGCGGTCCCGGCGGCGACCGGCAGCCAGCCCACCGGCGACCGGCCGAGCGGCGCCAGCGACGCGGCGAACTCCGCCAGCCGCGCCCGCCCGGCGAGCTTGCCGACGGCCGCGACCCCGAACACGAGCCCGGCCAGTACCCGGGCGGCGAGCACGAACTGCGCGCTGATCATCGGTGACCTCCCTTGCCGGGCCACGCCTTTCCCGCCCCGAGAACCGCGACGGGAAAGGCGCGAGCGCCACCGGTTACTTGCAGCTGCCGTAGCAGTCGAAGTGGAACGTCTTGCAGACCTGGCCGTGCTCGGGCACGCAGGCGCCGGCCTTCACCTCGCGCAGGAACAGCCCCAGCAACCGGTCGCCCAGGGTGTTGATCATGCGAGCCATGATCACTCCTCTCGTTAGCGGGAATCGACGGGGTGATCGTGGCTCAGGCGCGCTATCCGTTCGCTATCGCGGAAATCGCTGTACCGTCCCGCACCGGACCACTGACCGGAAAGGACACGCGTGGACTTCATGCTCGAGGCCCGGACCGCGATCGTTTGCGGTGGCCCCCAGCGACCCGGTTGGGCCAGGCGTCTCACGCGCGCGTGCAGTTCGGAACCCGCCGCCGTGGGCTCGAGAAGGCCCGGAACCTAGTGCCACTGCCCGGTGATGCCGAGTGCCGTGCGGCCTCCGACCCAGATCTCGCCGTCGTGGTGGGAAAGGTGGATTCGGCCCCGGCGCTGAAGTGCCGCGCCCTGCGTGGCGGTGTACCGCGCGGGGGCGCCGCCCGCTGGAATCAGCCACTGCGCGACAGCCGCGTTGAGGCTGCCGGTGACCGGGTCCTCCTCCCAGCGGGTGCCCTCGTCGGTGAACGCCCGGACCTCGAACAGCGCCTCGCTTCCCGCCGGGTGCGGCCCGACGACGCCGACGGCGGAAAATCCGCTCAACCGTCCGTAGTCGGGAGTGATGGCCAGGACGGCTTCCGCGGAAGCAAGCAGGACGACGACCCACCCGGGGCCGTTGTCGGCCCACCGGGCCGCCGTGATCCGTTCCGGTTCGATGCGCAGCCCGGCGGCAAGAGCACGCAGCTCGTAGTCGGTCACGGGGGCGTCGCGCAACAGCGGCGGCGCAGCGAACCACAAGAGGTCGGCGTCGGAGCGTAGGTGGACCGGGCCGGCGCCGCACTGCTGCTCGATCCGGCCGGCTCGGCCGGGGGTGTTGCCGGCTGCCAGCCAGGCGCGTGCCGCTCCGAGGGTGGCGTGGCCGGCGAAGGGCAGTTCGCGGCTGATGGTGAAGATCCGGAGGCGGTAGTCGGCCGAGGGGTGCGTCGGGGTGAGGAGGAACGTGGTTTCGGCCAGGTTGGTCCACCGCGCGATGGCCGCCATGTCGGTGGTGCTCAGGTCGTCAGCGTTGTGCACGACGGCGACGGGATTGCCGTAGGGGAACTCGTCGGCGAAGACGTCTACCTGGTGGAACAGCCGCATGACGCCAGCTTACGAGAAGGTTCGGTGACCGGAAGTGCCGGTGGCCGCGATCATCGGGCCAGCGTGGTGGAGTCCGTTGGGGTGGAACGGTTCCCCAGCTGATCGAGCACGGCGTTCCGTCGACACTCCACTGTGGAATCGCCGGACGCGGACGAAAGCCGGCGGCACAGTGTCCCCTCATGCCGCGTCGCCCGGGAGCGCTGATGGTCACCCTCTCAGGGTGTGTCAGCTTC
The DNA here is from genome assembly GCF_040629235.1 of Amycolatopsis sp. NPDC005961. NCBI lineage: Bacteria > Bacillati > Actinomycetota > Actinomycetes > Pseudonocardiales > Pseudonocardiaceae > Amycolatopsis > Amycolatopsis sp. NPDC005961. The sequence continues at coordinate 5,022 of NZ_JBEXVF010000093.1, read as the reverse complement.
GGGGAGAGTTGCCTACTGTGGGAAACATGCACCACCTCGACGCCGACAACTCGCTGGGCGAGTTCCTGAGGGCCAGGCGAGCGCTACTGGACCCGGTGGCGCAAGGGCTGCCGGACCAGGGTCGCCGACGGGTGTCGGGGCTCAGGCGCGAGGAGGTCGCGTTCCTCGCCGGGGTGAGCCCGTACTACTACGCACGGCTCGAACAGGGGCGCGATCGCAACCCGTCCGCGGCCGTGCTCGACGCGATCGCGCGAGCGCTGCAACTGGACGACGCCGGGTCGGCGCACCTGCGGCAGCTTGCCACGGCCCCGCCTCCGCGGCGGCGACGTGCGCACCGGCCGGAAAAGGTACGTGCCGGTCTCGCCCGGCTGGTGGAAAGCTGGACCGCCAATCCCGCGGTGGTGATCGGCCGGTACCGCGACGTGCTGGCCGCCAACGAGCTCGCGACGCTGCTCAACGAAGGGTTCACCCCCGGCCGGAACCTCATGCGTGACGTGTTCCTCGACCCCGCCGCACGCGAGATCTACCCGGACTGGACCACGATCGCGCACAGTGTGGTCGCGAGCGTCCGGTCCACGGCCGGCACCGACCTCGACGACCCGCGCCTGACCGAGCTGGTCGGCGAGCTGTCGCTGAAAAGCGCGGAATTCCGCACGATGTGGGCACGCCACGACGTGCACGAGCGGACTGATGGCACGAAGCGTTACAACAATCCCTTCGTCGGCGAGATCACGGTGAACTACCAATCCCTCTCCGTGACGGGGTCGGTCGGGCAGACGCTGTACCTCTACTCGGCGGCCCCGGGCTCCGCGGCAGAACAGTCGCTGGCCCTGCTCGCCAGCATGGCCGGCCGCACTGCCCCGACCGAACCCGATCGGCAGAGCAGCGACAGCGGTACGACGGGCCAGAGAACGTCCGAGCCGAACTGAGGTATGCGGTCGGCGCGCCCGCGACAGAGATACGACAACGACGGGGAGCTTTTGATGACCGAGACCATGCGGCGCTGGGAAATGGACGACATCGGCCGCGATCGGCTGGAACTCAGGCACGTTCCGGTTCCCCAGCCGCAGCGGGGCGAAGTTCTGGTGCAGGTGGCGGCCGTCGCACTCAACTACCGCGACAAGATGGTCACCGAAAGCGGGCGGGGGTTGCCGCTTTCCTTTCCGTTCACCCCCGGTTCCGACCTGTCGGGAACAGTGGTGGCGACCGGCGACGAGGTCACCCGCTTCGCCATCGGCGAGCACGTGATCTCCACCTTCACCCCGGACTGGATCGACGGCCGCCGCCACGGCGACGCCCGGACGCCGTCCTACCGGACCCTCGGTGGTCACTACCCGGGCGTCCTGGCGGAATACGTGGCCTTGCCGGCGGAATGGTTCGTCCACGCGCCGGGAACGCTCGCACACGCGGAAGCCAGCACGTTGCCGTGCGCCGGGCTGACCGCGTGGTTCGCGCTCGCCGAACGTGGCGGAGTGCGGGCCGGCGACACGGTACTGGTCGAGGGGACCGGCGGGGTGTCGCTGTTCGGGATCCAGCTCGCGAAGGCACTGGGCGCCGAGGTCATCGTGTCCGGCAGCGCCCACAAGCTGCCGCGCGCCGCGGAACTCGGCGCCGACCACTGCGTCGACCGCACGCGTGAGGACTGGATCGAGGCCATCCTCGAGATCACCGACGACCGCGGCGCGGACCACATCCTCGAAGTGGTGGGCGGGGCGCATCTCGGAAAGGCCGTCCAGACCGCGGCGGTCGGTGGGACGATCTACCAGATCGGCGCGCTGGAGGGCTTTGACGTGACAGCTCCCGTGATGCCCCTGATGCTCAAGGACATCACCGTCCAGGGCATAGGAACCGGCCATCGCCGCGCGCTGGAAGACCTCGTCCGAGCCGTCGACCGTACCGGCCTGAAGCCGGTGATCGACGAGCGCTACCCGCTCACCGAGCTGCCCGCGGCCCTCGACCACCTCGACCGCGGCGCCTTCGGCAAGGTCGTCGTCGAAGTGGCCTGACCCGGCGATCGAGTCCGGATGCACCACGCCCGGTCGTGAGGGGCGACCACGATGCCGGCGAGTTGTCGCCGGAGGCCCGCACGTCCGAGCGAGAGGCCGGAGCGTGGCGGCGTCGGCTCAGACGGTCGATCGTGCTTCCCGGGACTCCGCCTCCAGCGCGGCGAGTCCACCGAGCACTTTGCCCGGTGTGAGGGGCAATTCGCGGAACCGCACTCCGATCGCCGACCTCGACGACGCGCTCCCGCTGGACGACAAGCTGTGGCTCATCTGGCGGCGCTGGACCGACTGGGGGACGCGGAACCCGGCTCGTCGCCGCGCTCTGCTGCTGATCGGCGTGTCGGAGTACGTGAGCAGCCGGACGCGGCAGGAGTCGGAGCTCGAGTCCGTCGTCGGCGTGGAACTCTTCCAGGAGGCGAGTCGTACAGGTGTCTTGCGGCAGCAGCCGATCCGGTTCGTCGGCGCTCTCGTCGAGGCGGTCGCGAATTCGACCATGGACCTGATGGCACTCGAGCCCGCCAGGGCCGACGAGTACCGCTTGGCGGGGTACCGCGCCATGCGGAACATGCTTGGCTGACCGGTCACCCCGCCCGTGCACGAGCGGACATCGGCGTGGTGGAGCGGGAATGGTTCACCAGGCGCGCCGGGACGGGCGGCCCGGCGCGCGGCCGGAACTCAGTCGGATCGAGCCGGCCGCGGATGCACGGAATCCGCGACCGCGACCAGCGACTGCATCATGGCCTCCGAAGCCGGGCTCAGCCGACGGCCGGCCGCCAGCGTGATCCCGACGCGTGCGCCGACGAGGTCGAGTGAGATCGGCAGTGCGGTGAGCCGGGGGTCGCTCGCGCCGATGAGTTCCGGGAGCGCGGCCACCATGTCGGTCTCCACGAGGAGCTGGCGGATGGTGAGGAACGCGGTCGTCTCGACGCGGTTGGCGGGCAGGGAGACGTCGTTGCGGTGGAAGAACTCCTCGAGCTCCGTGCGCAGCGCCGTCTCCACCCCCGGCAGGATCCACGGGTAGGCGATCAGCTCGTCGAGCGGGATCTCGGTGCGTTCCGCGAGCGGGTGGCCGCTGCGCGCGATCACGCGGATGGTCTCCGCGTGCAGCGTCTGCTGGATCGCCCCCTCCGGGGGGACCGTCGCCAGGCGACCGACGATGAAGTCGATCTTGCCGGCGACGAGGTCTTCGAGCAGCGCCCCAGGCGTCGCTTCGCGCACGACGATCCTCAGGGCGGGGCGGTCTCGCTTGAGATGGGCGATGGCCCGCGGCAGCAGGAGGTTGGAGCCCGCGAGATGGGTGCCGATGACCACGTGGCCGCGGGTGGCGTCGGCGATCTCCTGGAGGTGCCGGCTCGCCTGGTTCATCTGGGCCAGCGCCGAGCGCGCGTACTCGGTGAAGGCGTCACCGAACTCGGTGGGCCGGATCCCCCGCGGGCCGCGTTCGTAGAGGGTGACGCCGAGGATGCGTTCGAGGTCCTGGAGGCTGCGGGTGACCACGGGCTGGGTGACGTGGAGCGCGGCCGCGGCGCCGACCACGCTCCCCTGGCCGGAGAGCGCCTCGACGAGCAGGAGGTGGCGGAACTTCAGCCGCCCGTCCAGCATCCGCGGTATTTCCATACGAGGACGGTAGACCGCCTTGCGTGCCAGGGCATAGCCGCACGGCCGTGTGTCCCACTATGGACATACCCGCTGGTCGGCGGGCACGCGCCCGAGCCAGCTCAGCGCGTTGCCGCCGGCGATCGCCTCGCGCTCCGCGGCGCTGAGGAAGTCGGCCTTCCGGAGTACCTGGCCGACGGGCCGTTCGCCCAGCGGGTAGGGGTAGTCGCTGCCCAGCATCACGTGGTCCGCGCCGAGGGTGTCGACCAGCGTGCGCAGGGCCACGGGGTCGAAGACGACGCTGTCCACGCTGAACCGGCCGAGATAGGCCGAGGGCGGCCGCTGCGAGGTGGCGATGAGGTCCGGGCGGCGGTGCCAGGCGTTCTCCAGGCGCCCCAGCCAGAACGCGAACGACCCGCCGCCGTGCGCGAAACAGATCCGCAGCGAGTCCGGCACCCGGTCGAACACCCCGCCGAGGATCATGGCGAGCACGGAGAGGTGGGTCTCCGCCGGCATCCCGGTCAGCCACCGCGCCATCCAGCGGTCCAACCGCGGCGAGGTGGGCATGTCCCAGGGGTGCACGAAGACCGGCGCGCCGCGCGAGGCCGCGTGCTGGAGGAAGGTGACGACGCCTTCCGCGTCGAGGTCCTGGTCGCCGACGTGGTTGCCGATCTCCACCCCGGCGTGCCCGGCGTCCAGGCAGCGGTCGAGTTCGCGGCAGGCCGCGTCGGGGTCCTGCAACGGCACCTGGGCGAACGAGATGAAGCGCTCCCGATCGGGTGCACAGATGTCCAGGGCGAGATCGTTGAAGATCCGGCAGACCTTGACCGCCTCGGCACCGCTCAGGTCGTACCCGAAGAACAGCGGCGTGGGCGAGACCACCTGAGCCCGCACCCCGTCGGCCGTCATGTCGGCCAGCCGGGCCGACGCGTCCCAGCAGGTCGAGTCGATGGCCCGGAACTCGGTCTCCCCCACCATGATCATCGCCTGGCGTTCGGACTCCACGCGCAGCCAGGGCTGTCCGGGACCGAGGTCCGGCCAGCCGGCCGGGACGTAGTGGGTGTGCACGTCGATGACATCGGACACCGGATCAGCCCTTACCGGGGTGCAGCGCGCCGCAGTTTCCGCACGTGCGCTGCTCGACGGACGCGTGGAAGGCCTCGAACACCGGCGGCAGGTCGGCGACGATGTCCCGCACCTGCAGCTCCACCGAATGCACCTTCGTGCCGCACTCGCGGCAGAACCAGCCGAACTGCTCCGTCGTGCCCTCGGGGCGGACGCGCTCCACCACGATGCCGATGGATCCTTCCTCCGGGCGCTGCGGTGAGGGGTCTATCCCGTGATCGGTGTTTCCGGCGTTGTTGATCAGTAGGTTTCGGCTCCCGGCCAGCGATCACCGAAGGTGATGGCGAACGCGTTGATC
>NZ_JBEXVF010000092.1:0-34041 GCF_040629235.1 Amycolatopsis sp. NPDC005961 | reverse complement strand
CGCGTCGACGCCGTGGTGCTCGAAAGCGGCCAGGACAAGGTCACCGTCAAGGCGCAGTACGTCCTCGACGCCACCGAGACCGCGGGTTCCGGCCCGCCCCCGCCGCGACGCCGCTCGGCGGGTACTGGCGGCTTCCCGCCGCGCTGCCGCCCAGTTCGCCGCCCTGGCGTTCGAGGCTTGATCCGCGCGCTCGACCCCGACCGGGCCAGGCTCTACCGCGAGCGGCTGCGCGGTGCGCAGCCGCGCCCGCGCGGTGACTGTTGCGCGCGGGCCCGTTGGCCGAAAGCTACCCGGGTAGCGGTGGCGTCGAAGGCATTTCGCTCGTAGGCAGGTCGGTTGTGGGGCGTTCGCGGCGGCTACGGGAGGGGCTCGCTCGCAGTCCGATGCCTCCTGCCCTGGTTGCGGAGTTCCGGCCGAGGCGCGGCGATGCGGCGTTGGGTGCGACCGCGCGCGGAGCGCTGTCCGTAGTCCGGCGCAGCCTGCGCTGCCGCACCCGTCGCGGCGGTCTCGGAGGCGCTCCGCCGGCGGGTCAGTGGAAGTCGACCCGGCCCAGCAACTCGTCGATGAGGTCGGGCAGCGGCCGGTCCGCCGAATCCTCCAGCCACAGCACGCTCGCGGTCCGCACCGCCGCCAGGAACGTCGCCGTCATGAGGCGGGCCAACGGCTCGTCGAGGTCGTGGCCGCGGGCGACCAATACCGCGGCCAGGTCGCGCTCCAACGTGATCTGGTCGCCGGCCTGCTGGGCCAGCAGGGACGGGTGCCGCCGCAGCAACCGCAGCTGCGCCACCCACTCGCGGTCCGGGACCGCCCGGCCGTGGTGCAGCTCGCGGCTCGCCGTCCGCAGTGCCTGCCACGGCCTTTCCCCGGCCGGCCGGCCGGAGACCAGGGACACCAGCACGCCCGTCCGCTCGCGGTCGGCGTGCAGGATCGCGTCTTCCTTGTTCGTGAAGTAGTTCGAGAACGTCCGGCGGGACACGCCCACCGCGTCGGCGATGTCCTCGACCGTCACGCCGTCCAGCCCGCGCTCCATCGCCAGGCGCAGCGCGGCCTCGTGCAACGACTGCCGCGTCGCCGCTTTCTTGCGGGTGCGGAGCGTGTCGAGGGTGTCCATGCGACCCAGCGTAGCGACCGGAGCATAAATTGCCCATTGTGCAAGTTTGCCCAGTGAGCAATGATGGTCCGGAACGTGCGAAGGGATCCCATGAAGTCCGAAACAACCGGCTCGTCCGGGTCGATGCGGCACCGCGAGGTGCTCGAGTCGCTGTCCGGGCTGCTGCTCGCGCTGTTCGTGGCCATGATCAGCTCGACCGTCGTCTCGACGTCGCTGCCGCTGATCATCGGTTCGCTGAACGGCTCGCAGACGCAGTACACCTGGGTCGTCACGGCGACGCTGCTGGCCGCCACGGCCACCACCCCGATCTGGGGCAAGCTCGCCGACCTGTTCAACAAGAAGACGCTGGTCCAGGTCGCGATCGTGATCTTCGTGGCCGGGTCGATGATCAGCGGCTTCAGCCAGGACACCGGCCAGCTGATCGCCGCGCGGGCGTTCCAGGGCATCGGCGTCGGCGGCCTGCAGGCACTCGTCCAGGTCGTGATCGCCGCGATCATCCCGCCGCGGGAACGCGGCCGGTACAACGGCTACCTCGGCGCCGTCATGGCCGTGGCGACCGTCGGCGGACCGCTGCTGGGCGGCCTGATCGTCGACGTCCCGTGGCTGGGCTGGCGCTGGTGCTTCTTCGTCGGCGTGCCGATCGCGGTGCTCGCGTTCGTCGTGCTGCAGCGCACGCTGAAGCTGGAGACCGTGCGCCGGGAGAACGTCCGCGTCGACTACCTCGGCGCCGGCCTCATCGCCGCCGGCGTGAGCGTCCTGCTGATCTGGGTGTCGTTCGTGGGCAACACGTTCGACTGGCTGTCATGGCAGACCGCCGTCATGGTCGCGGCCGGGATCGTGCTGCTCGCCGTCGCCGTGGTGGTGGAGAAGAAGGTCCGCGAACCCGTGGTGCCGCTGCACATCGTCGTCCAGCGCACGCCCGCGCTGGCCATCATCGCGAGCCTCGCGGTGGGCATGGCGATGTTCGGCGGCGCGGTGTTCCTCGGCCAGTACTTCCAGATCGGCCGCGGGTACACGCCCACCGAAGCCGGCCTGCTGACCATGCCGATGATGGCGGGCGTGCTCGTGTCCTCGACGGTGTCCGGCCGCCTGATCAGCCGCACCGGGAAGATCAAGCCGTACATCGTTTCCGGGGCCGTGATCCTGGTGCTCGGCTTCCTCGGGCTCGGCATGGTCGACCACGCCACGCCGCTGTGGATCGTCGGCGTCGCGATGGCCGTCGTCGGCATCGGCGTCGGCATGACGATGCAGAACCTCGTGCTCGCGGTGCAGAACGACGTCCCGCTGCGCGACCTCGGCTCGGCGAGCGCGTCGGTGACGTTCTTCCGGTCGCTCGGCGGCACGATCGGCGTCTCGGTGCTCGGGGCGGTGCTCGCCAACCGCGTCGCCGCCGACCTGGCCGCGGCGCTGCACGTCCCAGCGGGACAGGCGTCGACCGGCGGGGTCAGCGCGCTGAACCTCAAGGCGCTCCCGCCGCAGGTGCAGGCGGTCGTGCACACGGTCTACGGCGACGCGACCGCGCACATCTTCCTGATCTCCGCGGCGGTGGCCGTCGTCGGGGTGATCGCGGCGCTGTTCCTGAAGCCGATCACCCTGCGCACCACCATCGACTTGGTGGAGCAGGCGGACGAGCCCGCGGTCGTGGGATAGGGGAGGCGACGATGGGCGGGCCCGGTGCCTACGAGTCCACTGTGGAGCGGTTCGGCCCGCGCCGGGAGGTCCCCGGGCAGGCCATCCTCGCCGGGATCGACGGCACGGACACGGCCATGCGGGCGGCGGCGTTCGCGTTCGGCATGGCCCGGCGCCAGAGCAGCCGGCTCATCGTCGTCTTCGTGGCCTGCCCGGCACCGCTGGCCCCGCTCCGGCCGGCGGTGGCCACGGTCCTGGAACACGACACGGCGACGCACCTGTACGCCGAGCTGCGTGACCAGATGCGGGAGGCGGCCGAGGAACTGCGGGTGCCGGTGGCGCTGGTCAAGACCTACGGCGACCCGTACACGGCCTTGCGCGACACGGCCGACCGCTGCCAGGCGGACACGGTCGTGGTGGGCGCGTCCCAGAAGGCGGGTCACCGCTTCGCGGGCTCCGTGGCGACGAAGCTCATCAGGGCGGGTCACTGGCCGGTGCTCGTGGTTCCCTGAGCAGAAAGAACCGTTCGAGTGACAGGGAAAACCGCACCCCGGCGCTAGCCTCGAACCATGAAACGATCTTGGGGAGTGCTCGCCGTCGTCCTGCTGGCGCTGGTGTCGGCGGTGGTCCCGGCCGCCGCGTCGACCCGCTCGGACGTCTTCTGCCGAGGCAACGCGGTGGGATTCCCGGGGAAGTGGGGCGCGGTGTCGAAATCGTGCAGCTTCACCAGCCCGCCGCAGTGGCGCGGGTACCTCGAGGTCACCTGGTTCGTGGAGGCGGGCACGCAGCAGCGCGGCTGCGTGGACGGCCGGATGGCCAGCGTGCACCAGCAACGTCCGTGGCAGTCGCTGGGCTGCGGCAAGGGGGCCACCGGCCGGGTGGACTGGCCCGCGAACACGTTGTCGCTCCTGGAGATCCGGGTCAAGAGCTACAACATCGGGCTCGCCGAGGTCACCTACGAGATCTGACCGCCCCGGTAGCGCGCGGCGAGTTCCGGGCTCTGGCCCCCGAAAGCGGCCAGCTCGGCCCGGAACACCGCGTCCAGCAGACCCGTGTCCTCGACGCCGGGAGCGCAGACGACCTCGCCCAGCTCCAGGCCGCGCAGGGAGGCGGACACGACGTCGGCCGCGCTCATCCGCGGGATCGCGCTGAGGTCCATGCCCTGGCGCTCGTGGAACTCCGTCGCGACCACGCCGGGGCACACCACCTGGACGCGGACGCCGGTGCCTTCCAGCTCGGCGCTCAGCGTCTGCGACAGCGTGACCAGGTGGGCGAGGGAGCCCGCGTAGACCGCGCGCCGCGGCATCTGCGCGTGGGGCGCGGGTCCGCTGAACGCGATCATCCCGGCCACGTTGACGATCGTGCCCCGGCCGCGTTCCCGCATGCCCGCCACGGCCGCGCGGGCGAGCATCGTCGGGGCGAGGACCTTGACCTTGACCAGTTCGCGGGCCTGGGCGGCGGGCAGGTCGGCCAGCGGCATGTAGTGCGCGACGCCCGCGTTGTTCACCAGCAGGTCGAGGGGCTCGGTGGCGGCGATCTCCGCGACGGCGTCGATGCCTTCGTCGCTGGAGAGGTCGGCCGCCACGACGCGGACCTTGACTTCGGTGTGGGCGGCGGCGAACTCGTCGAGGCGCTCCTGGCGCCGGCCGACGATCACCAGGTCGTGGCCGCCGGCGGCGAGGCGTTCGGCGAACGCCTGCCCGATCCCGGACGTGGCGCCGGTGACGAGGGCGAGCTTGCTCATGCGTGGTTGTCCTGTTCGGTCGTGGTGCGGGTGGCCGGAGGCAGCGCGGCGGAGCCCAGGAGGGCCAGCTTGTCCGCGGCGTCCGTGCCGGGGTCGGGGTGGTAGACGGCGAGCACGAGCCCCGGAGCCTCGCTGACGAGGAGCTTTTCCCGGTTCAGCACCAGTTCGCCGACCACCGGGTGGTCGAACCGCACGGCCGCGCCCCGCCGGTTCGCGACGTCGTGGCGGGCCCACAGCTCCCGGAACCGGGGGCTGGCCAGCGAAAGCTCGCCGACCAGCTCGATGAACCGGGGGTCGGTGGTCTCGGTGCCCACGGACTGGCGGAAGCCGGCGACCAGGCCGCGCGTGGCGAGCTCCCAGTCCGGGAAGAGCGCCTGCTCGGCCGGGTCGAGGAACACGTCCCGCAGCCGGTTGGCGCCGGCCACGAGCCGGGGCGAGATCGCCGCGGCGAGCGGGTTGGCCGCGAGCACGTCGAGGTAGCGGCCCTCGACGAACGCGGGCAGCGACAGCGCCGCCAGGAACTTGACGATGCCCGGCGGGACCGTCTCCTTGCGACGCCGGCGCGGGCGGCGGGGCTTCGAGTCGGCGAGGCCGATGAGGTACGCCGTGGTGTCGTCGTCGAGCTGCAGCACGCGGGCCAGGGACTCGAGGACCGAACGCGACGGGTTGCGGTCGCGGCCCTGTTCGAGGCGCAGGTAGTAGTCGGCGCTGATGCCGGCCAGCATCGCGACCTCTTCCCGGCGCAGGCCCGGCACCCGCCGCACGCCGGCGACCGGGAGGCCCGCTTGAGCGGGGGTGAGCAGCTCACGGCGGGCGCGCAGGTGGTCGCCCAGGAGGTTCGGCTCGTCGGTCATACCTCGACTGTAGGTCGCGCCGGGCGCCGGCGCCTGGTCCTGTCACTCCCAGGAGCGCGAGGGCCGCCGTATCCTCGCGGGATGCGCAGCGCACCCGAAATCGCCGTGCTCGGAGGCGGGATCGGCGGTCTCGCCACCGCCGCCTTCCTGGGCCGGGCCGGGCTCGGGTCCACTGTGTACGAACAGGCGCGGGAGCTCGGAGAGGTGGGGGCCGGGCTGGTGGCCGCGCCGAACCTGGCGCGGCTGCTGCGTGAGCTGGACGCCTTGCCCGCCGAAGCGGTGCCTCTCGACATCGGCTGGGAGTTCCGCCGGTGGCAGGACGGGACCGTGCTTTCGAGCGAGGACCTCCGCGAGTCGTGCCAGGCGTTGTACGGCGAGCGCACGTACACCGTCCACCGGGCCGACCTGCTCGCCGCGCTCGCCTCGGCGGTGCCGGCCGGGACGGTCCGCCTCGGCAAGCGCTGCGTGTCGATCGAGGTCGGCTCGCGCGTGGCCCTGCGTTTCGACGACGGCTCCCGCGCCGAAGCCGACGTCGTCATCGGTGCGGACGGCGTGCATTCGGTGGTGCGCGCGGCGTTCGTCGAGTCGGCGGCGCCGGTGTACTCGGGGATCTGCGCGTTCCGGGCGCTGGTCCCGGCCGCTCTCGCGCCGTCGGCAGCCCGGCGGCGCGCGCAGACGTTGTGGATCGGGCCGGGCCACCACCTGGTGCACTACCCGGTCTCCGGCGGGAAGCTGGTCAACCTGGTGGCTTTCGCGCCCGCGGGCGGCTTCTCGGTCGAGTCCTGGACGGCGACGGCGACCGTCGAGGAGTTCCTGGCGGAGTTCGAAGGGTGGGACGCGCGGCTGCTCGACCTGATCCGCGCGGGCGGGACGCCGGGACGCTGGGCGCTGCTGGACCGCGCCCCGCTCGAGCGCTGGAGCCACGGCCCGGTGACGCTCCTCGGCGACGCGGCGCACCCGATGTTCCCGTTCTTCGGCCAGGGCGCGGCGCAGTCGGTGGAGGACGCGGCGGTACTGGCCCGGTGCTTGGCGTCCACCGAACCCGAGGAGGCGTTGCAGCGCTACGAGAAGCTGCGAAAGCCCCGTACGACGCGCTTGCAGGAAGCGAGCCACGCCCGCGCGCACGTGAACCACCTGCCGGACGGCCCGGAGCAGCAGTCGCGCGACGCGGCGTTCGCGGCGGGGGACCCGTTGCGGGACAACGGCTGGATCTACGGCTACGACGCTCTCCGGCCGTGAACCGGCCCGGGACTGTCGGTGCCCTCCGGTAGCGTGGAAAACGGGGGCTGCTCACCGCGGATCACCCGGGCGAGCCACCGTGGTCCCCGGAATCCCGCATCCGGCGGTTCGCCTCACCCAGCCCGTCGGCCACCGCCCGCAACTGCTCCGGCGTCAACACATCCACCAGCAGCTCCCGCACCAGATCGACCTGCCCCGGCGCCGCGCGGTCCAGCCGGGCCGAGCCCTCCTCCGTGAGGACCGCGTACACCGCCCGCACGTCGCTCGGGCACGTCCGCCGCCGGACCAGGCCCGCCTGCTCCAGCTGGCCGATCTGGTACGTCACCCCGCTCTTGGACCCGACGACCGCGCAGGCCAGCTCGGTCATCCGCAGCTCCCGCTCCGGGGCCGCCGCCAGCCGCGCCAGGATCTCGTACTGCAGGTGGGACACTCCCGCGTCGCGCTTGAGCCGGTGGTCCATGCGCTGGTGCAGCAGGGCGTACGTCGTGCGCAGCGCCGTCCACGCCCGCTGCTCCTCGGTGCTCAACCGGCCCATGGTCCCCAGCTTAGTTCAAATTCGAACCCTCCGAAGAGCGCCTGTTAGTGTCGACACGTCGGTATCCGGCCGGAGTCCACCGGGGAGTCGCGTGTCCGAGGCGTTGACCTTCGATCCCGGGGCCGCTGCCCGCGTGCGGCTGTGCAGCCGCCGGGACAACGGCTGGTCCTCCGTGCTCGTGCGGCTGCTGGACAACGCCGAGGAAGCCGAGCTCGACCTGCCGCCCGTCGACGACCAGACGATCGTGTTGGTGAGCCAGGGGAGCACGACGATCGAGTCGCGGCACGGCGCGCACTGGCGGCGCGCGGACTACCGGCCCGGCTCGATCGGCCTGACCGCGCCCGGGAATCCGACCCGGATCCGCTGGTGCGGACCGGATCGACTGCAGACGACGCACGTGCACCTTCCCGGTGCTCTGGTCGACCGCACCGCCCTCGACCTCTGGGGGCGGGACGCCACCCGGCTCGGCCTGCCGGACGCGCTCGCCGTCGAAGACCCCGTGCTCGCCTCCGTCCTGACCGCGCTCAAGGCCGCCGCCCTCGCCGGGGCCGACGAGCTCTACGCCGAGTCGGCGGCCGCGTTCCTGGCCGTCCACCTGCTGACCCGCCACGCCGAGGCGCCGCGGCCGCGAGCGCTCGGACGCGACGAGCTGCGGACGCGGCGGGCGGTGCAGTTCATCCGGGAGAACCACCACCTCCCGCTGACCCTCGGGGACATGGCGGCCGCGGCCGAGCTGAGCCCGTTCCACTTCCTGCGCGTCTTCAAGACGGCGACCGGCCAGACGCCGTACCGGTTCCTGACGCGCGTGCGGGTCGAACGCGCCTGCCGGCACCTGGAACGCGGCGAACTCTCGGTCACGGAAATCGCGCAGACGTGCGGATTCGCGACGCCGTCCCGGTTCGCTTCGGCGTTCCGGGCGCAGATCGGGCTCTCGCCTTCCGGCTACCGGGCCACGGTGCGGCACCAGCAATAAACGACGGCCCCGGCAGCAACCACGGGAAAGCGGCACCACCCCGCGCGGGGTTAGCGTCGCCGCGTGTCCACTCCAGAAACCACCGTCGAAGCGACCGTGAACGGCGAGGCCGTCCGGCTCGAGCTGGATCCGCGGGAGTCGCTGCTCGACGTGTTGCGGGAACGGCTCGGCCTCACCGGCACCAAGAAGGGCTGCGACCAGGGCCACTGCGGCGCCTGCACCGTGCACCTCGACGGGCGGCGCGTGGTCTCCTGCCTGACCCCCGCCGTGCAGGCCGCCGGGCAGGACGTCACGACCATCGAGGGCGTCGCCGGCCCCGGCGGCGCGCTGCACCCGCTGCAGCAGGCCTTCGTCGACCACGACGCGCTGCAGTGCGGCTACTGCACGCCCGGCCAGATCATGTCCGGTCTCGCCTGCATCGCCGAGGGCCACACGGCCGACGACGACCAGATCCGCGAATACCTGAGCGGCAACCTCTGCCGCTGCGGCGCCTACGCCGGCATCGTCGCCGCCGTCCGGCAGGCCGCCGAAGCAAAGGAGGGCTGATGCGTTCCTTCGCCTACGTCGCGCCCGGCACCCTCGCCGACGCCGTCGACGCCCTCCGCGACGCCGCGCCCGGCACCAAGGTCCTCGCCGGCGGCACGACGCTCTACGACCTCATGAAGCTCGGCATCGAGACCCCGGCCGCCGTCGTCGACGTGCACCGGCTGCCCGAGCTGGCCACCATCGAGACCCGCCCGGACGAGCTGGTCTTCGGCGCCGGCGCCCGGATGGCCGACGTCGCCGACCACCCGGTCGTCCGCGACGAGTACCCCGCCCTGTCCGAGTCGCTCTGGCGAGCCGCGTCCCAGCAACTGCGCAACATGGCCAGCGTCGGCGGGAACCTGTTGCAGCGCACCCGCTGCGGCTACTTCCGCGGCGGCCCGGAGTTCCCCTGCAACAAGCGCGAACCCGGCAGTGGCTGCGCCGCGAGAGAAGGCCACGACCGCACCCACGCGCTGCTCGGCACGAGCGACGCGTGCATCGCGACCTACCCCGGCGACTGGGCGATCGCGCTGCTCGCCTTCGACGCGGTCGTCGACGTCGTCGGCCCCCGCGGGGAGCGCACGGTTTCCCTGGCGGAGCTGCACGTCGAACCGGGTGCCGACCCCACGCGCGAGCACACCCTTGACCCCGGTGAGCTGATCCTCCGCATCCGCGTCCCCGCGACGCCCGCCGGTCGCGGCTCCACCTACCTGAAGATCCGCGACCGCGAGTCCTACGCCTTCGCGCTCGCCTCGGCCGCGGTGGCGCTGACCGTCGGAGACGGCGTCGTCGGGGACTGCCGGATCGCGCTCGGCGGTGTCGCCACCCGGCCGTGGCGCGCCGAAGACGCCGAACGGACCCTGCGGGGAGCACCGCTGACGCCCGAAGCCGCCCGCCACGCCGGGGAAGTCGCGTTCGCCGGCGCGCGGCCGGGCACCCACAACGGATTCCGGGTCGAGCTGGGGATCCGCACCGTCGCCGACGCGGTGCGCATCGCCGCGGAGAGGGCCGCACAATGACCGACACGCGCCGGGTCGACGCCTACGAAAAGGTGACCGGCAAAGCCGCGTACGGGACCGACCGCGTTCCCGAGGGCGTCGCCTACGCGACCCTCGCCGTGGCCCGCATCGGCCGAGGCCGGGTGTCCCATGTGGACACCACGGCGGCGGAGGCCGTGCCGGGCGTCCTGCTCACCGTCACCCGTTTCGACGCCGACGAGCTGCGCGGCGCCGGGTTCATCATGGGCGGCGGGTTCTCCTTCCAGAGCCTGCAGCCGCTGCTGGACGACCACATCGCCTACCGCGGCCAGCCGATCGCCCTCGTCGTCGCGGAGACGCTGGTCGCCGCGACCGAGGCGGCCGAGCTCGTCACGGCCGAGTACGACACCGAGGCCTTCGCGGTCCACCTCGACGCGGAGGGCGCGACCACCCTCGTCCAAGAAGAAGCGATCCCGCTGCCGTTCCTCGCCGACATCAAGGTCGGCGACGCCGACGCGGCGGTCGACGCGAGCCCGGTCCGGATCGACAGCACCTACGAGCACGCGGCGCAGCACGCCGTGCCGATGGAGCTGAACGGCGCCGTCGTCGCATGGCGGGGCGACACGCTCGTCGTGCACGAAGGCACCCAGAACGCGGCCGCCCTCCGGCACGGGCTCGCCGAACAGCTGGGCATCGACGCGGCGAGCATCGAGGTGCGCTCGCCGTACGTCGGCGGCGGCTTCGGCCAGAAGAACTCGCTGCAGCCCCACCTCGGCCCGCTCGCCCTGGTGGCGCGGCGGCTCGGCCGGCCGGTCAAGCTCGTGCTGGCCCGGACCCAGACGTTCCACAACGGGAGCTTCCGCCCGGCCACCCGCCACCGCGTCCGCCTCGGCGCGGACGCGTCCGGCAAGATCCTCGCCGCCGTCCACGAGGTCGACCAGCAGACGTCCCGGCACGACCTGTTCCCGGCGATGCACACCGAGATCACGTCGCGGCTCTACGGCTTCCCGGCGTTCCGCGGCCGGCACCGGCTCGTGCAGACCGACGTCCAGACGCCGGGGTACATGCGGGCGCCGTTCGAAAGCTCGGCGGCCTTCGCCTTCGAGTCGGCCGTCGACGAGCTGGCGTACGCCACCGGCCGGGACCCGGTCGCGCTGCGGCTGGCCAACGACACGATGACCGACCCGGTCACCGGACGGCCGTTCTCCACCCGGTTCCTCGCCGAATGCCTCCGCCGCGGCGCCGAAGAGTTCGGCTGGGCGGACCGGAACCCGGAGCCTCGCTCGATGCGCGCCGACGACGGGTCGCTGATCGGCTGGGGTGTGGCCGCGGGCACCTACCCGGGCAGCATCGTGCCCGCCGTCGCGCACCTGACCGCCGGCGCGGACGGGCGCGTGACCGTCGGCGTCGACGGCCACGAAATGGGCCAGGGCATCCGTTCGGCGGTCGCCCTGCTCGTGTCGAGGGACCTCGGTATCCCGGTGCGCGACGTCGAAGTGCGCGTCGGCGACACCCGGTTCGCGGCGCAGCACCTCACCGCGGGGTCGTGGGGAACGGCGTCCGCCCTGCCGGCCGTCCACTCCGGGCTGCGGGAGCTGCGCAAGCACCTGAACGCCGCCGACACCGGTGACGTCGACGTCGCCGCGGCCGTCGAGCGCGCGGGGCGCCCGGTCGAGGCCGAGGCGAGCGCGCTCGGCCCCGGTCAGCCGCCCGAGGCGCTCGACCAGGCGAAATCCGGGCACCTGGCCATCTCCGGCCCGGTGTTCCCCGAGTTCAGCACGTTCAGCTGGGTCGCCCACTTCGTCGAGGTCCGCGTGGAGCCGACGACGTGCCGGATCCGCGTGCCGCGCGTGGTCAGCGTCGTCGACTGCGGCCGGGTGGCCAGCCCGGTGACCGCGACGAGCCAGGTGCGCGGCGGCGTGGTGTGGGGCATCGGCGGCGCGCTGCGTGAGGAAAGCCTGGCCGACGACCGGTTCGGCGGCTTCCTCAACGCGACGCTCGAGGAGTACCCGATCATGGTCAACGCCGACGTCCACCGCATCGACGTCGGGTTCATGGACGAGCCGGACCTGCTGTTCAACCCGGTCGGGGTGAAGGGGCTCGGCGAGGTCGCGATGGTCGGCGTCGCGGCGGCCGTGGCGAACGCCGTCCACCACGCGACCGGGAAGCGTCACCACCGGCTGCCGATCCGCCTCGATGACGTCCTCTGACCAGCTCGCGGACGATCGCCCGGCGGTCGGCAAGCCGGACGCGCTCACGCCCGAGGCCTTGGCCGATGCCCGGCGCAACCAGCCTCGCCGGGCGCTCGTCGGGCTGGCGTTCGTCCTGCCGGTGGCCGCGCTGCTCGCGGTGGGCGCGGGCGGCCCGGCTCGCTCGCTGGAGGTGCTCGGACCGCCGGTGACGTTCGCGCTGCCGATCGTCGCGATGATCGCGTTCTGGTGGGAGGACTGGCCGGGCAGCCTGCTGCGCGGCGGCTGGTCCGGCCTGTCCGACACGGCGCTCGTCGTGGCCGGGGGAGCGGCGCTGACGCTGCTCGGCCGGGCCGTCACCGGGACGGCGGCGGTGCCCCTGGCCGCGGGCATCTTCACGCTGATGCTGCAGCTGACGCTGGTCGGGGAGGGCTGGCCACTGCGGGGACGCGGCACGTACTGGCCGGGCGTCGCGGCTTTGGCGGCGTGCTGGGTCGTGGGGCTCGCGGCGTACCTCGGCCTCGTCCGGACCGGCCTGGTGCCGGGCGAGGACTACGGCGCGTGGTTCGCGGTGCTCGGTGCCTGGCAGATGGTCTGGTACGTGGCGTTGCGCGGCTGGCCGTTCGCCCGGATCCGGCGCCGCGCGGTCCGGCTCGCGATAGCGCACAGTGCGGTCCTCGCCTGCGCGGCCATCACGTATGCGCTGGCGCCGCCGGATCGGGTCGCGCCGGTCGCGGGGGCGGCCATCGCTTCGGTGCTCGTCGTCGCGATGCTGTTCGAGGCGTGGCCGGCGATCCGGCTGACCCCGCTGTCGGGCCGCAGCCTGGTGCTGGTGCTGGTGGCGGTGCTGACCGCGGCGCTGGCGACGGCCCTGCCGCCGGTCGCGCGCTGGGCCGGGGTGCCGGAGCCGCTGGTCGCGGGGTGGACCACCCACACGACGTTGAACGCGCTCAGCCTCGCGGTGATCCTGCACGTGGCGGTCTGGCGGCGGTGGCCGGCCCGCGCCGGCTCAGAGCCGTGACGCGGCGGTCGCGAGCTCCTCGGTGATCTTCTGCAGCAGCTCGGCAGCGGCGTCGCCGAGCGCTTCGAGGTCGGCGAGAGTCGTCTCCGGGGTCTCCACGGCCTGGGTCTTCACTGGGCGTCCTCGAAGGCTTCGTGACGGGTGATGAGAGCTTCGGCGAAGGCGGCGTGCACGCGGAGGTACTCGTCGAGACCCACCGCGGTCTCCGCCCACGCGTGCCACCGGACGTGGGCCGCGGCGACGTCGATGTTCGCCGCGGCGGCCACCGTCGCGGGGCCGGTGCCGGCGAGGATCGCGCGGTGCATCAGCGACGGCGACGAGGTCCGGGCGAGCTCCGCGAGCGCGGCCAGCCGGGTCAGCTCGGCGAGCGCATCCGGCGCCACCGGTCGGCGGCGCGGTGCGGGGACGGGGCGGGCGTTCTCGAGAACGCTGGTCATCAAACGACTCCTGCACGGAAGAAGCTGAAGATCCTGGACGGCGGTCGGTTACCCCGCCTCATCCATGGCAAACGCGCTCGGTGGTGATCTCCATCTCGTCGGCCGGGTGGCAGAATTGTGACCCTGATGACAGACGACGACCTCGCGGCCCACGCCCGCGCGCTGATCTCGGAAAACGCCTACCTCACCTTGGGCACGACCGACGACGACGGCAGTCCCTGGACGTGCCCGGTCTACTTCGCCGCGGCCGATGATCACACGTTCGTGTGGGTCTCGGAGACCGGTGCCCGGCACTCGCGCAACCTCGCCGAGCGCCCGCGGGTCAGCCTGGTCGTCTTCGACTCCACGGTCGCGCCGTACCACGGGCGGGCCGTCTACGCGGTGGGCGAGGCGCGGGAGCTGTCGGGCGAGGCACTCGACCGCGCCTTGGCGAGCTATCCCCGCGGCGACAGCGACGGTGCTTCGGAACTGACGCTCGAAGACGTGACCGGGGCGTCGCCCTACCGGATGTACTCGGTGGTCGCGGCGGAGAGGTGGGTCTTGTGCCCGCGGGATCCCGGGCAGCCGTGCGACCGCCACGGCGAAGCCCGGGACCACCGGGTTCAGTTGTAGCGGACCTTCCCCCGACACTGCGAGATCCGCTCCGGGTGCACGCTTTCCAACGTCGGCGTCACCGGGACGATCGTGCCGTCGCGGCGAAAGGTCAGCTTGTCGATGGTCGTCTCGCGGTGGGTGCCGTCGCCGCCCGGGATGCCGAAGCGGTGGTAGGCGAGGTACCAGTCGTCGGTGCCCGGGACCTGCAGCATCGAGCTGTGGCCGGTGCCGAGGATGCCCAGGTGGGCGTCCTTGCCGAGGATCAGGCCGTGGTTGGTGAACGGCCCGGTCGGCGACGGCGCCGTCGCGTAACCGACGCGGTAGTCCTCGCTGCGGGTGTCGTCGATCGACCAGCTCAGGTAATACGTGCCGTTCCGCTCGGCCATGAACAGGCCCTCGCGGAAGCCGTCGAGACCAGTCAGGCGGGTGATCTTCGCCGGGTCGAACGAGACCATGTCCTCGTTCAGCGGCACCACGTACGCGTTGCCGTTGCCCCAGTACAGGTACGGCTGCCCGGAGGAGTCGACGAACACCGCCGGGTCGATCGCCTGGCCGCCGTCCGGGTTCGCCGCGATCAGCGGCTTGCCCGAGTCGGCGAACGGGCCGGTCGGCGAGTCGCTCACCGCCACGCCGATCTTGGCCTCGGCGCAGAAGTAGAAGTAGTACTTCCCGTTGCGCTGCGCGATCGTCGGCGCCCAGGCGTTCCTGTCCGCCCAGCTCACGTCCGGGCCCAGGTCGAGGATGACGCCGTCGTTCGTCCAGTCCACCAGGTTCTTCGACGACCACACGGAGAACTTCGTGCCGCTCCAGCCGTCGAAGCCGTCGGTCGTGGGGTACAGGTAGTACGTGTCGCCGAACGCGACGATGTTCGGGTCGGCGTTGTAGCCCGGCAGGACCGGGCTGCGCGTCTCGTGCGCCTCGACCGTCCACACGCGACGGTCACCGCCGGCGCCGGTCACGGTGAACGGCCGCGGCCGGCTCAGGTCCACCGTCCGCGGGTCCGGCTTGATCGTGGCGCCCGGCGCCAGCCCGAACCTCGGGGACAGCCGCCGCAGGTCGGTTCCCGGCTTCACCGGCAGCACGACGGTCGACGCGCCGGTGTCGATGACGGCCGGTGTCTTCAGCGAAGCCAGCTCCACCGACCGGATCGTCGTGCTGTTCGACGGCAGCGCCGCCACCTGGAGCCCGGTGAGGGCCCGGTCGTAGAGCCGCACGTCCTTCATCTTGCCGCGGAAGTACTTGTCGCCCGCGTACATCGAGCGGCCGAGGTAGTTCGCCGCGGTGACGCCGCCGCCGAGGTCCGACGGCTTGATCGTGGCGCTGGCGTTGCGGCCCACCTCGACACCGTCGAGGTACAGCACCGCCACTCCGTCGCCGACGGTCAGCGTCAGGTTCTTCCAGACCCCGCGCGGCAGCCCGCCGCTCGCGGCCACCTGCTGCTCGGTCGTCCAGTTCCCGGTCGCGATCGCGCCGCGCAGGCCGCCGCTCGCGGTGCCGCCGGTGGTGAACAGGTAGCCGTCGCCGGCCCCGTCCTTCGCGGTGTTGCCCAGGCCCCACAGGAAGTACGGCGTCTGCTGCGCCGGGTCGACCAGGACGTCGGCGGACACGGTCGCCGCGGCGGCGCCGGTCAGCAGGTTGTTCGGCAGCTGGACGTGCCCGTTCGTGCCGCCGAACGTCAGCGAGCCGTCGGCCCAGGAGACGTCACCGGCGAGGGCGCCGTCGTAGCCGTGGCCGGTGGTGTCGGTCGCGACCTGTCCCGACTTCGCGTCCAGCGGCCAGTGCGCGACGAGCCCGTTCGCGTCCGCCCGCACCGGCGCCGGGGGAGCGCTCAGCCTGGCCATCTCCGCCTGCGTGACCGGCAGGACGGTGCCGTGCCGCGGGGACGCGGGCAGGTGCGCGCCCGCCGACATCGTCCACCGGCCCGAGTTCAGGTCGGTGGACTCGAAGGGGACGTAACCGCGGCCGCCGAACTCGTCGATGAACAGGTACCACTTGTTCTCGGTGTTGGACTTGAACCCGGTGGGCCCTTCGCCGGCGGAGAGCCCGGGGCTGGTGGCCGTCGCCTTGCCGATGCAGTCGGCGACGAAGCCGTAGTGCGGGTCGAGCAGGTCGGTGGACTTCTCCTCGGTGATGAACTTGCTGCACGGCGTCGAGGACGTGTTGTTGCGTTCGTCCTTGGTGAAGCGGTAGTAGGTGTCCTGGTCCTTGATGACCGTCGAGTCGATCACCGAGTAGCCCGGGTCGTTCCACACCTGCGGCGGGCTGAAGGTGACGAAGTCGCGCGTGGTCGCGTACATCATCCGGTTGTAGCTGTCGCCGGTGTGGTTCGGATCGTTGTCGGCGTACAGCTTCGAGGCCCAGTACACGACGTAGGTTCCGCGCTCGGCGTCCCAGGACGCTTCCGGCGCCCACGTGTTGCCCGCGGTCGGCGGTGAGACCTGGACGCTGCGCTGGCGTGACCAGTGCGCGAGGTCGGTGGACTCCCAGACCATGATCGACCGGCTGCCGGAGCGCTGGGCGGCGTCCCAGCCGCGGCCGGCGTAGATCCGCAGGTCGGTGGCGAGCAGGTAGAACTTGTCGCCGTCGGGCGAGCGCAGGATGAACGGGTCGCGCACGCCCAGCTCGCCGAGGCTCGACTTGAGCACCGGGCGCCCGTTGTTCAGCTCGGTCCAGTTCAGCGGGTCGTTGCCCTTGCTCAATGCCGAGTAGATCTGCTCGCCGTCGGAGGTGCCTTCGCCGGTGAAGTAGAAGAAGCTGTAGCCCGCCAAGGGTTCCTGGGCGGGCTTCGGGACGACGGTGGCGGTGAACTTCCGCATGGTGCTCTCGCGGCCGAGGCTGAGCTTCGCGGTCAGGACGACCTTCGCGGGCCGGTCGCCCGTCGGCGGCCGGGTGACCTCGCCGGTCGGGGTGATGACGGCCGGAGCGGACGACGTCCACGCGACGCTCGTGCCGCCCGCGCCGCTCGCCGGCAGGGTCAGGTTGCCGCGGACGTCGTCGATGCCGGGCACCGACAGCGTGCTCGCGGCATCTCGTACGGACGACGGGGCACTGGCCGGGAGAGCGGCACCGGCACCGGCGGTGCCGAGGGGGACGAGTGCGGCCACGATGGCCAGCACGACGCCGAAACGGCGCGGGGAGAACAACTTCATCGTTGTCGATCCTTCGGAGCGCGTCGGGGACCAGGCGATGTTAACGTTAACATCAGGCGGGGCACGCTGACTGTAAAGTCCGCGTGCCCCCTGGTCAAGAGCCCGGCCGAGGGCCGGCGCCGGTCAGCCGAGGCCGTCGAACGCCGGCGCGAGCCCCTCCAGCACCGCGACGTCGGCGGTGAAGTCGTCGGTCGTCGGGGGCATCAGCAGGACGTGGTCCGCGCCCGCGGCGAGGTGCTCGCGGACCTTGGCCGCGATGGCGTCGTGCCCGCCGTGGGCCACGACGGCGTCGGCGATCCCGGCCACGTCGTCCAGCGCGAAACCCAAGCGGCGCAGGGCTTTCGAGAACGGCGGGAGGTTCAGCGTCCCCGAGATCTTCTCGATCGCCGCCGCCTTCGCGCGATCGGCGTCGGCGTCGGGGACCACCGCCAGGCCGACGACGAGCAGCTTGTCCGGGCCGAGCACCGACCGGGCCTCGGCGGTGAACGCCGGGGGCAGGTTGGCCGGCAGCGCGCCGTCGGCGATGTCCCCCGCCAGTGCGAGCATCTTCGGCCCGTTCGCGCCGAGGATCCGCGGGTACCCGGCGACCGGCGCCGGCGGCCAGGTCTCCGCGTCCATCCGCGCCACGTAGTCGCGCATCGTCGCGAGAGGACTCCCGAAGTCCCGGCCGGTGCCCTCGGCCTGCTGCGGGTAACCGACACCCACGCCGAGCACGAGCCGGTCCGGGTACGCGTCGGCGAGGAAAGCCGCCGCGGCGTGCAGGGTCTGCGGCTCGCGGGCCCAGATGTTCGCGATGCCGGTGCCGAACGTCAGCCGCTCGGTCGCCGCCAGCAGCACGGCCAGCTGGACGAGGGCGTCCTTGCCGCCGACGACCTCGTTCGTCCAGACGGTCCGGTACCCGGCGCGCTCCAGCCGTCGGACGGCCTCGCGCTGGTCCTCGGCCGGCGGGGTGCGGGTGAACGAAATCGGCAGGTAGACGCCGACGGGCCCCAAGGTCGCCATGGAACTCCTTCTCAGACGGTGTGGTCCTGCCCCACCGTGCGGCCGCCGGGGGCGCCAGGTCCAATGAACGTTTCGCACGACGTGACGCGGTTTGTGCATCACCGCAGCTCATGGCGCTACGCTGGGACCATGGCCGACCTCGATCTGCACCTGGTGCGCGGCTTCGCCGTCGTCGCCGAGCACCGGCACTTCGGCCGCGCCGCCGCCGAGCTGCACCTCACGCAGTCGTCGCTGAGCCGGCAGATCGTGCGGCTGGAGCAGCAGGTCGGTGCCCGCCTGCTGGACCGCACGCCGCAGGGCACGCGGCTCACCGAGGCCGGCGAGGCGTTCCTCCCGCTCGCCGCGGACCTGCTGCGGGCGGCGGCGCACGCGGTGGCCCACGCGCGGTCGGTCGCGCGGCCCAGCCGGATCACCGTCGGCTACACCGGGAACCTGATCGTCACGCCGGCGCTGCGCGAGCTGCGCCGCCACCACCCCGGGGCCGACGTGCGCGCCCAGCACCTCGCCTGGGACGACGCCCGCGCGGCGCTGCTGGAGCACCGCGTCGACGCGGCGGTCGTCCGGCTCCCGCTGCGGGCGGCGGGGCTGCACGTCACCATCCTCTACGACGAGCCCCGCGTGGTCCTGTTACCCGCCGACCACCGGTTGGCGGGCAAGGAATCCGTGACGCTCGACGACATCGCCGACGAGCCGCTGCCGCGCGCCCTCGACCCGGAGTGGGACGCGTTCTGGCGCGTCGACCCGCGTCCGGACGGCCGCCCGGCCCCCGGCGGTCCGCTCATCGACGCGATCGAGGACAAGATCGAGCTGGTGGCGAGCGGGCAGGCGGTCGCGATCATCCCGGCGGCACCGGGGAACGTCACCGGCTTCCGCCCGGACCTGACGACCGTGCCGCTGACCGGTGTCGAGCCGAGCCAGGTGGCGGTGGCGACGCGCGCGGGCGAGCGCAACCGGCTCGTGGCGGCGTTCCGCAAGTACGCGGAAGCGCTGCTGACCCCACCGGAATGACGAATGCCGCGGCGCCTCGACCGGGGCACCGCGGCATCCTTTGTGGACGGTGGGATCAGCGGGGCGCGGCGGCTGCCCCGGTCGGCGTTCGCGAGGCCTGTTGCGCCCGCTTCCGCTCGATGGCTTCCTGTTCGCGCTGCAGTTTGGCGTGCCATGCTCCTGAGTCGTTGGTCATGGTGTACTCCGGTGGACGAGAAATGTGCGTGACGGTGCCGTGCCGGGGGCGGACCCGGTCACGGGCGGAGGGTGCGGCCCGGTGCGGGGAGACCTGGGATCCGGGCTCCGGTGCCGTGTCCCGGAAGTACCCACGCTTTCCGGCGGTCAATCACTTTTCTGTGGTCCGACCTGCGGATCTTCGTTCCGGGAAAGCGTGTTCACACGTTCGGAGCAAG
The DNA here is from genome assembly GCF_040629235.1 of Amycolatopsis sp. NPDC005961. Classification (NCBI taxonomy): domain Bacteria; kingdom Bacillati; phylum Actinomycetota; class Actinomycetes; order Pseudonocardiales; family Pseudonocardiaceae; genus Amycolatopsis; species Amycolatopsis sp. NPDC005961. The sequence continues at coordinate 14,662 of NZ_JBEXVF010000092.1, read as the reverse complement.
CGAGGCCGTCGAGGAACACCCGCACCAGGCGCTCGGCCTGTTCCGCCGGTTCCCGTGCGGTCAGTCCCGAAACCAGCGCCGCTTCGTGCATCTCGAAGAGCAGCACCAGGTCCACGGGCTCCAGGTCCGCGCGCACGCTGCCTTCTCGTTGCGCCTCCTCGAAAGCCGGGCGCAGCAAGGAAACCAGGGCGTGGCTGTACTGGCGCTGGCTGCGCTCCGGCAGTTCGCGGAACAGCCGGACGAGCGGGCGTCGCCGGGCCTGCATGGCCAGCACGACCCGCAGCAGCTCGCGGAACGGTTCCCGGCCGCGCACCTGGAGCTTGAGCGCCGCCAGGTGGTGGGCCGCGACGCCGAGGGCCAGCGCCGTGCGGTCGGGGAAGTGCCGGTAGACCGTCGCCCGGCCGAGGCCGGCCCGGCGGGCCACGTCGTCCAGCGCCACGTCGGCGTCTTCGCTGAAGGCTTCGTCGGCCGCGCGCAGGATCGCCTCGCGGTTGCGGCGGGCGTCGACGCGCCGGGGCACTGCCGCGGACGGTCGGACAGCACGCATGGTGGCGGATATTACTCGCGAGTAGTGAGACCGGCAATCCGTTCCATCTCTCGGTTCGCAGTCCTACCTTCACCGACAGTCACCGCCGACGGAGAAGATGCCGAAGGAGCCGCCCATGCGCAGCCTGAACCGCCGTACCGTCCTGCGAGGCGCGGCCGCCGTCGCCGGCGTCGCCGCGCTCGGTGCGGGCCGGGTCCCGACCACGCGGGAAGAGCACCGGGTCGTGGTCATCGGCTCCGGGTTCGGCGGTGGGGTCACGGCGTTGCGGCTCGCCCAGGCCGGCGTGCCGGTGCTGGTCCTCGAACGCGGCCGTCGCTGGCCGACCGGGCCGGACGCCGAGACGTTCCCGCACCCGACCTCGCCCGACAAGCGGATCTTCTGGCTCGGCTCCGCGCCGGCCCTGCCCGGCCTGCCGTCGCTGCCGCCGTTCGAGCGGTACACCGGGCTGCTGGAACAGGTCACCGGCCAGGGCATGAGCATGATGTGCGCGGCCGGCGTCGGCGGCGGCTCGCTGGTCTACCAGGGCATGACGCTGCAGCCGACGGCCGAGCTCTTCCACGCCTGCTTCCCCGAGCAGCTCGACTACGCGCGGCTGGACGCGGAGTACTACCCGCGCGTCGCCGCCATGCTCGGCATCGAGACCGCGCCGGACGCCCTCGTCGAAAGCAAGACGTACAAAGCGTCCCGGGTCTTCGCCCGCAACGCGCGCAATGCGGGCTACGCCGTCGAGAAGATCCCGATGCCGATCGACTGGGACTACGCCCTGCGTGAGCTCGACGGCGAGATGAAACCGTCCTACACCAACGGCGACTGCGCGCTCGGGGTGAACAACGGCGGCAAGCACTCGGTCGACGTCACCTACCTCGCGGCCGCCGAAGCCACCGGCCGCTGCACCGTGGCCTCGCTGCACCACGTCACCGACGTCGCGCTCGCGGCCGACGGCCGCTGGGAGATCCGCGTCGACCGCATCGACACCTCCGGAACTGTGCTGGAGAAGAAGGTCCTCACGGCGAAGGCGCTCGTCATGGCGGCCGGCACGGCGAACACGACCCGGCTGCTGATGCGCGCCGGAGCGAAGGGCGACATCCCCGACCTGCCCGACGCGCTCGGCGCCGGCTGGGGCACCAACGGCGACCGCATCTACACCTGGACGAACCTCGCCGACGACTTCGGCGCGCCCCAGGGCGGCCCGGTCGTCTACGGCAGCAAGGAATGGGACGACCCGGCGGTCGCGAACACCGTCATCCAGGCGTCGCTGCCGCCGCTGCCGGACCTGCGGACCACGATGCTCGTCGGGTACGGCATCAGCGCCGGCCGCGGCCGCTTCGTCTACGACGCGGCGAAGGACGACGCCGTCCTGCACTGGCCGTCGAGCGCCGACGCGAAGCTGAGCGCGCGCATCCACGAACGCATCGCCCGCATCGCCGGCCCGCTCGGCGTCCTGCTCGACACGACGGCCGTCGCGCCCAGCACCTGGCACCCGCTCGGCGGCGCCGCGATGGGCTTGGTCTGCGACCTCGAAGGCCGCGTCCTCGGCCACCGCGGCCTCTACGTGCTCGACGGCGCCCTGATGCCCGGCACGACCGCCGCCTGCAACCCGTCGATGACCATCGCCGCGATCGCCGAGCGGGCCCTGGACCACCTGATCGCCGAAGACCCCTTCTGACCCTTCCGAACTCGACGAGGAGTTCTCATGCGTCGCTTGTGGACGGTCCTGCTGGCCGCCCTCCTGGTATTCACGACGGCCGGCCCGGCGAACGCGGCCGAGCCACCGCGCGGCCCGGACGGCGACGCCTTCTACACGCCGCCGACCCCGCTGCCGGCCGGCGCCGACGGCGACGTCGTCTGGTGGCGGCCACTGCCGGATTCCGGCAGCACCAGGGGTTACCTGGTGCTGTACCGGTCGCGGTCCGCGACGGACACGCCGATCGCGGTGTCGGGCCGCGTCCTGGTGCCGGCGAAGCCGTGGACCGGCGCCGGCCCGCGCCCGATCGTCTCGGTGGCCAGCGGCACCCGCGGCATCGGCGACCGCTGCGCTCCGTCGAAGTTCCAGCCGGACTACGAGAAGCCGCTGTTCGTCGACGCGATGCTGAGCCGCGGCTGGGCCGTCGCGATCACCGACTACGAGGGCCTCGGCACGCCCGGCACGCACACGTACGTCGTCGGCCGGTCCGAGGGCCACACGGTGATCGACGCGGCCCGCGCGGCCACCCGGCTGCCGGCCGCGGGCCTGGCCGCCGGCGGACCGGTCGCGTTCTCCGGCTACTCCCAAGGCGGCGGGGGAGCGGCGTGGGCTGGCGAGCTGGCGCCGTCGTACGCGCCGGAGCTGCACGTCGCGGGCATCACGGCCGGGGGGACGCCCGCGGACCTGAACGTCGTCGCGAAGAGCCTCGACGGCGGGATCGGGTTCGGCTTCCTGCTGCTCTCGGCGCTGGGCCTGGACGCCGCCTATCCGGAGCTGGACCTGCCCGCGTACCTCAACGACCGCGGGCGCACGCTGTACGAGACGCAGCGGGACGCGTGCGTCGAGGCCGTGTTCGGCTACGCCTTCGGGCACATCGCCGACTACACGACGGCGAACCCGCTGACGACCCCGAAGTGGCAGGCGCGGCTGGCCGAGAACGAGCTGGGTACCCGCCCACCGCGGGCGCCGATCTTCCTGTTCCACGGCAGCCTCGACGAGATCATCCCGCTGTCGCAGGCCCAGACGCTGCGTCGCGAGTACTGCGCGGCCGGGGTCGACGTCACGTGGGGCACCTATGTCGGCGAGCACGTGACGACGCTGGCGTTCTCCGCCGGCGACGTCGTGAACTACCTGGGCGACCGGTTCGCGGGCAAGCCGGCGCGTGCCGACTGCTGAGCGATTTCGTCCTTCGGGTACGGGGTCAGGCGGCTCTCGGTGTGGAGGGCGAAGTAGAAGTCGTTGACGACCTTCGCGAGCGAGGTGTAGCCGCGAAGGCCGGTGTCGTCGAGCTGGTGCCGGACGGCCCAGTTCAGCAGGCGGGTCAGCACGTAAGCCCGGTCGTGCTCGGAGTGGTCGGCGAGGAACTCCGCTTCGGCCGCCGACAGCGCGAAGCCCGGCATCACGGCCAGCCCGAAGTCGGTGAGGTAGAGCCGGTCCCCGTCGGTGAGGATGTTCGCGAAGTGCGCGTCGAAGTGCTGGACGCCCCGGCCGGCCAGGAAATCCGTGATGTGGCGCAGGTCGCGGTGGGCGAGGGCCAGGCCGCCGGGGTTGGCGGTGAGCCACTGCGCGAGGTCGTGCGGCAGGTGTTCGAGGAACAGCACGAGGTCGGTGGTGGCGTCGGCGAGGGCTTCGAGCCGTCGCCGGACGCCCGGATCGCCGTGCCAGAACGCGACGTCCCGCTCGATGTCGGTGCGGGGACGCGGCAGACCGGGCAGGACCCGCCAGTGGTGCAGGAGCGGGAAGTGCTCGCACGCGCCGGTGCGCACCCACTCGGTCGCCGTCCGGTGGGCTTCCAGTTCGCGCCAGGCTCCGCCGCCCGCCGAGCCGACCCCGTAGTGCGACCACGGCGGCAGCCCGTAGAGGTCGGCCGTCGAACCGTCGTGGCGCAGCTCGACGTTGGTCAGCGCGACCCGTTTGACGAAGACCGGCTCGCCCGCCACGGTCAGCAGCCAGGTCGACCCGCCGATCCCGGTGCCGAGCGGGCGCGCGCCGGCCAGGACGTCGTCAGGCGCCTCGGCCAGTGCGGCGGCGAGTTTGTCGTGGCGGGCGAGTCGGGTCATCCTTCGAAGCTACTCAAGGACGGACCACCGTGAGGGCGAACCGCGTCCGGCCGCTCGCCGCGTGGTCGAGGGCGCCCGCGATGTCGTCGAGACCGAACTCCGTGACGGCGAACCCGCCGAGGTCCAGCAACCCGGCCCGGGCCAGCGCGATCAGGCTCGCGTTCGCCGACCGCGGATGCAGCCACTGGCCGCGCACCGTGACGCTGTTGCGCATGAGCCACGGGTAGGGCAGGGCGAGGTCGTCGCCGCCGAGCATGCCGACGCCGCCCATCAGCACGACCCGGCCGCGCTCGCGGACCGCCATCGCCGCGGCGCGCACGGGCCCGGTGCTCGCCGACGGCGGCAGCAGGTCGAGGACGACGTCGATCGGCCCGGGCGCCGCCGCGCGCAGGCGGGCGGTGTCGTCGCCGGTGAGCCGCACGGTCCGGACGCGGGCGCCGAACCGGCGTTGCAGGTCGGCCAAAGCCGCCTCGTCGCGGCCCGGGGCCACCACGCACGCCGCGCCCATGGCGAGCGCGACCGCGACACCCGCGCTGCCGAAGTTCCCGGTGGCGCCGCTGACCAGCACGGTCTCGCCGGGACGCAGGTCGGCGGCGAGCAGACCGCCGTACGGCACCAGGCACAGGGCGAGCGCGGTCCAGCGGCCCGCGTCACCCGGGTCGATCGCCCCGAGCGGGATCGCGTTCTCGGTCGGGAGGAGGACCTGCTCGGCGTAGGCGCCGTGGCCGAAGTGGCGCTGCAGGAAGAGCCCGCCTTCGCCGCGAGCGCTCAGGCCCTGGAGGGTGATGTCCGGGGTCAGCGCGTCGTCGCGGGAGCGGATGACCGGGTCGCACAGCACCCAGTCGCCGGGGGCCAGGCGGGTCGCGTCCGGGCCGGTCGCGCGCACCCGCCCGACCGCGCCGGCGCCGGGCACGACCGGAAGCGTCAGCAAGTAGTTGCGCTCGCCGCGGAACACCTCCGCCGCGTACGGCAGCACGGGCGCGGCGACGACGTCGACCAGGATTTCCCCGGTGCCCAGCACCGGATCGGGCAGTTCGCGCACGGACAGCGGTTTTCCGAATTCTTCGAGTACTGCGGCTCTCATGCGGTGATCGTCGGAGAAACCGGGACGGGTAGCCAGACCTGGTATTGTCCTGGGACTGCCGAGTGCCACGGAGGCCGTCATGCCGGACGCGACCCGGGCCGGGCTGGGGGAGTTCCTGCGGTCCCGGCGCGAGCGGCTGAGCCCGGCGGCCCTGGGGCTGCCCGACCGGCGCCGCCGCCGCACACCGGGCCTGCGCCGCGAAGAGGTCGCCGAGCTGGCCGGCATCGGCGTCGACTGGTACATCCGGCTCGAACAGGGCCGCACGGTCAGCCCGTCGTCCGCGACGGTCGAAGCGCTCGCGAGCGCGCTGCGGCTCGACGACGCCGAACGCGCGCACCTGCGGGCCCTGGCGCGGAACCCGGCCCGCACGGCGTTCCACCGCGAGCGGGTGCCCGAGGCCACCCGTCGGCTCGTCGAGGGCCTGGCGCAGCCCGCCTACGTCACCGGCCGCCGCTGGGACGTGCTGGCCTGGAACCCCGCGGCGGCCGCCCTGTTCACCGACTTCGGCGTGCTGGCCGAAGCGGACCGGAACGTCCTGGTGTACCTGCTGCTCGACGAGCGGGCGCGGAGCCTGTTCGGCGGCGGCTGGGCCGCGCAGGCCGAGCACGCGGTGGCGCAGTTCCGCGCCGCGCACGACCTGTGGGCCGGCGACCCGGCGTTCACCGGGCTGGCGGCCCGGCTGCGCGAGGGCTGCCCGGAGTTCGCGCCGTGGTGGGACCGCCACGACGTCGGCCGGATCGGACCCGGGCGGAAGACGTTGTACCGGCCCGCGCCGGAGGAGTTCGACTACGCGACCTTCCAGGCGAACGAGGACCCCGCGCTGCGGCTGACGATCTACGCGCCGACCAGCGGCAAGTAGACCTCGTCGACGATCTCGACGAGCACGTCGTCGTCCACTGTGGTCAGTCCGCGCGTGAGGATTTCGTTGCGGAGCAGCACAAGCGCCACGGTGGCCACGCGCGGATTTCGGGCTTCGGGACGCGCTTCACCGCGTGCGACGGCCCGATCGACGATCGTGAGCCAGGTTTTCGCGGCGCCTTCGGCGGCCTGCTCGTGGAGCTGTTCCCGGAGTTCCGGCTCGTCGCCGACGCCGGTCAGGAGACCGCGGAGGATCCGGGCGGCGGGGGAGGACTGGCCGCAGTTGATCGCCCGCAGCAGGGTCAGCGCGTCTTCGCGGAGGCCGCCGGTGTCGGGTGGCTCGAGCGTGTCCTCGGCCAGGTGGCGGTAGGCGGCGACGCCGAGCGCGGCACGGTTCGGCCAGCGGCGGTAGATCGCGTTCTTGTTGGTGCCGGCCCGCTGCGCGACCCGTTCCATGGTCAGGCCGGGGTAGCCGGTCTCGGCCAGTTCGGCCGCGGCGGCGCGCAGGATCGCGTCCTCCAGCTCGGCGCCGCGGCGCCGGGTCTTCCCGTCCATGCGCCGCAGTCTACTACCTTAGGGTACGGTACGGACCGTACCCTAAATTTCCGGAGGAAACGTGCGCGCCAAGGGCATCGGCTACGACACCGGCATCGAGCGTGGCGAGGGGTTCAACCGGCCCTTCGACCCGGACCTCGTCCGCCGCGAACTGACGATCATCCGCGACGACCTGCACTGCACGGCGGTCCGGCTGATCGGCACCGACCTGGACCGGATCGAGCACGCCGCCCGCGAGGCCGCCGCGCTCGGGCTGGAGGTGTGGTTCTCGCCGTTCCCCTGGGACCGCACCCCGGAGGAGATCCTCGCGATGCTGGCCGACGGAGCGTCGCGAGCCGAACGATTGCGGCTGGCGGGTGCGGAGATCGTGGTCGTCACCGGCGCCGAGCTGAGCCTGTTCAACCACGGTTTCCTGCCGGGGGAGGGCATCGAGGAACGGCTGGCCGGGTTGCTGGCGTCCCGTGAGCTCGTCGCCGGGCTGCCGGACCGGGTGAACGAGTTCCTGGCCCGCGCGGTCGCGGCGGTGCGCGAGCGGTTCGGCGGCCGCGTGACGTACGCGGCGATCCCGCTGGAGCGGGTCGACTGGGCGCCGTTCGACATCATCTCGGTGGACGCGCACCGCTCGAAGGAAGTCGCCCCCGTGTACCGCGAGGGCGTCCGCACGCTGGTGGCGTCGGGCAAGCCGGTGGCGATCACGGAGTTCGGCGTGACGCCGTACCGCGGCGCGGCCGACCTCGGCGCCCGCTGCGGCGAAATCCTGGAGTACGAGGGCGCGGTCCCGGTCCGGCTCGACGGTTCGTACGTGCGTGACGAGGAGGAGCAGGCGCGGTACTTCCGCGAGCTGCTGGAGATCTTCACGACCGAGGGCGTCGACGCGGCTTTCGCTTGCACGTTCGTGTGTTATGGGCTGGTCCACCGCGCCGATCCGCGGGTGGACCTGGACATGGCGAGCTGGGGTGTGGTGAAGGTGCTGAAGGAGGGCCTGGGGGAGACGTACGAAGGCGTGCCCTGGGAACCGAAGGCGGCTTTCACCGCGCTGGCGGAGTGCTACGCCTGAGGCATGCCGGCCGCTTATCCATCAGATGAATCGTCGACCAAGCGTGCCGACAACTCGCCAGGCGTTGACAAAGACGCCGCTGTCCTTCTAACTTCGTGACGCTAGACATCGGATGTCCAAGCCTCGTTCGGGGCTCCTCCGCCGGCCGATGTGCACCCCTGTCGTACGTTGTCAGGAAGGACACACCGACGATGCCGGAATTCTCCCGCAGGATGGCCCTCGCCCTGGTCGTCCCGATCATGCTGTGCACCGCGCTGCCCGCCCAAGCGGCTCCGCTGTGGCACCCCGACCCCGCCACCGACGGCCTCAAGGCCTTCGAGGGCATCGAGGCCGACCGCGGCAACCACCACCCCGACCGCAAGTACGTGGTGGTCGAAGGCGACCACTACCGCTTCAACATCTGGAAGGACGACCGCGACACCACCGGCGGCGGCGACCGCCAGCGCACCGAGTCCAAGGGCATGGTCCAGGGTGGTTCCACGCTGAAGATGCACGACGGCGAGACCTGGACGCTCTCCTACGAGATGTACATCCCGGGCACCCTGCACGGCACCAGCAAGTTCACCCACATCTTCCAGACCAAGACCCCGTCCACCAACGGCGGCCCCTGGGTGACGCTCGACCTGACCCGCAGCGGCAGCAAGGAAATGCTCAACGCCCGCGCGTACGCCAACTCGGGTTCGCCGAGCATCGCGGCCACCGACCTGTCACCGCTGCGGAACAAGTGGATCACGATCGAGTGGACGTTCACGCCGGGCTCGAAGGGCAAGGCGTCGTGCGTCATCCGCAACGGCACCGGCTCGGGCGCGCCCGTCGCCGCGCAGGGCAGCATGTCGAGCGTGAACATCCCCGACCAAGGCGACTACGTGCGCCCCAAGTGGGGGATCTACCGCTCGGTCCAGAGCGCTTCGTCCGACATCCTGGACACCTACCTGCTGTTCCGGAACTACACGGCCGCGCGCAAGTAGTCGATCCGGGGCGGGCTCGTTCGTACAAGGGTCGAGCGGCGGGACCCGCCCGCCCCGCGAGGAGGAGCGTCATGGCGCACTACCTGCTGTCGGTGCACGGCGTCGAGGGTGAGGTCCGCGAACCGCCGTCCGAGGCGGCCATGCGGGAGACACAGCGGCGGCTCGGCGACGTCGAGCGGGACCTCAAGGCGACCGGGGCCTGGGTCTTCAGCGCCCGGCTGGACGAGCCCGCCGCCGCGCGGGTGGTCCGCGAGGCCGTCGACGGGCTGCTGACCACCGACGGGCCCTTCTCCGAGGGGAAGGAGCACCTCGGCGGCTTCTACTTGATCGAAGCCGCCGATCTCGACGCCGCGCTCGGGTGGGCCGGGCGGGTCACCGCCGCGATCCATGCCCCGATCGAGGTGCGCCCGCTCGCCGGGTTCGCCTGATCCGTGGCGGCGGACCCGGCGCCGGGGTGACACTGGCGGTATGAAGGTCGTCGACGGGCAACGCAGCGCGTACCGCCCGCCGGCGACCTTCCCGCCGCCGTTGCGACGCGGTCCGGTGCTGGTCACGGCCGCTTTCGCCGCCCTCGGCGGTGCCCTGATCCCGGCCGCGTCGCTGGCCGCGCTCTGGCGGGTCTGGCAGTTCTACGCGATGCTGTTCGGCCTGTTCGCCGCCGTCGAGTTCGTGGCTTTCGTCGCGGTGCTCGGCTGGCCGACCCGCAAGACCACCCGGGCCGGGGCGTTCGTCGCGGCCGCGAGCCTCGCGTTGTGGGTGGCGAGCCGGCCGCTGGGTCTGCTGACGCGGCTCGACCCCTGGCAGCCGGCGGACACCGTCGTCGGCTTCACCGACTACGCCGCGGCCGCGCTGCAGGTCATCGCCGTCTTCGGCTTCCTGGTCGTCGCGCGACGGCGGGCGCACCCGCGGCCGTCGACGGCGCGGCGCGTGTCGGCATGGATCGTGCTGTTCCCCGTGCTGCTGCTGGTGCTCGCGACCGGCGCGGCGGGAACGGTCGCGGCGGGCGACAACGTCACCGGCAAGACGACGTCGACGCTGCTCGACGGCAGCACGGTCGAGTACTGCCGTCCGGACGGGATCCCCCTGGTCATGGACATCACCCGCCCGCGCCCGGACGCCCGCGCCGCCCCGGTGGCACTCTTCCTGCACGGCGGCGGGCTCGTCTTCGGCAACCGCAAGCCGGCCGGCCCGGGCGCGCTGCTCGCCGGATCGCGGCTGGTCCCCCTGCGTGACGCCCTGACGGCGCGGGGGTTCGCGGTCGCCTCGATCGACTACCGCCTGGCACCCGCGGCGCGCTGGCCGGCACCGCTGGCGGACGCGAAGTGCGCGGTCCGTTTCCTCGAGACCAACGCGGCGGCACTGAACGTCGACCCGGCGCGCATCACGGCGGTGGGCACGGGAACGGGTGGCACGCTGGCGTCGCTGCTCGGGGTGACCGCGGTGCCGGGGGTCAAGGCGGTGGCCGCCCTGGACGCCCCGGCCGAGTTCGCTTTCGCGGGCCTGGACCCGCTGACCAGGGCCTCGATCCTGCTGGCGTTGGGCCGGAACCCGGCAACGCTGCGCGAGGCGAGCCCCCTGACGTACGCCGGCACGGGCGCGCCGCCGTTCCTGATCGAAGGCGGCCGCAAGTCGGGCGAACTCGCGGACCACCTGCGCGCGGCGGGCGTCCGGGTGACGACCGGCGCCGGCGAGCCGGCCGAGGTGGCGGACTTCCTGGCCGTCACACTGGGGGCATGACGACGAACGGCCCGGCCCGCGCGGAGATCCGCTGGCTGCTGACCCCGGACATCGAACCGGAGTCGTACGTCCCGGAAGACCCGGAGCGGTTCATGTTCCTGGTCGAGATGATCGCCGGGCCCGCGGGCGAGAAGGGCGAAGAGTCGTTCCAGTTCGAGGTCTGCAGCCCGGGATGGCTGCGGGAGCAGGCGCGGAACGGGCCGTTCCCGGGCCGTCACCTCGTGATCGTCGACCGCTTCGACTGGCCCGCGCTCGTCGCCTACTTCGATGATCTCGTCGCGAGGTGCACCGGCCGGGACTGGTCGGAGGTCGCCACGAAGCTGAGCCGGTACGGACACTGGGAGTTCGAGGACTACCACGCCTGACGTGCGGTAGCTTGGCAGCATGAGCGGTCGGGGACTCGTGGCGCCGATCTTCGGTGACCACTCTTACCGCTGCGACTTCTACGGTTGACGGACCCCGCTCCGGGTCCCTTTTCTCGTCAACCGTAAGGATAGTCATGTCTGCCGGTACCCACTGGGCGCTCAAGCACATGCCGCTGACCGCGGCCGCCGTCGAGGAGGTCGCGCCCGTGCTCGCCGGGCGGCGGCTGGCGATGTGCCTGCACGTCGAACCCAAGACCGCGGCCCTGGTCACCCTGCTGGCCGGCGCCGGCGTCGAGGTCACGCTGACCGGGTCGCCCGGCACCACCCACGACGACGTCGCCGACGCGCTGCGGGACATCGGCGTGGTCGTGCACACCCGGCGCACCGACGACGATGCCGAGCACGCCCGGAACGTCGCCGCGGTCCTCGAGTGCGAGCCGGACCTCACGCTCGACAACGGCGCCGACCTCACGCTCTCACTGCTGGCCTCCGGCACGCCCGCGGGCTACCTCGGCGGCACCGAAGAGACCACCACCGGCGGCCTGCGGCTGCGGGAGGCGTCCGTGCGCCACCCGGTCGTCGTGATCAACGACTCGCGGCTGAAGCTGCTGGTGGAGAACGAGTTCGGCGTCGGCCAGAGCGTCGTGCAGGGATTCCTCAACGCCACCAACCTGATGGTGCCGGGGATGCGCGCGGCGGTGCTCGGCTACGGGCCGTGCGGCAAAGGCGTCGCGGACACGCTTTCGCGCCTCGGCGCCCGGGTCGCCGTCTGCGACACCGACCCGATGCGCGCCCTCGAGGCCATTTTGGACGGTCACCGCGTCGGTTCCGCCCCGGACGTCCTGTCCGACGCCCAGTCGGTCTTCACGGCGACCGGCGCTCCCGGCGTCGTCGGCGCGCCGGAACTGGCGGCGTTGCCCGACGGCGCGGTGATCGCCGGGGTCGGGCACTTCGCGTGGGAGATCGACGCGGCGGCGCTCCGGGCGGCGACGGTCCGCACGGTCGAGTACGGCGCGCCGGGCCGCCGGGTCGGGCACGTACTGGCCGACGGCCGGGAGGTCGTCGTCCTCGACCGAGGCCGCATGCTCAACCTGACCGCGGCGAACGGCAACTCGATCCAGGCCATGGACCTGGGGCTGACCCTGCAGGTCCGCAGCCTGGCGGCGGTGGCCGCGGGCGGGCTGGCGGCCGAGGTCCAGCCGGTCCCGGCGCCGGTGGAGCACCGGATCGCCACGGACCTGGTGGCCGAGCTGACTTGACCTGGAGCGCGCTCCAGGCTCTAGCGTGAGGGCACGCCGACCGCACGTCAGGAGAACTTTTCATGGAGCTCGGTTTCCACCTCCCCATCTTCGACATCGACGGCGGGACCACCGCCATCGCCGGTGAGCTCGCCCGGGTGGGCAGCGCCGCGGAGGCGGCCGGGGCGACCTGGCTGTCCTTCATGGACCACTACTTCCAGATCGAGCCGACCGGCCTGCCCGCCGAGTCGAACATGCTGGAGGGCTACACCACCCTCGGCTTCCTCGCCGCGCACACGTCCACGATCGAGCTCGGCCTGCTCGTCACCGGCGTGACCTACCGGCACCCCGGCCTGCTCGCGAAGATCGTCACCACCCTCGACGTCGTCTCGGGCGGCCGGGCCGCGCTCGGCATCGGCGCGGCCTGGTTCGAGCGCGAGCACCGGGGGATGGGCGTGCCGTTCCCGCCGATCGCCGAGCGGTTCGAGCGGCTGGAGGAGACGCTGCGCATCTGCGGGCAGATGTGGGACCCCGCGAACAACGGCCCGTTCGAGGGCAAGCACTACCAGCTCGCCGAGACGCTCTGCTCGCCCCAGCCGATCAGCCGGCCGAAGGTGCTCATCGGTGGCGGCGGGGAGCGCAAGACGCTGCGGCTCGTCGCGCAGTACGGCGACGCGTGCAACCTGTTCGCGTCGTCGCCCGAGGACGTGGCGCACAAGCTGGACGTGCTGCGCGGTCACTGCGACGACGTCGGCCGCGACTACGACGCGATCCGCAAGACGGTCCTGGCCAACAACCCGCGTCCGACGCCGGAGACCCGCGACGACTTCGTGCGCGCCATGGCCGACTACGCGAAGCTCGGCATCCAGGCGGCGATCATCACCCCGACCACGGGCTCGCCGGCCGCGTGGATCGAAGGGATGGCCCCCGCCGTACCGCAGCTGGCCGACCTCGGCTGAGAATTTCGGCTCGACAGCTGGTCGAAGCCCGATCGTGCGTCCACAGTGGACGTTCCGGTGACTTCCTTCCGGTGATCGGTGAACCATTCCCGGCGGCGCCCCGTGTGCCTGGGTGAGGTGGCGACCCGAGAGGAGGGGCTGATGCCCCACGGACGCAGTACCGGACGACACCGCAAACAGGCCACGATCGGGCTGGCGGCGCTGCTGGGAGTCGCGGGGGCGACGGCGACGGCGATCGCCCTCAGCAGCCCGGCGAGCAACGCGGCGACGGAAAGCTGCGGCGGCCTGGACACGGCGCTGCAGAACAACCTCACGTTCATCGCGGGCCAGCAGGCGGCCCCGGACGCCCAGTCGGCGGCCCGCATAGCCAATCGCCAGGCGGTGGTCGACCAGATCCAGCAGCGCCGCGCGGCGGCCGGCTGCGGCGGAGCGATGGCGGCGAACGAGGTAGCGGCCCAGTGCGCGGCGATCGCCGGAGAGGCCGCGGCGGCCGGAGAGGACGCCCAGGCCGGCGAGAACGGCATGGCCAAGGGCCACGGCAAGGCCAAGAACGGCAAGGCCGCGGCCGACGAGAACGGCATGGCCGCCCAGCAGGGCGCGGCCGGCAAGAACGGCATGGCGAGCGGCAACGGCATGGCTGCCCAGCAGGGCGCGGCCGACGAGAACGGGATGGCCGCCGGGAACGGCATGGCCGACCAGCAGGAAGCCGCCGACCAGGGCGCGGCCGGCAACGGCAAGGCCAAGCAGAAGGGCAAGGCCGCCAAGAACGGCGCGGCCGACGAGAACGCCGCGGCCGCTCAGGACGCCGCGGCTGTTCAGGCCTGCGGCGTGGTCGAGCAGTGCGTGGCCCAGGCCGCCGGAGCCGCCGACGCCAACGGAATGGCCGCCGAGAACGGCGCGGCCGCCGAGAACGGCAACGGCAAGGCCAAGCAGAACGGCATAGCCAACGGCAACGGTATGGCCAACGGGAACGGTATGGCCGACGGGAACGGCGCGGCCGACCAGAACGGTATGGCCAACGGCAACGGTATGGCCGACCAGAACGGCGCAGCCAAGCAGAACGGTACGGCCAACGAGAACGGGATGGCCGACCAGAACGGCATGGCCAACGGCAACGGCGTGGCCGACCAGAACGGCGCAGCCAAGCAGAACGGTACGGCCAACGAGAACGGGATGGCCGACCAGCAGGGCATGGCGGCGCAGGGCGAAGCCGCGGCGCAGAACGAAGTTTCCGCACAGGACTGCACCGCCATCCTCGACTGCGTGACCCAAGCCACCGCCGGCGCCGCCGCGGATCAGCAGGGCATGGCCGCCGAGCAGAACGGCAACGACCAGCAGAAGGCCAAGGGCAAGAACAAGAACGCCGGCAAGGCAGCGGAGCAGGCAGCCGCGGCGGCGGTGGCGAAGAAGTGCGTCGCCGACCAGGCGGCAGCGGCAGCCGGCACCGCGACCGCCGACAGCACCACCGAAACCAGCACCGAATCCGCCACCGAGTCCGCCACGGAAGGCAAGTAAGACCAGGAGGGTGTGCACCGGCGGCGGGCCGGTGC
>NZ_JBEXVF010000091.1:0-34273 GCF_040629235.1 Amycolatopsis sp. NPDC005961 | reverse complement strand
GCCGAGCGGGTCGTGGCCAGCGAGAACCCGATGTCCGCCAGGTCTCCCTCGTGGTCCACGAGCTGCTGGGCCTGAGCGGCGACAGCGTCCGCGGTCCGCGGAAGGTGACCGCCATTTCGCGTACGCGGGTGCAGCGACTCGGTGGATCCGGAGAGACCGCGCGCTGCGGCTGTCTACAACCGGCACCGGGGCGCGCGAGCGGCGGTGAGTCAGCGAGCGGCTGGGCTGCCTGCCACCGTCGGTCAACCCGCGCGCGACCGGGCATGTCACCCAGATGGTCGAGCTGATGGAACGCGTGAACGGCCACTCCGGTGCCCAACCGGCATCGGCGGCGATGCACGGGGATTCCGACTGCCGCCGCCGCGGCGATGGTCGAGCCCGCCCAAGCTCCCGGCACCGCCACGACACAGCCCGCCCAAAGCCCGCAACACAACCAGCGGCGGCCGGGATGCCGAGCAGATGCTTTGAGCGCACCAGAAGCGGCCACGGCAACCCCTGTCGAACCGGCCGGCGGCGAAGCTCATCGAGCCCGCAACGCAGTTCGGCGGCGAGCCGCACAGCGACCGCCGCCGAATCGGACCTGCGCACTCAGACCTTCCGAAGCTCCTTCGGCGGCGCGAAGGTGATCTTCTCGTTCGCCGTGGTCACCTCGTCGACGTCACCGTAACCGCGCTCGGCCAGCCACGCCAGCAGTTCCATCACCAGCTCGTCCGGCACCGACGCCCCGGAGGTGACCCCCACCGTCGTCACCCCGGCCAGCCACGCCTCGTCGACCTCGTGCGCGAAGTCGACCAGGTACGACGCGCGCGCCCCGGCCTTCAGGGCCACCTCGACCAGGCGCTTCGAGTTGGACGAGTTCGTCGACCCGACCACCAGGACCAGGTCGCACTCCGCCGCCATCGCCTTGACCGCGACCTGGCGGTTGGTCGTCGCGTAGCAGATGTCGTCGCTCGGGGGGTCCGCCAAGCCCGGGAAACGCTCGCGGAGCTGGTCGACGCGCTCCATCGTCTCGTCGACCGACAGCGTCGTCTGGGAGAGCCAGATCACCTTCGACGGGTCGCGGACCTCGACCTTGTCGACGTCCTCCGCCTTGTCGACCAGCTGGACCTTGTCCGGCGCCTCGCCGGCCGTGCCCTCGACCTCTTCGTGGCCTTCGTGGCCGATCAGCAGGATGTCGTAGTCGTCCTTGGCGAACCTGTTGACCTCCTTGTGCACCTTCGTCACCAGGGGGCAGGTCGCGTCGATCGTGCGCAGGTTCCGGTCCGCCGCCTCCGCGTGGACCATCGGCGACACGCCGTGGGCCGAAAACACCACCAGCGCGCCCTCGGGCACCTCGGACGTCTCGTCGACGAAGATCGCGCCACGGTCGCGCAGCGTCTCGACCACGTGCTTGTTGTGGACGATCTCCTTGCGGACGTACACCGGGGCGCCGTAGACCTCGAGGGCCTTCTCGACGGCGATCACCGCGCGGTCGACGCCGGCGCAGTAACCACGGGGTTTGGCGAGCAGCACCCTCTTGCCGGAAGCGGTGCCGGTGATCGTCGGGGTACCCGCGGGCTCGATTCCGGGACTCGCTGAACTCATGGCACCCAGGGTACGGGCAGTCCCGAGACGAACTCGAAGTCCCTTTCGGGTGAGCTTCGTCCCTCTACCGAGCTGTGCCCGGGGTCACGCAACGCGCCCGAACCCACTCTTTCGGTTGGGCAGGATGGCGGATATGCGGCAGGCTGGACGCATGAAGCCATTCCCGCTCCCCCTCCGGGTCGCCGCGGGCCTCGCCGTCAGTACCGCCGAGCGGGTTCGCGAGCTTCCCCGGCAGCTCGCCGGGCTTCCGGTGACCGTCGTCAGCCAGGTGCTGCAGGCCTCCATGCGCGTCCAGCAGCACGTCACCGAGCTGGCGATCAAGGGCGACAACGCCCTGTCCAGCCTGCGGCCCGTCGAAGACGCCCCGAGCTGGGCGACCTTCGACGAAGACCTCGACGTCGCGCCGCGGCCGAACCTCACGCCGGTCGCCGACGTGCCCGAGCCCCGTTCGGAAATCAACGGTCACATTCCGTCAGCGGCCGAACTCGAAGCGGAACTGGGCGACCCCTGGGCCGAGGAGGAGCGCGCGCTCGCCGAGGACCACGCCGACGGCGAGAACGACGCGCCGGAAGCCGAGAACAAGCCCCAGCCCGGCACGCCCAAGATCGACAAGAAGGCCAAGAGCGACATCCCCCGGACCAGCGCCGGCGGGTACGACGGCCCGGCCGGGCTCACCGGCTACGACCAGCTCACGCTCCCGCAGCTGCGGGCCCGCCTGCGCCAGCTGTCGATCCCCCAGCTCGAGACGATCCTCGAGTACGAGCGCGCGCACGCCGATCGCTCGTCCTTCACCGGGATGCTGTCCCGCCGGATCGCCAACGCGCGCAAGACCGAGCAGGCCAAGGACAGCGGCGAAGAAAACGACGCGGAAGGCCAGTGACCGAAACCGAAACGAGCACCGCCGAAAAGCCCTGGCCGGTCCGCACGGTCGCGCGCAAGATCGGCGACTGGATCCACCGGCTCGGCAGCGTCTGGGTCGAAGGCCAGGTCACGCAGGTCAACTCGCGGCCGAACACGCAGACCGCGTTCCTCACCCTGCGCGACCCGTCGGCGGACGTCTCGATGTCCGTGACCTGCCCCAACTGGCTGATCCGCGAGATGGAACCACCGCTGCGCGAAGGCGCCAGCGTGGTGGTGCACGCGAAGCCGTCGTTCTTCTTCGGCCGCGGCACGATCAGCCTGCGCGCCGACCAGATCCGAGCCGTCGGCATCGGTGAGCTGCTCGCCCGGATCGAACGCCTGAAGAAGCTGCTGACCGCCGAAGGGCTCTTCTCGGCGCAGCGCAAGCGGCCGATCCCGTTCCTGCCGCAGGGCGTCGGGCTGATCACCGGCCGCGCGTCGGCGGCCGAACGCGACGTCCTGGTCAACGCCCAGACCCGGTGGCCGCACGTCCGGTTCAAGGTCATCAACACCGCGGTCCAGGGCTCGCAGGCCGTCCCGCAGGTCATGCGCGCGCTGCGCATCCTGGACGCCGACCCCGAGATCGACGTCATCGTCATCGCCCGCGGCGGCGGCAGCGTCGAGGACCTGCTGCCGTTCTCCGACGAGGCGTTGTGCCGCGCGGTGTCCGCGGCCGGGACGCCGGTGGTCAGCGCGATCGGGCACGAGCCCGACACGCCGCTGCTGGACTACGTCGCCGACCTGCGGTGTTCGACGCCGACCGACGCCGGCAAGCGCATCGTCCCGGACCTCCGCGAGGAGACCGAGCGCGTCCGGCAGATGCGCGACCGCGGCCGGCGCGCGCTGCACGGCTGGGTCGACACCCAGACGCGGCTGCTGAACCAGCTGCGCAGCCGCCCGTCGCTGGCCGACCCGCTGGGCCCGGTCCAGCGGCGCCAGGACGACGTCGACGTCCACCGCGAACGCGCGCGCCGCGCCATGCTGACGCTGCTCGCCAAGGACCAGGCCGAGCTGGCGAGCTCCCGGGCCCGGCTCACCGCGCTCGGCCCGGCCGCGACGCTGGCCCGCGGGTACGCGGTCGTGCAGTTCCTCGACGCCGAAGGCAACCTCCAGGTACTCCGCTCCGTCTCCGAAGTCGAGGCCGGTGCCCAGCTGCGCGTGCGCGTGGCCGATGGCGCGATCGGCGCGGTGGCGGAAGGAGAACAGGGGTGACGCTGAAGGCGGCGACGTTCCTCCCCCTCACCTTGGACGCGGCCCGGCGCTGGGGCTCGCGTCCCCTGCTGGACCAGGCGATCCGCACCGACCGGGCGGCCGCCGAGTGCTGGACGGCGCTGCTCGCCGGCTGCGGTGGCGCCGCCCGGCGCGACCTGGGCCCGCAGCTGCGACGGCTGTCCGAAGCGACCTCGACGCAGGTCGGCTCGCGCTGGTGGTTCGCCGAGGGTGCCGGGCACCGCAAGCGGGTGGCGGGCGCCCAGGAGAACCTCGAAGAGGCGATCGCGGAGGGTGACGGCCAGGAGTTCGCGCTGGCGTTCGTCGGGTACGACCACGCGATGGCGAGCGCGGTAGTGTGCGCCACCAGCAGCGCAAGCCGGAAGGTCGGAGAACGTCCAGCGTGAGTGAAGCAGCCAGCGAGGAACTCGGCTACGAGCAGGCCCGTGACCGCCTCGTCGAGGTCGTCCGGGAGCTCGAGGCCGGTGGCCTGTCCCTCGAGCAGTCGCTCGCGTTGTGGGAGAAGGGCGAGAAGCTCGCGAAGGTCTGTGAGCGCCATCTCGAAGGCGCGCGCGAGCGCATCGAGGCTGCTCTGGCGTCTGTCGAGGACGAAACCGGCGACGGTCAGTGACGTTTGCCATGCTTTCGGCATCGGGAAACCGGACAGGGATCTGACAGACTGTTCACCCGTCAGTTCCACGATCCGGGAGGCCTGATGTCCACCGAGCCGCGACGCCGTGAAGCGCCCGACCGCAACCTGGCGATGGAGCTGGTCCGCGTGACCGAGGCCGCCGCGATGGCGGCCGGCCGCTGGGTCGGCCGCGGCGACAAGATCGGCGGGGACGGCGCGGCCGTCGACGCGATGCGCCAGCTCGTCTCGACGGTGTCGATGCGCGGGGTCGTGGTAATCGGCGAGGGCGAGAAGGACGAAGCGCCCATGCTGTTCAACGGCGAAGAGGTCGGCAACGGCGACGGGCCGGACTGCGACGTCGCGGTCGACCCGGTCGACGGCACGACGCTGATGGCCAAGGGCATGCCGAACGCCCTCGCGGTGCTCGCGGTCGCCGAGCGCGGCGCGATGTTCGACCCGTCCGCGGTGTTCTACATGGAGAAGCTGGCCGTCGGGCCGGAGGCGGCGGGCAAGGTCGAGCTGGGCGCGCCGATCGCCGAGAACATCCGGCGCGTCGCCAAGGCGAAGAACAGCAGCGTCGGCGACGTCACCGTGTGCATCCTTGACCGCCCGCGCCACGAGCAGCTCATCAAGGAGGTCCGCGACGCCGGCGCGCGGATCCGGTTCATCTCCGACGGCGACGTCGCGGGCGCGATCGCCGCGGCCCGCCCGACCACCGGCGTCGACATGCTGGTCGGCATCGGCGGCACCCCCGAAGGCATCATCGCGGCCTGCGCGATGAAGTGCCTCGGCGGTGAGCTGCAGGGCCGCCTGTGGCCGAAGGACGACGCCGAGCGCGAGAAGGCCATCGCCGCCGGTCACGACCTCGACCGCGTGCTGTTGAACGACGACCTCGTGCGCGGCGACAACGTCTTCTTCTGCGCCACCGGCGTCACCGACGGCGACCTGCTGCGCGGCGTCCACTACCGCGAGGGCGGCGCGACGACGCAGTCCATCGTGATGCGGTCCAAGTCCGGGACCGTCAGAATGATCGACGGCTACCACCGGCTCACCAAGCTGCGGGCGTACTCCTCGGTCAACTTCGACGGCCACCTGGACGCGCCCGACGACGACGTCGTTCCCCCGCTGCCGTAGAAGGAGATCCGTGACCAGGCGCGTGCTGGCCCTGCTGGTCCTGATGTTCGCCCTGGTCCCCGCCACCGCGTCGGCCGAACCGGCCATCGTCGGGGGCGCCGCCGCCGACCAGCCGTACCCGTTCGCGGTGTCGCTGCATTCGTCGACCGGCAAGCTGTTCTGCGCCGGGGCGCTGATCGCCCCCACCTGGGTGGTGACGGCCGCGCACTGCGCGTTCGACAAGGCCCCGGCCGGGATTTCCGTGCGGACGGGAACGAACGACGTGGGCCAGGGCGGTGAGGTCGACCAGGTCGCCGACGTCGTCGTGAACCCGGCCTTCAACACGCAGAGCCCGGCGGGCGACATCGCGCTGCTGCGGCTGGTCACCCCGGTCAAGGCGGCGCCGGTCGCGCTGGCCACGTCGGCGGCCCCGGGCACGGCCACCCGGATCCTCGGCTGGGGCCAGACGTGCCCGAAGGTGAACTGCGGTCAGATCCCCACGACGCTGCAGCAGCTCGACACCCACATCGTCGAGGGCGCGAAGTGCACGTCGGTGTTCGACGGCACGGCCGAGCTGTGCACCGACAACCCCGGCGGCAAGGCCGGAGCGTGCTTCGGCGACTCGGGTGGCCCCGAGGTCGTCCGCGACGGCGATCAGTGGCTGCTCGTGGGCGTCACCAGCCGGCCGGGCAACAACGACCCGGTGTGCGCGTCGGCGCCGTCGATCTACACGTCGGTCGTCGCGTACGCGCCCTGGATCGCGGAGAAGACGAAAGCCTGACCTACTCGGCGTTGCTCGAGTGGCCCGGGAACAGGTGGGCGTCCGGGTCGAGGGCGACGGCGATGTTGTTGACGGCCGTCGCGGCCTCGCCGAATCCGGTCGCGATCAGCTTGACCTTCCCCGGGTACGCGGCGACGTCGCCGGCGGCGTAGACGCGTTCGCGCGCGGTGGCCATCGTCGAGTCGACCGCGATGGCCCGGTGGTCGATCTCCAGGCCCCAGCTCTCGATCGGGCCGAGGTCGGCGGTGAACCCGAGCGCCGCGACGACGGCGTTGGCCGGCAGCCGTTCGTCACCGGCGCCCTTGATCGAGAGGTCGACGGCTTCGAGCGCACCGCTCTCGTTTTCGACGAACCGCGTGACCTCGGCGTCGGTGATGATCCGGGTACCGAGCTCGCGCGCCTGCCGGACGATCGACTCGGCGGCGCGGAACTTGGCGCGGCGGTGGACGAGCGTCACGCTCGCCGCGACCGGGTGCAGGGCGAGGATCCAGTCGAAGGCGGAGTCGCCCCCGCCGACGACCACGACGTGCTGCCCGGCGTGCACCTGCAGCGACGGCACGAAGTGGACCATGCCGCGGCCGAGCCAGCCGTCGCCGGCGGGCAGCGGGCGCGGGGTGAACTCGCCGATGCCGGCGGTGACGAGGACCGCGCGGGCCTTGAGGGTCTCGCCGCCGTCGAGGGTCAGCTCGACTCCGGTTTCCGTCGACTCCAGCTTTTCGGCCTTGCGCCCCAGCAGGTACTTCGGCTTGAACGGCGCGGCCTGCTTCACCAGGCCGTCGATGAGGTCGCGTCCGCGGACCTCGGCGAACCCGCCGACGTCGTAGATCATCTTCTCGGGGTACATCGCCGTCACCTGGCCGCCGGGCTCCGGCAGCGAGTCGACCACCGCCATGGAAAGGCCGCGGAACCCGGCGTAGTAGGCGGCGAAGAGGCCGGTCGGGCCCGCGCCGATGATCACGAGGTCGTAGGAGTCCCCAGAAACGTCAGTCATGCTCGCTCCAGCCAGTGGTGGATGGCGGTGATCGAGAACACATCCGATCCTAGCGGGATCGGAGTTCACTCGACGGCGTGCGACACAGGCGCCCCGACGACCGGCGGCCACCGTGGGGTGCGCGGCGGACGGCGCTGAGCGGAGCGGCCGCGGTCGCGGCGCTGCTCGGCTGGTTGGTGCTCGCGGTGTGGCTGGGACTGCCGTCGGCCGAACCGGTGGGCTTCCTCCCGTTCGTCTTCGGCGCGTTCGCGGCTCTGGTCGTGGCTGGCTCGGACGGGCCTGCTGCCGGTGCTCGCCGCGATGCTCGATGGCTGGGCGGCGACAAGATCCTGCTTTCGCAGGGGAAGCCGGTCGCAGTCGCGATCACTCGCCAGCACAGAGACGAGTTCGGCCACCGATCCACAGCCTCGCGAGATTGTGGACAAGTCGGCGGTCGAATCGCGGGAGCGCCGGATTTGCCGGTGACCGCCGATAGACTGGCCAAGGGGACGCCCCCCAGGAGGAGGGCGGGGGGCCGGGCTTGGGCTCCCGGCGGCCGCGGAATCGCCGGCACTCCGCCGTCGCCTGGCCATCGGCCGAGCCGCGAACGGCGCAGGGTGCGCAACGCCACCACGCGGTGACTCGCGAACAGGTCCAGAATCGGTGTCATGGCTGACCAGGAATACCGGATCGAACACGACACCATGGGCGAGGTCCGCGTGCCGGTCGACGCGCTCTACCGGGCGCAGACCCAGCGGGCCGTCGAGAACTTCCCCATCTCCGGCCGGGGCTTGGAGCGCGCCCAGATCCGCGCGCTCGGCCTGCTCAAGGCCGCTGCCGCGCGCGTGAACCTCAAGCTCGGCGTGCTCGACGCCGACGTCGCGAACGCCATCGCCGAAGCCGCCGACGAGGTCGCCGAAGGTGCCCACGACGCGCACTTCCCGATCGACGTCTTCCAGACCGGCTCGGGGACGTCGTCGAACATGAACGCCAACGAGGTGATCGCCACCCTCGCCACCCGGGCCCTCGGCAAGGACGTGCACCCGAACGACCACGTCAACGCCTCGCAGTCGTCGAACGACACCTTCCCGACGACCATCCACGTCGCCGCGACCGAAGCCGTCCTCAAGGACGTCATCCCGGCGCTCGAGTACCTCGCCGGCGCCATCGAGGTCCGCGCCGCGGAGTGGACCGATGTCGTGAAGTCCGGTCGCACGCACCTCATGGACGCCGTCCCGATCACCCTCGGCCAGGAAGCCGGCGCGTGGGCCTCGCAGGTCCGCTTCGGCATCGAACGGCTGAAGTCGGGCCTGCCGCGGCTGGGCGAGCTGCCGATCGGCGGCACGGCCGTCGGCTCGGGCCTCAACGCGCCGGACGGCTTCGGCTCGAGCGTGGCGACCGAGCTCGCCACCGTCACCGGACTGCCGCTGACCGAAGCCCGCGACCACTTCGAGGCGCAGGCGACGCAGGACAGCGTCGTCGAGACGTCCGGGCACCTGCGCACCGTCGCCGTGTCGCTCAACAAGATCGCCAACGACCTGCGCTGGCTGGGTTCCGGCCCGCGCACCGGCCTGGCCGAGCTGGCGCTGCCGGACCTGCAGCCGGGCTCGTCGATCATGCCGGGCAAGGTCAACCCGGTCATCCCGGAGGCGACGCTGCAGGTGGTCGCGCAGGTGATCGGCAACGACGCGGCGGTCGCCTTCGCCGGAGCCGCGGGCAACTTCCAGCTGAACGTCAACCTGCCGGTGATCGCCCGCAACGTCCTCGAGTCGGCGCGCCTGCTCGCCGCCGTCTCGCGGCTGCTGGCGGACAAGGTCTTCGACGGCGTCAAGGCCAACGTCGACCGCGCCCGCCAGTACGCCGAGGGTTCGCCGTCGATCGTGACGCCGCTGAACAAGTACATCGGCTACGAAGAAGCGGCTGCGGTGGCGAAGCAGGCGTTGAAGGAGCTGAAGACGATCCGCGAAGTCGTCATCGAACGCGGGTACGTGAAGGACGGCAAGCTCACCGAAGAGCAGCTCGACGAAGCGCTCGACGTCCTCCGCATGGCCCGCGGCGGCAAGTGACCCGCTACCGCCGGCGCAGGCGCGCGTCCGCCAGCGCCGGCGGGGTGTAGTCCTTCTCGGCCGGGTTCAGGTCCGTGCCCGGCGGGACGATCTCGTCGATCCGGTCCAGCACGTCGTCGTCCAGCACGAGGTCCGCGCCGGCCAGCAGGTCGTCGAGCTGGGCTGGGGTGCGCGGGCCGATGATCGCCGACGTCACGCCCGGGTGGGCCCGGACGAACGCCGTCGCCAGGTGCGTGAGCGGCCGGCCCAGGTCGTCGGCGATCTTCTTCAGCTGCGCGATCGCCTCGAACTTGACGGCGTTCTCCGGCAGCGCCGGGTCGAACTTGTGCGCCTGCAACGTCCGGCGGCCTTCGGAAAGGTCCACATCGGACGGTTTCAGGTACTTGCCGGACAGCCAGCCGCTGGCCAGCGGGCTCCACGTGAGCACGCCCATGCCGTACTTCTGCGCGGTCGGCAGCACGGCCGCCTCGATCGCCCGGTTGAAGATCGAGTACGGCGGCTGCTCGGCGCGGAACCGCGCCAGGCCACGCTTTTCCGCCACCCACTGGGCTTCCACGATCTGCTCGGCCGGGAAGTCCGACGACCCGATCGCGCGGACCTTGCCCTGCCGCACGAAATCCGTCAGCACCGACAGGGTTTCCTCGATGTCGGTGGCCGGGTCCGGCCGGTGGACCTGGTAGAGGTCGACGTAGTCGGTGTCGAGCCGCCGCAGGCTGTCGTCCAGCGCCCGGGTCAGCCAACGCCTCGAGAGCCCGCCCTGGTTGGGGTCGGAGCCCATCTGGAAGAAGCCTTTGGTGGCCAGCACGACGTCGTCGCGGCGGCCCTTCAGCGCCTGGCCGACGATCCGCTCGTTCTCGCCGTCGCTGTACATGTCCGCGGTGTCCCAGAAGCTGACCCCGGCGTCGAGCGCCGTGTGCAGCATCCGGACGCCCTCTTCGTGGTCCGGATTGCCCCACTTGCCCAGCATCATCGCGCCGAACGCGTATTCACTGACCGAGATGCCCGTACCGCCCAAAGTTCGTCGTTTCATGCCACCACTCTGGAAGCGGCGAAGCGGACGGACCAGGTCACGCTCGACCTGGGTCTGGCAGTACCAGGCGGGAAACCGCGAGCCGGGGATACTGGAGGCATGAGTGACGCAGCCGAGCTGGGCGCCTTCCTGAAGGCGCGCCGCGCCGCACTGGACCCCGCCGACCTGGGCCTCCCGCCCGGGATCACACAGCGGCGGGTCAAGGGCCTGCGGCGCGAGGAGCTGGCGCAGCTGTCCGGCATCAGCGTCGACTACTACACGCGGCTGGAGCAAGGCCGCGCGAAGAACGTCTCGGACGCCATCCTCGACGCGCTGGCCCGCGCGCTGCGGCTCAACGCCGGCGAGGAGTCTTACCTGCGCAACCTCGCCGCGCCGAAGCGCCGCGACGAGCGAGCGCCGCAACGGGTCCGGCCCGAGCTGCAGCAGCTCCTGGACGCGATCCAGGCGCCGGCGTTCGTCTTCGGCCGGTACATGGACGTGCTGGCGTGGAACGCGCTCGGCGGCGCGGTCGCGTTCGCCTTCGCCGACCTGGACGAGCGCAACATGCCGAAGCTGATCTTCCTCGACGAGCGCGCGAAGCAGCTGCACCCGGAGTACGACGCAGTGTGCCGCGAGCTGGTCGCGAACCTGCGCGCGGAGAGCGGACGGCATCCCGGCGACCCGCGGTTCGCCCAGCTGATCGGTGAGCTGTCCCTGGCCAGCGAACAGTTCCGGAAGCTGTGGGCCGAGCACGCGGTGCAGGAGAAGGCGCAGGGGTGGAAGGTGCTGATGAACCCCGTCGTCGGCGAGCTGCGGCTGCGCTACGAGACGCTCCGCCTGCCCCAGGACCCCGACCAGGGCATGGTCGTCTACCACGCCGAACCCGGGTCGGAGACCGAACGCGCGCTCGGCCTGCTGGCCAGCTGGGTCGCCGATGAACGACCGGTGAACACTCGGTCGTCGCAACCCCACGCCGGGTGAGCGCTCCTTAGGCTGCTTCACCTGGGGAGTCAGGGGTAGAGGAGCAGCACGGTGGGCGTCGGCGCGACGATGCAGTCACTCGCCGAAATCCTGAGCTCGGACTCCGGCAGCCTCGTCCTGGGCCTCGCCGCGCTGGTCGCGATCGCCGCGCCGTTCATCGACCGCTACTTCATCCGGCGGCGCCGGCTGACGTTCCGGGTGCTCTACAACTCCAAGATCGGGCTGTCCCCGATCGACCTGCACGACGGCGAAACGGCTCCGCGCAGGCGGCCCCGCAGCTGGAGCAGGTCGCGCGGCTGCTCGACCGGATGAGCATCGTCGTCATCCGGGTCCACAACACCGGCAGCTTCGACATCGCGCCGGGCGACTTCGAAATCCCGCTCTCGTTCACCTTCGGCAGCCGGATCGTCTGGGACGCGCGCGTGTCCGACGCGACCGACGACGGCCTGCGCCAGCACGTCCGCGACGGCCTCGAGTTCTTCACCCGCGAGACGCCGCAGAAGCCGGTCGAAGCGGTGAAGCTGTCCCGCGTGCGCGCGCTGCTGCCGAAACGGTTCGCCGGGCTCGCCGCGGCTGAGGCACCGCCCGAGGCGCCCGAGTGGCACGGTGTGCGGTTCGCGCGGCTTTCCTTGAAGCGCAAGGAAAAGTTCAAGCTGGTCGTCGTCCTGCGGGAGTCCGACGGGTACGAAGGCGAGATCAGCAAGGAGATCGACCACCACGCGCGGCTCGCCGCCGGCCGGATCAAGGACGACCGCAAGCAGCGCCGGTTCGGCTGGCCGGTCATCACGACGGCGGTCGGGGTGCTGCTGACCGGCGCCCTGCTCGCGACGCTGCTCGTCTCGTGGTCCCGGCCGGGCGACTCCGCGCAGTGCGCCACCGGCAAGCTGTCGGTCGAGGGGTCGAGCGCGTTCGTCCCGATCATCGACAGCATCGCCGCCGAGTACCACGGCCAGTGCGACGGCGCGGCGATCACGACCCGCGCGACCGGCAGCGTCACCGGCGTCCGCGCGCTCGCCCCGGTCGACGCGGCGGGCAAGGACGAGCTGGCGGTGCTCTCGGACGGCCGGTCCGGCGAGGCGGGCCCGAATCTCGAGGCGAAGGCCGTCGCGGTGGTCGTGTACAGCCTGGTCGTCAACCGGGCCGCTGGGGTCGACAAGCTGACGATCCAGCAGGTCAAGGACATCTTCAGCGGTCGCGTACGGAACTGGGACCAGCTGCGGCCGGGGCCGTCGGTGCCGATCGGGATCGTCGGGCGCGGGCAGGAGTCGGGCACGCGCAAGACGTTCGAGCAGAAGGTGCTCGGCGGCGCGGAGGACCGGCTGACGTCGGACTCGTGCCGCAAGCCCGAGCGCGACCCGGCCGCGGCGACCACGCGCTGCGAGCGCGGCACGACCGCCGAGGTGCTCACCGAAGTCGCCGCCGTGCCGGGCGCGATCGGGTACGCCGACGTCCCGGCGGCGAAGGCGGCAGCCGCTCGCGACCAGCTCGGCATCGTGCAGCTCGACGGCCACTACCCCGACGTCACGACCATCGACGCCGGGTATCGGTTCTGGACCGTCGAGTACCTCTACACCAAGGGCGTGCCGTCGAACGAGAGCGTGCTGAAGCGGTTCCTCGACTACCTGGCGAGCCCGACCGCTCGGGCGGAGCTGCAGGACGCCGGGTACACGCCGTGCGTGGCCAAGGACGGCCTGCTCGACCCCCTCTGCACCAGGCCGGACATCTGATCGCCGAGAAATTGTCGGTGGTCCGGGTCATGATGTCCGGGTGTTGCTGAGCGAGATAGTCCGGGCGTCCGCCGAGCTGGCGGCGACGAGGTCCAGGAAGGCGAAGATCGCCATCCTGGCCGCACTGCTGCGCGCGGCCGAGTTCACCGAGCTGGCCACGGTCATCGCCTACCTGACCGGGCAGACGGCGCAGGACAGGCTGGGTGCGGGCTGGCGCACCCTGGCCGGGCTCGGCGCGTCGCCCGCCGCGTCGCCGGTGATCACGGTGCTGGAGGTGGACGCGGCCTTGACAGAGGCCGCCGGCGTAGCCGCGGGCACGGGCTCTTCGACACGGCGGCAGGACGTGCTGCGGGAACTGTTCGCCCGGCTCACCGAGGAGGAGCAGCAGTTCCTGTTCCGGCTGGTCACCGGGGAGCTGCGGCAGGGCGCGCTGGAAGGCGTGATGATCGACGCGATCGCGGCGGCGGCCGAGGTGCCGGCCGTCGACGTGCGGCGCGCGTTCATGCTGTCCGGAAAGCTCGGCGTCACTGGCGTCGCAGCGCTGACCGGCGGGCAGGAAGCGCTGGCGGAGTTCCGGCTGACGCTGGGCACGCCGATCAAGCCCATGCTCGCGTCGCCGGCGGAGTCGCTGGACGAAGCCGTCGCCGAGCACGCCGAGGCGATCGTCGAGTACAAGATGGACGGTGCGCGGATCCAGGTGCACCGCCAGGGTGACGAGGTGCACGTCTGGACGCGGACGCTGCGCGAGATCACCGGGAGCGTGCAGGAGCTGGTCGAGCTGGTGCGGGCGCTGCCGTGCGAGTCCGTGGTCCTCGACGGCGAAACGCTGGCGCTGACCGACGCCGGGCGGCCGCGGCCGTTCCAGGACACGATGAGCCGGTTCGGCAGCACGCGTGACGAGCAGGTGAAGGCGCTGCTGCTGCGGCCGTACTTCTTCGACTGCCTGCACCTCGACGGCGTCGACCTGCTGGACGCGCCGCTGTCCGAACGCAACGCGGCCCTGCGCAAGGTCGCCGGAGCGCACGTGATCCCCGGCGAGGTGGGTGTGGCGGGAGCGGCCGCCGTGCTGGAGGCGGCGATGGAAGCCGGGCACGAAGGGGTGATGGTCAAGGACCTGGCGTCGCCGTACGCGGCCGGGCGGCGCGGGCGCGCGTGGCTCAAGGTCAAGCCGGTGCACACGATCGACCTCGTGGTGCTCGCGGCCGAGTGGGGCCACGGGCGGCGCACGGGCTCGCTGTCGAACCTGCACCTGGGCGCGCGCGACCCGGACGGCGGCCCGCCGATCATGGTGGGCAAGACGTTCAAGGGCATGACCGACGAGATCCTCGCGTGGCAGACGAGGACGTTCCAGGAGATCGAGACCCACCGCGACGACTGGACGGTGTACGTCCGCCCGGAGGTCGTGGTGGAGATCGAGCTGGACAGCGCCCAGGTTTCGACGCGTTACCCGGGCGGGCTGGCGCTGCGGTTCGCGCGGGTGGTCCGCTACCGCCCGGACAAGGACCCGGCGGACGCGGACACGATCGACACGGTCCGCGGACTGCTGCACGGCGACCGCTCGGAAGGGAGCTGACGACGAAAGTATCGATCACGACATCGGGCGTCTCCGCGGTGCTTTCCTCGTAAAAGGAAAGACGAAAGTCGATGTTGCCCTCTCCCGCTCCTGAGCAGAGTGGCTGACGGAGTTTCCTTCAGCCAAGGGAGAAAGCATGAGAGTGCGCGCTGTGTCCGGCTTGCTCGCGAGCACCACGCTGCTCGTGACCGCGTTCGCCGTTCCGGCGTCGGCCACGCCGGTGCCGAGCACGCCGAACGCCGGGCACCAGCCGTCGAGGCACCACTTCTCGGCGGCCGCGCAGTCGTTCGTCGGCGCCGACACCGTGCAGAAGCGCGTCGCCAAGCTGGAAGCGGCGATGGCGTCGCTGCCCAAGGAGAGCACCGCGTACAACGCGACGAAACTGTGGAACGCCGGGATCACCGGCGCGGGCAGTACCGTCGCGACGCTGGTGTCCTTCGGCGACGACCAGGTCAAGCAGGTTCTCGACACGTACTCGAAGAACCACGGCCTGCCGCCGGCGAACGTCGAGGTCATCGAGCCGTCCGGTGCGGTGCCCGCGTGCACCGACCCCGGCGTCGACACCGCGACCTGCCAGGGCTGGGGCGGCGAGACCGACCTCGACGTCACGATGATGCACGCCATGGCGCCGAACGCGAAGATCATCGTCGCGGCGACGCCCGTCGCGGAGACGCAGGGCTTCACCGGCCTGCCCGAGATGATGCACGCCGTCGACTACATGACCGAGCACAAGCTGGCCGACGTCATCTCGATGAGCTTCGGCACCACCGAAGAGAACTTCCCGTCGTTCGACTCGATCAAGACGCTCGACCCGGCGCTCGACCGCGCGAGCAAGGCCGGGGTCACGATGGTCGCCTCCTCCGGTGACGACGGCCCGACCGGCGGGTACCTCTACGGCCCGGGCAACTACCCGTACCGCGTCGCGAGCTGGCCGGCGTCCGACCCGCGCGTCACGACGCTCGGCGGCACGCAGCTGCACCTCGACGCGAACGGCGCGCGCACCAAGGCGGACGACGTCGTGAACGTCGCCGACAACGGTTTCTCCGAGGGCGCCGGGCTGTCGAAGACCTACGCGCGGCCGAACTGGCAGGACGGCGTCAAGAAGATCACCGGCAGCAAGATGCGCTCGTTCCCGGACATCAGCATGGAAGGCGTGTACGGGACGTCGCAGTCCGCGCCTCTGTTCGCCGGCGTGCTCGCGCTCGCGGTGCAGGCCAAGCACGGCAGGCTCGGCCAGATCAACCCGGCGCTGTACACGAAGCTCGGCCCGGCGGGCACGAAGGCGGGCATCGTCGACGTCACCGAAGGTGACAACAGCCAAGACGGTGTCACCGGCTTCACCGCGGCGAAGGGCTTCGACATCGCCAGCGGCTGGGGCACGGTCGACGCGTCGGTTTTCGTTCCCGCACTGGTGAAAGCACTGCACTGACAAACACCGCTGACAATTTAACCGGAATCAGCGACATTCGGTTTATTCGACGCGGGAAATGACAGGAATTTTCCCCACAGGACGCGGACCCGGTCGTCAGTACGATGCTGCTCCCCGAAGACCCGCTCAGTCCCCGAGCGGTCATGGAGGAGTACAAGTGGCAAGCAAGGAAGAGCTGAAAACGGCGATCCACGCCGCTTTCGACGGGGCCGTCGCCGACGGGACGAGCTACACCAAGGTGTACGCCGCGGAAATCAAGCAAAAGAACTTCATCGTTTTCCGCACCACCACCGTCAGCAATTTCGCGGTGGGTTTCCGGCCGGGGCAGACCGACCTCGTGATCGTGCCGCTCGAAGAAAAGAGCGGCACGGTCACGGCGGGCACCCCGCTGACGATCACGGACGCGAACCGGGCCGCGGTCAAGAAGCGTGACCTGCAGGGCCGGTTCGTGATCAAGACGACGGAAGGGCAGAGCTTCAAGCTCAGCATCCTCCCCTCCGTGCCGAAGCTGCTCGCCGCCAGTTACCAGCTGCCGGTGGACCAGAAGGCCGAGTACGAAGCGTTCACCGCGCTCCGGGACTCGCTCACCACGGCTTGACGACCGGGCGCCCCGGTGCCGCACAGCACCGGGGCGCGTCCGGCAACAGGCGCATTCGTCCACAATGGAACTATCCTCCGGGGATGCGCAGCGAAAAGCTCACCCGCGCCTGGTTCGCGGTCACCGCCGTGGTGGCGCTGACCGGCCTCGTCTCCCAGGTGGTCGCGTCCGCGACGGATCCCGGCGGCCGGGTCGCGAACCTGCTCTGCTTCTTCACCATCGACTCGAACCTGCTGGTCACCGCCGCCTCGGTGCTCGTCGCGCTGGGCGCCGTCCGCACGAAGCTGTTCGCCGTGCTCTGGCTCGACGCGCTCGTCGGCATCATCGTGACGGGCATCGTCTACCAGGTGGCCCTCGCCGGCCTGTCCGAGCTGCACGGCCTTTCGCTGTTCGCCGACACCATGCTGCACAAGGTCACGCCGATCCTGTTCGTGCTCGGCTGGCTCTTCGCGGGCCCGCGCGGCGTGCTGACCTGGCGCGCGGTCGGGTGGTCCCTGCTCTACCCGCTCGTCTGGCTCGCCTTCACGCTTCCGCGCGGTGCGATCACCGGCTTCTACCCGTACCCGTTCGTCGACGCCGGCGCGCTCGGCTACGGCCAAGTCACCCTGAACTGCGTCTTCATCGGCCTCTTCTTCACGGCCCTCGCCGCCGGCGCGTTCCTGTACGAGCGCCGGGTGCGGCCCGTTTAGACCTGGTCTCCAACTGGTGAGCTTCTGAGCGCGGAGCAGGTCCTCGGGTCGGCACTATCGACGGGGATGAACGAGCACTCTCGTCGGGAAGTGATCAGCCGTCGGCGGGGCCGCCTCTTCAGAGGCGTTCGACGCGGTCGGCCTGCGGGCCCCGGTCGCTCTGACGCACCGCGTACCGGACCCGGTCACCCTTCTGCAGCGGCTCCGACCCCATGATCACGGACGCGTGGGCGAAGAGATCGTCGCCGCCTGCGTCCGGGGTGATGAAGCCGAAGCCGCGGTCGTCGTCGTAGCGCGCGACGACGCCCTCGCCGCCTCGTGCGGGCACGTCCCGCGCCGCCGGCCCCGCGGCCGCGGCCGGTGCCGGCCGCTGCGGCGCCGTCTGGGGCTCGGCGCCCCGGACCAGGTGCACGTCGCGGGCCTGCGGGCCCTTGTCCCCACTGGCCACCTCGTAGGCGACGCGGTCGCCCTCCGCGAGCCACGTCAGCCCCTCGGCCAGGGCCCGGGCGTGAACGAAGACGTCCCCGGCGCCGGAGTCGGGGTTGATGAAGCCGAAGCCCTTGTCCTCGTCGTACCAGGCCACCGTGCCGTCGGCACCGTCCCCGATACCAGCCGCGGCGGGTGAGCCGGCCCCGGCTCCCAGCGGGATCACGTGCCCGGCCTGCGGGCCGCGCTCGCCTTCGACGATCAGGAAAGCCACCCGCTGCCCCTCGGTGACCACGCCGCCGGTCACGATGGCGGAGCTGTGCACGAAGATGTCGGCGCCGCCGCCGTCCGGCGACGCGAAGCCGTACCCCTTGCCCGGCTCGTACCAGTTGATGGTGCCGAGCAGGCCCACGGCGCTGCCGGTGGCCGCATCGGCGGTGACGCGAACGCGCAGCGCCTCGGGCCCGCGGTCGTTCTCACCGACCTCGAACACGACGGCCTGACCCTCGCGGAGCACTCTCTCGCCGCCGTCCCCGACGATCTCGGAGGCGTGCACGAACACGTCCGGCGAGCCGTCCTCGGGCGCGAGGAAGCCGAAACCCCGTTCGGCGTCGAACCAACGGACGGTCCCTTGCGGCATCAAAAACTCCAGGTCGAGAGGGCGGGTACTGGCCCCCATTCTCCCTGACAGACCTCCGGTCCGTCTGGCCGGGCCCATAGGCGGGCGGCGCGGAGCCAGGGGCGGGCCGTTGGTTCACCCAGCGACACGCCGAGTTTCGAGACCAGGTCTCAGGCCCGGACGCGGCGGAACGCGTTGAGCCCGTCGGTCACCCCGGCCCGCACCAGCGTCGGCAGGGCGCCGCGCCGGTCGACCGGCTTGCCCGCGGCGATCCGGTGCATCTGCCGGGTGTGCCACTGGATCTCCAGCAGGCTGTCGGCCAGCCGGATCCCGGTCTTCGGGCACCGCCGTTCGGCGCGGACGTCGTCGCCGCGCAGCAGCCGCTCCGGCAGATCGGGAGCGACGACGAGCGGACGGCCGAGCCCGATGACGTCGAGTTCACCGGAGCGCAGCGCCGCCGTCATGCCGTCCGGAGTCGCGAAGCCGCCGGTGACCATCAGCGCGACGTCGGAGACCGAACGCGCCTTTGCGGCGTAGTCCAGGAAGTACGCTTCGCGCGCCAAGGTGCTCGCCCGGCCCGAACCCATCATCGCGGCCTTCTCGTACGTGCCGCCGGAGACTTCCAGCAGGTCGAGCCCGGCTTCCCCCAGCTCGCGTACGACTTCCAGAGACTCGTCCTCGGTGAAGCCGCCACGCTGGAAGTCCGCGCTGTTGAGCTTGACCGACACCGGCACGTCGTCACCGACCGCCGTGCGCACCCGCCGTACCACCTCGAGGAGGAACCGGCGGCGGCGGACGGCGTCGCCGCCCCAGGCGTCGGAACGCAGGTTCGTCAGCGGGGAAAGGAACTGCGAGACGAGGTAGCCGTGCGCGCCGTGGATCTGTACGCCCGCGAAGCCCGCTTCGACGAACGTGCGCGCCGCGACGCCGAAGCGTTCGATGATCGCTTCGATCTCTTCGCTCGTGAGAGCGCGCGGAGCGGCGAAGGCGGTACGCACGCCTCGATCACCGAAGGGCACGGCGGACGGCGCGACCGGCTGCCGGGACAGGTACCGCGGGCTCTGCCGGCCCGGGTGGTTCAGCTGCACCCACACCCGCGTGTCCGTGCCGTCGACGGCCCGCGCCCACGGCCGGTAGACCTCGGGATCGGGGGTCGCCGCGACGTTGCGCGGCTCGCCGAGCGCGGCGGGATCGACCATGACGTTCCCGGTGATCAGCGCCCCGGCGCCGCCGCGGGCCCAGGTCCGGTACAGCTCGAAGAGCTCGGGGGTGGGGGCGTTCCGGCGGTCGCCGAGCTGCTCGCTCAGCGCCGATTTCACCAGGCGGTTGGGCAGGACGGCGCCGCAGCGCAGCTTGAGCGGCTCGGCCAGCAGAGCACGGGACATCGCGCGGCACCCTTCGAACTTACCGTCAGTAAGATTACCCAAAAGTAGCATACCGTCGGTATGTCGTCGACCCGCGCGATGACCATTAGGGTCGGGCGCATGACGGCGATCGTGCAGAACCTGGTGACTTCCGGTGTCTTCGAGCTCGACGGAGGCAGCTGGGACGTCGACAACAACGTGTGGATCGTGGGCGACGACACGGCGGTGATCGTGATCGACGCGGCCCACGACGCGAAGGCGATCGAGAACGTCGTCGGCGAGCGGAAGCTGGCCGCGATCATCTGCACCCACGCGCACAACGACCACGTCAACGCGGCCCCGGAGCTGGCCGCGGCCACCGGCGCGCCGATCCTGCTGCACGCGGACGACCGCGTCCTCTGGGACCAGACGCACCCGGACCGCGCGCCGGACGGCGAGCTGGCGGACGGCCAGACGATCACGATCGCGGGCACGGCGCTGCGCGTCATCCACACGCCCGGGCACGCTCCGGGCGCGGTGTGCCTGTACGCGGAGGACCTGGGCGTGCTGTTCACCGGCGACACGCTGTTCCACGGCGGCCCCGGTGCCACCGGACGGTCCTATTCGGACTACCCGACGATCGTGAAGTCCATCCGCGAGAAGCTGTTCACGCTCCCGGAGGCGACGAAGGTCCACACGGGCCACGGCGACGGCACGACGCTGGCCGCGGAGAAGGCGGCTTCGAGCGGCTGGGACGAGGCTTAGGACGTGTGCTTCCGGGCGACGAGGGCGAACTCCTCGATCGCCCGGTCGAACGCGGCGCTGGCTTGCCGGACCGGCGCCGGCAGGAACTCCCGGTCGAACTTCTCGCCGGCGTCGAGTTCCCACCGGGTGCGGTGGAGTTCCATCTCCTTCTTGCGGAGCAGGTTCGCCTGCTCGACCAGCTCGTCCGGCCCGCTCATCACGAGCAGCCCGTAGAACGCGCGTATTTCGGTGCGGGCCGTGTAGTAGCCGTCTTCGAACTCGACCTCCCGCTGCGCGTCCGTCTCCCGTTCCTCGCCGAGCGTCCGGCGGCGGTGGACCACGTTGATGTCGATGATGTGCTTGCGCGCCCGCGTAGCGGCCTCGATCAGTCCGGCGCAGCGGTCGGCGCGGTCCTGCCGCAGCTTCGCGCGTCGCGCCGCGTTGAGCTTCAGCGGTTCGAGCAGCGCGCCGAGCGTCACGCCGATCAGCGACGCCACCGCGGCGATGCCCGCGGCCCCGGCCGCGGTCAGCACGTCAACCGCGGCGACGTCGGCGACACCCGCACCCGCTGCTTCGCCTCTTCGGCCAGTGTGAGCGCCCACTCCTGCAGCCCGGCGACGTCGATGCCGTGCGGCGGCTCACCCCGGAACGGCTCGATGTTCGCCGCCCCGCGCTCCAGCAGTGACGCCGCTCCCGCCGTGTTGCCGCGGGCCGCGTGCGTCAGGCCGACCGCGAGCTGGGCCATCCCGCGCCACAGCTCGCGGTCGGGCCCGTCGGTCGTCTTCCACGCGTCCTCGAAGACCTCGTGCGCGTGGAACGGCTTGCCCTCGTCGAGGAGCTGCTGGGCTTCCGCAAGCGTTTGCGCTGGGGTCCTCGCGATGCCTTCCGGCTGGCGCTCGACGCCGTCGGCGCCGTAGGGCAGCGGCCGGCCGAGGCCGTCGCGCGGCCGGGCGTTGCGGGCCCGTCCCTCGGTGTCGCGGTCGCGGCGGCTCATGCTCCGATCCTCCCACGTTCGCCGTCCGCGCCCGGGCCACGTAGCCTGGGGACTCGTGCGTTTCCTCGACGGCCACCGGCCCGCCCACGACCTGACCTACGACGACGTGTTCCTGCTGCCGAACCGTTCGGACGTGGAGTCCCGCTTCGACGTCGACCTCTCCACCGCGGACGGTACCGGCGCGACCATCCCGATCGTCGTCGCCAACATGACCGCGGTCGCCGGCCGCCGGATGGCCGAGACTGTCGCCCGCCGCGGGGGCCTGGTGGTGCTCCCCCAAGACGTGGACAGTGACGCCGTCGCCGAGATCGTCGGCTGGGTCAAGAGCCGGCACACGGTGTGGGACACGCCGCTGGTGCTGACCGGCGGCGACGCTGTGGCCGACGCCCTCAACCTCGTCCACAAGCGTGCTCACGGCGCCGTCGTGGTCGTCGACGGCGAAGGCCGCCCGGTCGGCATCGTCGACGAAGCGGCCTGCGCGGGTGTCGACCGCTTCGCGCGTCTCGGCGACGTCGCGCAGCCGGCCGCTGTCGCGGTGCCGCTGACCACGCCGGCGCGCGAGGTCTTCGAGCGGCTGCACAGCAACGGCGCGACGCTGGCGCTCGGCCTGGACGCCGACGGCCGCCTCGCGGGCGTGCTGACCGCTGTCGGCGCGCTGCGCGCGGACATCTACACCCCGGCGGTCGACGGCGACGGCAAGCTGCGCGTCGCCGCCGCGGTCGGTGTCAACGGCGACGTCGCGGCGAAGGCCGAAGCCGTGCTCGGCTCCGGCGTCGACGTGCTGGTCGTCGACACCGCGCACGGGCACCAGGAGAAGATGATCGCCGCACTGAAGGCCGTCCGGTCGGTGTCGCCGCAGGTCCCCGTGGTCGCCGGGAACGTCGTCACGGCCGAAGGCACGCGCGACCTGATCCAGGCCGGCGCCGACGTCGTGAAGGTCGGCGTCGGGCCGGGCGCGATGTGCACCACGCGGATGATGACCGGCGTGGGCCGCCCGCAGTTCTCGGCCGTCGCGGACTGCGCGGCCGCGGCGCGTGAGCTGGGCAAGCACGTCTGGGCCGACGGCGGCGTCCGCCACCCCCGCGACGTCGCGCTGGCGCTGGCCGCGGGCGCGTCCGCCGCGATGGTCGGCTCGTGGTTCGCCGGCACCTACGAATCCCCCGGTGACCTGCGGTTCGACGAGCAGGGCCGGCCGTACAAGGAGTCGTTCGGCATGGCGTCGAAGCGCGCGGTGGGCGCGCGGACGCGCACCGACAACGTCTTCGAACGCGCGCGAAAGGCGCTGTTCGAGGAGGGCATCTCGTCGTCGCGGATGTCTCTCGACCCGGCCCGGCCGGGCGTCGAGGACCTGCTGGACTCGATCGGCTCGGGCGTCCGCTCGTCGTGCACGTACGCGGGCGCGCGCACCCTGGAGGAGTTCCACGAGCGCGCGCTGCTGGGCGTCCAGTCGGCGGCGGGCTTCGCCGAAGGCCGCCCGCTTCCTTCCGGCTGGTAAAAGCCGTGAAGGCCACCTCGAGTCGAGGTGGCCTTCACGGACTTCAAGCTCAGCCGTGGTCCTCCAGCATCTCGGTGACCAGGGCGGCGATCGGCGAGCGCTCCGAGCGCGTCAGCGTGACGTGCGCGAACAGCGGGTGGCCCTTCAGCTTCTCGATCACCGCCGAGACGCCGTCGTGCCGGCCGACGCGCAGGTTGTCGCGCTGGGCGACGTCGTGCGTGAGCACCACCCGCGACGCCGTGCCGAGCCGCGAAAGCACCGTGAGCAGGACGTTCCGTTCCAGTGACTGCGCCTCGTCGACGATGACGAACGTGTCGTGCAGCGACCGGCCGCGGATGTGCGTCAGCGGGAGCACCTCGAGCATGCCGCGGTCGAAGACCTCGTCGAGGACGTCCTGGCTGACCAGCGCGCCCAGCGTGTCGAACACCGCCTGCGCCCACGGCTGCATCTTCTCGCTCTCGGACCCGGGCAGGTACCCGAGGTCCTGGCCGCCGACGGCGTAGACCGGACGGAACACCACGACCTTGCGGTGCTGACGGCGTTCCATCACGGCTTCGAGGCCGGCGCACAGCGCGAGCGCCGACTTGCCAGTGCCGGCGCGGCCGCCGAGGGAGACGATGCCGACGTCGGAGTCGAGCAGCAGGTCGAGCGCGACGCGCTGCTCGGCGCTGCGGCCGTGCAGGCCGAACGCCTCGCGGTCGCCGCGCACCAGCCGGATGCGCTTGTCCGCCGTGACCCGCCCCAGCGCGCTGGACGTGCCCGCGAGCAGCCGCAGCCCGGTGTGGCAGGGCATCTCGGTGACCTCGTCCAGGCCGTACTCGAGCGGGTCGACGGTGCCGCCGCCGAACAGCGTGTCGAGCACTTCCTGCTCGACGTCCACGTCCGCCATGCCGGTCCAGCCCGAAGGCGTGACCTCCTGCGCGCGGTACTCGTCGGCCTCCAACCCGACCGCACCCGCCTTGACCCGCAGCGGGATGTCCTTCGTCACCAGCGTGACCGCCGGGAACTCCGCCGCCAGGTTGAGCGCGCAGGCGAGGATCCGGTGGTCGTTGGAGTCGGTGCGGAACCCGACCGGGAGCACCGTCGGGTCCGAGTGGTTCAGCTCCACCTGCAGCGTGCCGCCGTGGTCCCCGATGGGGAGCGGCGCGTCGAGCCTGCCGTGCTGCCGGCGCAGGTCGTCGAGCATGCGCAGGGATTCCCTGGCGAACCAGCCGAGCTCCGGGTGGTGGCGCTTCGCCTCCAGTTCACTGATGACGACCAGCGGAAGCACGACGGCATGCTCGGCAAAGCGGGTGACCGCCCACGGGTCCGAAAGGAGGACCGACGTGTCGAGCACGTACATGTGCTGCTGGGATTCGGGCGAGGTCGAGGCTTTCTCCGGGCCAGGAACGGCACCGGTCGAAGAACGGCCAGAGGCCTTACGGGGCAAACGCTGCGCAGTCACGACGGCATCTCCCTCGAGGGCGTGTGCACCTCACGCCCGCACTCGCTGGGCCGGGCACCTCCCTGGCTGGACCGCTCCTCCTGACCGGTGGGTCAGGCGGCTCGGCCACGAGGGCCGGGTGCCGGCCCCCTCGTGCGTCTCGTGGGCGGCTGCGCCGCCCCCTCGATCACCGTCACGACCAGGGCCTCCCGCGAGGACCCGCACGGATCGCGTGCCCTCACCTCGGAAGGTACCCACGAATGCGGGATCGCGCAGGGAGCCAACACGGTGATTCGCCAGATCGTCACCTCACTGTCGGTCGTCCGACATCAACGGCCAGTGATGGTCACCATGGGTAACCAGGGTCTCGTTCGATGCACACTCGCCGGAATGATCTTGGTGAAATTGCTGACCGTTTGTATTCACAAGATCGACTGAACGGCTTTTACCACGTCGGGTTGCGCTGCGCATTTTGCGCCGCGCACAAAGAACCGGTCCGAGTGAAAGCACCCGCAGCAGGCTCACACAATGGGCGTACAAGCCGTACGAGGCGCCTGATAGACGGGTAATTTTCTCACTGCGGGACACACCACCGGTTCTCCGGTGCCCCGGACCCCAACAGTTCTACCTAGGAGTGTGCGAAGTGCTGAAGAAGGCTGGATTCGTGGCCGCCACCGCTGCGGGCCTCATGATGATCGGCAGCACCGCGTTCGCCGCGACGGGCGACACGACGGGCACCCCGGACCCGACGTTCGGCGACGCGTACGCCACGTTCATCGAGGGCGGCGGCGCGCTGGGCTACGGTGCGGCCTCCCTGGTCGCCGGCGCCTACACGGGCATCGCCACCACCCCGGCGCTGATCCTCCACTCGCTGGAGCACCACCACCACTGAGTGCTGGCTTGCGAAGGGCCCCGGAGCACGCTCCGGGGCCCTTCGGCGTTTCCGCGGTTTCAGGAACCGAACCGGCGGTGGCGCCAGGCGTAGTCGCGGATGGCGCGCAGGAAGTCGACGCGGCGAAATGCCGGCCAATACGCTTCGGTGAACCAGAATTCCGAATGCGCGGACTGCCAGAGCAGAAATCCGGAAAGCCGTTGTTCACCGGAAGTTCGGATGATGAGGTCCGGATCCGGCTGTCCCGAGGTGTAGAGGTGCTCGGAGATGTGGTCGACGTCGAGGATCTTCGCCAGCTCGTGAATCGTCCGGCCTTCGTCGGCGTGCTGGAGCAGCAACTTGCGGACTGCATCGGCGATCTCCTGCCGCCCGCCGTAACCGACCGCGACGTTGACCTCCATGCCGGTGCGGCCCTCGGTGCGCGCGGCGGCTTCGCTGAGTCGCTTGGCGACTTCGGCGGGTAGCAGGTCGAGGGCGCCGACGATCCGCAGCTGCCAGCTCTTGCCGGGCGCGGCGAGCTCGTCGGTGACGTCGGTGATGATCTTCAGCAGCGGCGTGAGCTCGTCCGGGTCGCGGTTGAGGTTGTCGGTCGAGAGCAGCCACATGGTGACGACCTCGACGTCGGCCTCCTGGCACCAGCTCAGGAAGTCCGCGATCTTCTTCGCCCCGGCGCGGTGGCCGTCCGCCACGTCCGAGAAGCCCGCTTCACGGGCCCAGCGGCGGTTGCCGTCGAGCATGATGGCGATGTGCCGGGGATGCCGGCCGGCGGCCTGCTGGATGAGGCGCCGGCCGTAGGCGCTGTACACGACGTCGGACAAGAAGGAGCGCACACTCACGTCGAGGAAGCCTACGCACCCGATGTGAGGCGCGTGACTTGACCGCTGCCAGGGAACCTACGGTCCCGTAACCTGGAAGGGTGAGCGTGACGACGGAACCACCCGAGCCCGTAGCGGACCTCCGCCCCCGACTGCGCGGGCACATTCACTTTTGGACGTTCTTCGGTGCCCTCGCCGCAGCGGCGGCGCTGATCAGCCTGGCCGCGTCCACGGTGTCCTCGACCGCGGCGCTGGCGACTTCGGTGTACGGACTGACGGTCCTGGGACTGTTCGGCGTGAGTGCGCTGTACCACCGCCGCTTCTGGAGCCCCCGCGCGTACAAGTGGATGAAGCGCG
Source organism: Amycolatopsis sp. NPDC005961 (assembly GCF_040629235.1). Classification (NCBI taxonomy): domain Bacteria; kingdom Bacillati; phylum Actinomycetota; class Actinomycetes; order Pseudonocardiales; family Pseudonocardiaceae; genus Amycolatopsis; species Amycolatopsis sp. NPDC005961. Next base: position 7,905 of record NZ_JBEXVF010000091.1, on the reverse strand, counting down.
CGGACCACTCGATGATCTTCTTGTTCATCGCCGGGACGTATACGCCGTTCACGCTGCTGGCGATGTCCAAGCCGACGGGGTACGTGATTCTGGCGATCGTCTGGGGTGGGGCTGTCGCCGGCGTGGCCCTCAAGATGCTGTGGCCGCATGCTCCGCGGTGGCTCGGGGTGCCGATCTACATCGCGCTGGGCTGGGTCGCGGTGTTCGTGTTCCCGGAGTTGCTGTCGCATGCCGGGGTCGCGGCTTTGGTCCTGCTTTGCGTGGGTGGGTTGTTCTATACGCTCGGGGCGGCTTTTTACGGGTTCAAGTGGCCCAACCACTGGCCGGATACCTTTGGGTACCACGAGTTCTTCCACGCCTGCACCGTGCTTGCCGCCGTTTCGCACTACATTGCCATCTGGCTGGCCATGTACGCCTGAGCACTGCTGGGGACCTCCCCCTTGGAAGTCCCCAGCGATGCGCGTCAGCCGAACATTCCCGGCTGGTACTCGCCGGCCGGGTTGCGGACGATCACGTTCAGGCGGTTCCACGTGTTGATCTCCGCCACCAGGCAGACCAGTGCGCCGATCTGCTCCTCGTCGAAGTTCTTGCGGACTGCTGCCCAGGTCTCGTCCGAGACTCCCTCGTGGTTGTCCGCCAGGCGGGTTCCCTCCTCGGCCAGGGCCAGGGCCGCTCGCTCCGCCTCCGTGAACACCACCGCCTCGCGCCACGCTGCCACCATCGCCAGGCGGACCGCCGTCTCGCCGGCCGCCGCCGCGTCCTTGGTGTGCATGTCCAGGCACATTCCGCAGCCGTTGATCTGGCTCGCGCGGATCTTCACCAGCTCCTGCGTCGCCTTCGGCAGCGATGACTCCTCGATCGGGCGGGAGGCCGCGATCAGGCGCTTGAAGAACTTGGTCGTGACTTCGTTCTCGAACATGTTGAGCCGCGCTTCCATCGTGCTTTCCTTCCGTCGTCCGCTTTCACCCCCTTGACGACGCGCGCGGCCGGGTTGTGACAGCCGGATTCGTGGCGCCGGTCACATGTACACCTTCGCGCCATCCCCCACGCCGTCTTTCACGGCTGGTACACCCGATGCGACCTGCTGGAACACGCCGGACCTCGCCAACGAGCCGCGCTTCAAACCACCACTTTCCGGGGTCACCCACGGGAGCACCACGACGGTTGCCGTGATCAACACCGCGCTCCACGGTTGCTCCTACAGACACCGACGCGCGAAAGGAGCAGTACCGCGATGGCCAAGACCATGCAGCCCCAGGAGCTCATCGACAGTGCCGTGGTCGACCCGGCCGGCAACAAGCTCGGGAAGGTCGGCAACGTCTACCTCGCCGACACGACGCACCAGCCGGAGTGGATCACCGTCAAGACCGGTCTCTTCGGCACCAAGGAGAGCTTCGTCCCGCTCTCGGGGGCGCACACCGACAAGGACGGCGTGCACGTCCGGGTCGACAAGGACGCCGTCTCCGACGCACCGCGCATCGACGCCGACGGGCACCTCTCGCCCGAGGAGAGCGCCCAGCTCTACCAGCACTACGGCCTGCCGATGCCGCGGACCTCGCCCGATGGCCGCATGGACGACCGGACGGGTGACCGGACGCAGGGCCGGAACCCGGCGATGGGCGGCGCCGACGGCCGCGGACGGTCCGAAATGGACGCCGCCGGGAAGTCCGGAATGGACAAGGGCCGGCGCGGGAAGTCCGGCCAGGACGGCATGACGCGGTCCGAGGAACGGCTGAACGTCGGCACCGAGCAGGTCGAGACCGGGCACGTGCGGCTGCGCAAGTACGTCATCACCGAAGAGCAGCAGGTCACGGTCCCGGTGCGGCACGAAGAGGTGCGCATCGAGCGGGAGCCGATCAAGGACGGCCAGGCCGGGGGCGAGATCGGCGAGGCCGAGCAGGACGTCGTCCTCCACGCCGAGAAGCCCGTGGTGCGCAAGGAAACCGTGCCGGTCGAGCGGGTGCGCCTGCGGACCGAGACCGTCACCGACGAGCAGACGGTCTCGGGCAAGGTCCGCAAGGAGCAGTTCGAGGTCACCGACGACGAAGGCAAGCACCGCAAGTAGGACCCCCGGTGGGTGGCCGGCCCCCGACGCCGGCCACCCACCGGTCACGCCACCGCGGCCTGGACGCGCGGCAAGCCGGCGACCAGGCGGAGGCCCTTCTTCCGCAACGACGGCGGGATCGGCGGCGTCATGGCCTGGTCCCAGCCGTGGATGTAGAGCTCGAACTTCACCAGGAAGCCCTTCTTGGGCTCGGTGATCGCGACGTGCGTGCGCGGCACGGCGAACAGCGCCTTGCCCGGGCCGCCCGTGTACGCGTCGGCTTCGAAGAACAGCAGCTGACGGTCGGTCAGCAGCAGGTAGAGCTCCCGCTGGGTCGTGAGCGAGAACATCGTGCCGCCGCTGAGCACCGCGGTCGCGATGCTCAGCGCGAAGTGCTCACCCAGCACCTTCCGCAGCGAGCCCACCTTGGCCATGGCGACCACTTCGGGCGTTTCGCCCGGTTGCATCATCGGTGCGGCGGTTTCGAGCAAGCGTCTTTCGCGGCGTGCGCCCATGGGAAGGCCTTCGGGGAGAGGGAAAGCGGACGCGCCACGCTAGACGACCCGTGCGGCCCGCTCTCCGCTACCCCACCGAAGCAGACCGTCCGGTCAGGACCGCAGCATCGGCGCCGCGAGGAACTGCTCCGGGATCGCGAACGCGTCCACCAGCGTTCGCGCGTGGGGACGCAGCTGGGCGCACAGGCCGTTCACCGCCGCGGTGACGGCCTTTCCGCGGGACGCCGTCAAGCGGCCGTGGCCCAGGAACCACGCCAGGTCCTCTTCGATCGCCGACAACGCGTACAGGTCGCAGACGCGGTCGAGCAGCGTGCGGGCGTCCGGGTCTTCACACCTCGGAATGGCCGCCGCGAACGCCTCCAGCACCAGGCGCTCCACGTGGACGCGGCCCGCGCGCAGCACGTGGTCCTGGGCCGCGTTGAACACGCCGAACGGGTCCGATGCCGCCTTGCGAAGGCGCTTCGCCACCCCTTCGACGACGTGTTCCTCGCGGTCTTCGAACAGCCTCAGCTGCCACTCGCGGCTGAAGAAGACATCCGCGTCCGACCCCTCGGTGAGCGACTCGAGCGCCTTGCGCACGGACGTCCGCTCCAGGATCGCGCTCACCACCTGGTCGGTGAAGAACCGGGCGGTGGCCAGCGGCGACAGGTCCTCGAAGTCCTGCTTGTAGCTGGTCAGCAGGCCCTTCGCGACCAGCTGCAGCAGCACCGTGTTGTCGCCCTCGAACGTCGTGAAGACGTCGGTGTCGGCCTTCAGGCCCGGCAGGATGTTCTCCGCCAGGTACCCCGAGCCGCCGCACGCCTCGCGCGCCGCCTGGATCGTCGCCGTCGCGTGCCACGTGTTGAGCGCCTTCAGGCCGGCCGCGCGCGACTCCAGCTCGCGCTGCTCCTCCTCCGGCGCCGACGAGTCGATGTCGTGCAGCTTCGCCACCAGCTCTTCCTGGGCGAACGACAGCGCGTACGTCTTCGCCAGCGCCGGCAGCAGCTTCCGCTGGTGCCCGAGGTAGTCGAGGATGACGACCTCCTCGCCCTCCGGCGTCATGAACTGGCGGCGCTGCTCGCCGTAGCGGATCGCCAGGGCCAGAGCGCGTTTCGTGGCGGCGCCCGCGCTGCCGCCGACGCTCACCCGGCCGCGGATCAGCGTGCCCAGCATCGTGAAGAACCGGCGGCTGTCGCTCTCGATCGGGCTCGAATACGTCCCGTCCTCGGCGACGTCGCCGAAGCGGTTCAGCAGGGCCTCGCGCGGGATCCGGACGTTGTCGAAGCTCAACCGCCCGTTGTCGACGCCGTTCAGACCCGCCTTCGGACCACAGTCCTCGATGGACACTCCCGGCATCGGCGCGCCGGACTCGTCCCGGATCGGCACCAGGAACGCGTGCACACCGCGGGATTCACCGCCGGTGACGAGCTGGGCGAACACCACCGCCATCCGGCCGTCGCGGGCCGCGTTGCCGATGTACTCCTTGGTGGCCATGGCGTCCGGCGTGTGGACGACGAACCCACCGTCCACGAAGGTCGCCGTCGTGCGCAGGTGCTGGACGTCGGAGCCGTGGCCGTGCTCGGTCATCGCGAAGCAGCCGAGCAGGTCCAGGTTCATGATCGCGCGCAGGTGCGCGGCGTGGTGGCGCTCGGTGCCGAGCAGCTGGACGGCGCCGCCGAAGAGTCCCCATTGGACACCGGCCTTCACCATCAGCGACAGGTCGCCGTAGCCGAGCAGCTCGAACGACGTCACCGAGCCGCCGACGTCGCCACCGCCGCCATACGCCGGGTCGAAACCCAGGCCGGGGCGGTCGCTCTCGGCCAGGGCGCGCAGCTGGTCGAGCACCTGGGCGCGGTGGTCCTCGATGCCGAGGTCCACCGGGTCGCGGAACTCCGCCTCGCTCATCTGCGCGCGGACCCCGCGGCGCACCTCGGCCCAGCGCCCGTCGAGGACGGTGGTCAACGCGTCCGGATCCACCTTCGATGGCACTTCGGGGACGTCCACGGCTACCTCCGGAAAGGACTGACGGCAGGCTTCCTACTCGTTGGTAGTAAGCCTGCCGCAGCCGCGCCGATCCCGCAGGTTCAGATCGGCTTGCCGTTGACCGTCACGTTCGTGAACTTGGCGTTGTCCACGTACTTCAGCGTGTTCGACGTGCCGGACACGCCTTCAAACGTGGAGTTCGCCACGGTGAACCCGTGCACGTGCGCCTGCGAAAGCCCGCTTACGTCGAAGGTCTTGCCCGCGATCTTCGTGCTCGAGCAGTTGCCGATCGTGAACGGCCCGAACGACGGGACGGTGCTCCCGGTCTGGCTGTTGTAGGTGGACGTCACGTACACGAAGTTCCGCGCGAAGGTGCCGGAGACACTGTCGAGGTTGATGTTCTCCGAGAACCCGCCACGCAGCGTGTTCGACTTCACGTACAGCGCGAACTTCGTGTCACCCTTCACGGTGAGCTTGTACGCGTAGACGTTGCGGATCCCGCCGGTCTGCTCGCTGCCGCAGGTGATCGCGCCCCAGTTGCCGTTCATCACGCAGTTCACGACGACGAGGTTCTGGCACGGGACGTTCACGCGGCGCCCGTCGGCGTCGCGGCCGGACTTGATCGCGATGTTGTCGTCGTGCGCGCCGAGGCTGCAGTTCGCGATGACGACGTGGTCGCACGACTCGGGGTCGCAGCCGTCGGTGTTGGAGTGCGCGGTGCTGGGGTCGGTGCTGACGCCGTCGACCGTGACGTTGCGGCACAGCGTCGGGTGCAGCTGCCAGAACATCGAGTTCTTCAGCGTGATGCCCTGGATCAGGACGTTTTCGCAGGCGTACGGCTCGACGAACGCCGACCGCATCGTGTGCCCGGACCCCGGCACCATGCGCTTTTCGGGCGGGGTTCCCTTGGCCACCAAGGTTTCCAGGTACGCACGGTCACTGCCCTTGTTCCACGACGACGTCGCCGCCGCGTCGAGCGTGCCGCTGCCGGTGAGACCGATGTTCTTTTCCCGGTACGCGTAGATCATCGGCGAATGGTTGACGCACTCGATTCCTTCGTAGCGCGTCAGGACGTTCGGGAACTTCGACGCGTCACCGCCGAACTTGAGCACCGCGCCCTTTTCCAGGTGCAGGTCGACGTTGCTCCTGAGGTAGATCGCGCCGGTGAGGAAAGTCCCGGACGGCACGACGACGTGACCGCCGCCGGCCGCGGTGCAGGCCTCGATCGCCTTCTTGATCGCCGCGGTGTTGTCGGTCTTGCCGTCGTTCTTCGCGCCGTAACCGGTGATCGGGAAGCTCCGGTCCGGGAACTGCGGGATCGTGGTGTTCGCGACGATGTCGTTCGCCGCCGGCCACGGGAGCGCGGGGACGTCGACGCGGTAGCGGTGCGGGGCCGGGGCCGGGATTCCGGGCACCAGTGCGACCGCCATCGTGCCCTTGATCAGCTGCCGGCGGGTGAACCTGCCGTCCATGGACGCCATCCTTCGGGGGAAGACCCTGTGCGACGGCGGAACCACGGCACGGACCGTGGGCACGACGCACTCTAGGCGTGAACGCGGCCCCAGGTCCAGGCTTGCGCGAGCGGCGAAAGTGCTGTCATGATCGGATCATGTCGATTCGAAAGGGCGTGCGCGCCCTCGCGCGTTGAGCGCCTCGCGACGGCCCGGCCGTCGCTTCCCCGGCCCCGAACTGTGGTCACGGGCCCTCGAAATCCGGAACTCCTGGCTGAGCCACGCGCTGAGCACCGAGCCGGCCGATCGTCCGGCCGCCGAAGCGGCCATCACCCGCCTTTACGAGCTGGCCGGCGCGTCGCCGCCGTCCTTCGAGTGGGTGCCTTCCCCGGCCGCGGCGACCGAGGTGGTGGCACCCGGGCAAGCGCTTTCCCTCGGCGGTGACCTCCCGGTCGAAGCCCGCCTGGCGACGCTGGTGACCTCCCTGCGCGAGCGGCTCGACCAGCGGATCGGTTCCTGGCACGACCGGCGCCGGCGAGTGGACCGGCCACCGCCGGACCCACTGGAGTTCTCCTTGCGGACGTTGCTGAACAACGGTCTGGGGCCCGCGCTGCGGCGGTCGATCCGGGACTCCGTCGCCGGTGCCCTCCGTGGTGAGCTCACGACGCGGGCCGGGCTGCACTGGGACGGCCAGCAGGAGGCGCATTGGATCGCGCTGTACGACCTGCACCGGCAGGTCGACGGCGTGCGGTTCGAGCCCGCCGACGGCGTCCAGCTCGATCTGTGGGCCACCCTCGCGCGGTCGTGCGGCTGGTGGTGGCCGCGCGAGGACGTCTGCGTGATCGCGGAACGGCCGCTCGTCGTGCGCACCGAACGCGTCGACGACGACTACGGCCTGGTCCGGCTGCACCACGAGACCGGGCCCGCGGTGGCGTTCCCCGACGGCTGGACCGTGCACGCGTGGCACGGGACGCGGGTGCCGTCCTGGGTGATCGACGCGCCGACGGCCGAGCGGATCATCGCGGAGCGCAACGTCGAGGTGCGCCGCTGCGCGATCGAGCGCGTCGGCTGGCCGGCGTTCGTGGCGGAGGCGGGGTTCGAGCTTCTCGACCGCGCCGAAGACCCCGGCAACCCCGGGTCCGAGCTCCGGCTCTACGACGGGCCGTCGACCCGGCTGCTGCTGGTGGTCAACGGTTCCGTCGAACGCGACGGCACGCGCCGGCACTACGGGCTGCGCGTGCCCGCCGAAATCGACCATTCCCTCGACGCCGCCGGCTGGACGTACGGGCTCAGCGGAGCCCAGTACGCGCGGCTGCGGCGCCGGACCTGAACTCTTCGAGGTGATTCCATGTTTCTGGCAGAACTGCTCGACAAGACCGGGCTCGACGTCCTCGCCCACCTGGACCGGCAGGTCGACGTCCCGGTGATCGACGGGCTCCAGGCCCAGGGCGACCTGATCGTGATCCCGGACGACATGACCGGCTCCGCGTACTTCCGGGCCGGTTGGCGCCCGCTGCCCGCGGAGGGGGTGGAACTCGTCCGCGGCGGCGACGGGAACAACCCGCACACCCTCGTCGGCCGGTGCGAGCTGACGACCCAGGTCTTCGACCCCGAGGGCCTCTCGGTCGCGATGCTGCACAACGAAGTGCCGGTGTACCTGGTGCACCCGGAGCACGGGGCGACCGGCATCGCACCGGGGCGCTGGCTCGTGCGACGGCAGCGGGAAGCCGGCGGCTTCCGGCGCGCCGGGGCGAGCTTTTACCAGGGCGGGCCGGTGCTGGTCGCCGACTGAGGGACCCGTGGGGTGCCACCGAGGGGGCGGCACCCCGCGGCACCGTCCCGTCGGTGCGGTCGCGCGCCTCTTCGCACAGCTCGACGACTTCGGTGAGCCACGGGTGCCGGCGCTCGCGGGGCAGCGAACCGCGGCGGAGCG
>NZ_JBEXVF010000090.1:0-35659 GCF_040629235.1 Amycolatopsis sp. NPDC005961 | reverse complement strand
ACCGGGCCGCCGACGAGCGGGACGCCATCGAGTGGGTGCAGACGCTGCTCGCGTACCTGCCCTCGAACAACCTCGACCCCGCCCCGGAGCGTGGGGTTCGTGCGCCTGCTGAGGACACCGGACGACCGGTTCACGGACCTGCCCGACTTCCCCTTCGAGCCCAGGTACGTCGAGCTCGACGACCCGCACGGCGGCGTGATCAGAGTCGGGTACGTGGAGGCCGGTCCGGCGGACGGCCCGGTCGTCCTCCTGCTCCACGGCGAGCCCAGCTGGTCGTTCCTCTACCGCAAGATGCTCCCGGTCCTGGCCGCGGCCGGCCTGCGCGCGATCGCGCCGGACCTGGTCGGCTTCGGCCGGTCCGACAAGCCCGGCGACCTGGCGGACCACACGTACGCCCGGCACGTCGAGTGGATGCGCGGCTTCGCGTTCGACGCCCTGGACCTGCGCGACGTGACCCTGGTCGGCCAGGACTGGGGCGGCTTGATCGGGCTGCGCCTGGTCGCCGAGAACCCTTCGCGGTTCGCGCGGGTCGTCGCGGCCAACACGGGCCTGCCGACGGGAGACATCGACATGCCGGCGGTGTGGCATTCGTTCCGCGAGGCCGTGGAGAAGGCCCCGGTCCTGGACGTGGCGAGGTTCGTCCAGTCGGGCTGCCGGTCTTCCTTGCCGGAAGAGGTGCGCGCGGCTTACGACGCGCCATTCCCGAACGAGATGTACAAGGCGGCTCCCCGGGCGATGCCCGGTCTGGTGCCCTACCGGCCGGACGACCCGGCCTCGGAAGCGAACCGGGCGGCGTGGAAGACGTTGACGGACCTGGAAATCCCATTCCTGGTGGCGTTCTCCGACGGCGACCCGATCACGGGCGGCATGGCCCCGATCCTGAAGCGCTCGATGAAGGGGGCGCAGGGCTTGGAGCACCCGATGATCGCGGGAGCGGGGCACTTCCTGCAGGAGGACAAGGGCGAGGAGCTGGCCGAACACGTGGCGCGGTTCGTGCGGGGCTGAAGAAAGAACCGGCGGCCGGCAACGCAAGCCGACCACGACGTCACCAGACCTCCCCCGCCCCTCATCCCAGCTGCTCTTCAGTCGGCGGTCGGGTTTGTCAAGGCACGCTTTCCCGCCTTGACAAACGCGAGCGGCGGCTGAGAATCCCACCGGAGGGGCGGGGGAGGTCGGACCCGCTCAGCTGCGGCAGAGTCAAGCTGCGGCAGAAAACAAAAGCGTCCTCGCCGGACGGGCAGGCTCTGGGATGGCCGTCCGTCTCGCTGTCGTCTCACTTCTGAGAGGTGGGTCGCTGGGTGGTCATCCCGTCGCCTGAACGAGGCCTATCACTTTGAGCCGGGCCCGCAAGCTTGCGTCGTCGTCTCGCGTTGGTCTCTGTGTTGCGGGCCCGGCTCAAAGTGATTTGACGGCCTCAGGCGACGGGATGACCACCCAGCTCTTCTGGTGTCAAAGCGCCGCGTGGGTTGCCTTCAGTGCGTCGATCAGGATGTCCAGGCCCTCCTGGGCTTCCTCTGCCGTCAACGTCATCGGTGGGCCCAGCCTCAGCACGTTGCCGTGCAAACCGCCCTTGCCGATCAGCAGGCCGCGCTTCTTCGTCTCCTCCAGCATTCGGGCTGCCGCCGCGACATGCGGTGTTGTGGTGCCCGGCTTGATCAGCTCCACGCCGATCATCAGGCCCTTGCCGCGCACCTCGGCCACCAGTGGGCTGTCGACAGCACGCAACCCCGACAGCAGCTGCGCACCGCGGGCCGCGCAGTTCGCTTGCAGGTCGTGGTCCTTGATGTAGTCGAGGACCGCCGTCGCGCCCGCCATCGAGACCGGGTTGCCGCCGAACGTCGAGAACGACTGGGCCTGGAAGCAGTCCAGCACGTCCCCTCGGGCCACCACCCCGCCCACCGCCAGTCCGTTGCCGAGGCCCTTCGCGAACGTCATCATGTCCGGCGTCACGCCGTGCGCGTCGATGCCCCAGAAGTGCTCGCCCGTGCGGCCCCAGCCCGTCTGGACCTCGTCCGAAACGAACAGCACCCCGTACGAATCCAGCACCTCCTTCATCGCGCGGAACAGGCCGTCCGGCGGGAGGCTGAAGCCGCCGACGCCCTGGATCGGCTCGGCGATCAGGCACGCGACGTCGCCCGCCGTCGCCGTGTCCAGGACGTCCACCAGGTCGGCGACACATGCTTCGATGTACGCCGCGTCCGACAGGTCGCGGAACGGGCTGCGGTAGCGGTACCCGCCGTGGACGTAGTTGACCTTGACCGGGCTCAGCGCCGACGCCGACCAGCCGCGGTTGCCGGTGATCGCGACCGTCCCGAACGACCGGCCGTGGTAGGAGTTGCGCATCGCCAGCACCTGGTTGCTGCGCCGGAACTGCGTCGCCAGCATCAGCGCCGTGTCGTTGGCCTCGCTGCCGGAGTTCGTGAAGAACACCTTCGCGTCGGGGATGTTCGACAGCTTGGCGATCCGCTCGGCCAGCTCGACCTGCGAGCGGATCAGGTACAGCGTCGAGGTGTGCAGGATGCCCGTGTCGAGCTGCTTGCGGACCGCGTCGCCGATCTCGGCGACGTCGTAGCCCATCGAGTTGGTCAGCACGCCGGCGAAGAAGTCGAGGTAGGTGCGGCCCTGCGAGTCCGTCATGCGCCGGTCGTGCGCGTGCACGATCTCGATCGGCTCTTCGTAGAGCAGCGACATCCAGGACGGCATGACAGCGCGGTGCCGGGCGAGCAGCTCATCGGTCATCGAACGCCTCCTCGGGGTCTCAAGCGAGTATGAGGAGGCCGTGAACAGCGCTTCAACGATCAGACTGTCGGGATAACCCAGTAGGGACGCACAGTCTGTACGGACTACCCTCTGTCTTCGTGATTGACCCCAGGACTCTGCGCGATGACCCGGAAGCCGTGCGCGCGTCGCAGCGCGCCCGTGGTGAAGACGAAGGAGTGGTCGACAAGCTGCTCTCCCTCGACACCCGGCGCCGCTCTTCCATCGCCGCCGCGGACAAGCTGCGCAACGAGCAGAAGCTCCTGGGCAAGCAGATCCCGAAGGCGCCGCCGGAGGAGAAGCAGCAGCTGCTGGCCACGGCCAAGGAGCTCGCCGCGCAGGTCAAGGCGGCCGAGGCGGAGCAGAACACCGCGTCGGAGGAGTTCGACCAGCTCTTCCGGACCGTGCCGAACCTCGTCCACCCGGACGCGCCGGTCGGCGGTGAAGACGACTACGCCGTGCTCAAGCACGTCGGTGAGCCGACCAAGTTCGACTTCACCCCGAAGGACCACCTCGAGCTGCTCGAAGCGCTCGGCGGCGTCGACATGGAACGCGGCGCCAAGGTCTCGGGCTCGCGGTTCTACTTCCTCACCGGCGTCGGCGCGCAGCTGCAGCTCGGCCTGCTCAACATGGCCATCGCGCAGGCCCTCGAGAACGGCTTCACGCCGATGATCACGCCGTCGCTGGTCCGCCCGGAGATCATGGCCGGCACCGGCTTCCTCGGCCAGCACTCGAGCGAGATCTACCACCTCGAAGACGACGACCTGTACCTCGTCGGCACGTCGGAGGTGCCGCTCGCCGGCTTCCACGCCGACGAGATCCTCGACCTGAACGACGGCCCGAACCGCTACGCGGGCTGGTCGTCCTGCTACCGGCGCGAGGCCGGCTCGTACGGCAAGGACACCCGCGGCATCATCCGCGTCCACCAGTTCGACAAGGTGGAGATGTTCGTCTACACCAAGCCGGAGGACGCCGAAGCCGAGCACGAGCGGCTGCTCGGCTGGGAAGAGCAGATGCTCGCGAAGATCGAGGTGCCCTACCGGGTCATCGACACCGCGACCGGCGACCTCGGCACGTCCGCGCACCGCAAGTTCGACTGCGAGGCGTGGATCCCGACGCAGGACACCTACCGCGAGCTGACCTCGACGTCCAACTGCACGACGTTCCAGGCCCGCCGCCTCTCGGTCCGCTACCGCGGCGAGAACGGCAAGCCGCTGATCGCCGCGACGCTCAACGGCACCCTGGCCACCACCCGCTGGATCGTCGCGATCGTCGAGAACCACCAGCAGGAGGACGGTTCGGTCCGCGTGCCGGAGGCGCTGCGCCCGTTCGTCGGCGGCAAGGAAGTCCTCACACCCCGCTGATTCGCGGTATGCCAGGTGCGCGCCCGTTCGGCCCAGTAAGGTCCGGGCCGAACGGGAGAGGACTCTTCGCATGCGCATGAAGTGGCAGGTCATGGCGACGCTGGCGGCCCTGGCCGTGGTGGTGTCCGGCTGCACGGTGGCCGTCGGCGGTTCGGCGGCGCCGGTGCCGGGCCAGGGCCCGATCGTCAAGGCCGTCGACGCCTGCTCGCTGCTCGACGAGGGCCAGCTCGACGCGCTCGGCTACGAGGCCAAGGGCCGTTCGGTGCCGGAGAACAAGGACCGGAACCAGACGGCGATGTGCCTCTGGAACACCAAGGACGACATCGAGCCGTCGGCCATCCTGAACGTCGGCTACACGACGGACATCGACTTCAACGAGTACATCGCCGGGGCCGTCCCGAAGGGCGAGCCGCAGCAGATCGCCGGCTTCAGCTGGCGGCAGTACCCGTCGCTCCTCTCCGACGACTGCGTGCTGTACGCCCTCTTCGGCGACAAGTCGTTCGCGTACGTCAGCGTCTCCGAGCCGCCGATCGAAAAGTCGTGCGAGCTGGCCAAGACGGCCATCCCGCAGGTCGCGGCCCACCTGCCCGGCGGCCAGGACGCGCCGTCGATCACCCCGACGGCGCCGGCCAAGACGGAGCCGGGCGGGCCGCTGCTGTCGGCCGACCCGTGCGCGATGCTGAAGCCGGACCAGGTGGCGCAGCTGAAGAACATCTCGCCCACCGGGGAGAAGGACAGCTCCTCGACGGTCCCCAACGCGACCTACTGCCTCTGGGACGACACCGACGGCGACCAAGGTCAGAAGGCGTTCGAAGTCTGGTTCGGCCCGAGCACGCCGATGACCGACTGGCCGGGCGTGAAGGGCGTCACCCCGCTCGAGACCGTCGACGTCGGCGGGAAGAAGTGGGGCGTCTACCCGAACCTCGGCGGCCTGCGCGTGACCTGCGGCGCGTTCCTGCCGATCACCGAAACGTCGTCGGTGCAGGTGGTCAGCGGGTTCATCGGCGACGACACCAAGACGTGCGACGTCGTCAAGCAGGGCCTGCCGCTGGTGACGGCGAACCTGCCCGGTTAGTCCTTCGACACCTGGTCGGCGATGTGGCGCGCGATCTCGAGCGCGCTCGTCGCGGCCGGCGACGGCGCGTTCAGGACGTGCACCTGGTCGCGCGCGGTCTCGATGAGGAAGTCGTCGACGAGGGAGCCGTCCCGGCGCATCGCCTGCGCGCGCACGCCGGAGCCGTGGCGGACGATGTCGTCCTCGGTGACGGCCGGGACGAGCCGGGCGAGGCTTGCCGCGAACCGCTTCTTCGAGAACGAGCGCCGGACTTCGTCGAGCCCGGTCGGGAACGCGTACTTCTTCGCGAGCCGCCAGACGCCGGGGAAGGCCGCGACCTCGGCGACGTCCTTCGCGGAGAAGTCGGCCCAGCGGTAGCCCTCGCGACGCAGCGCGAGCACGGCGTTCGGGCCGGCGTGCACGCTGCCGTCGAGCATCCGCGTGAGGTGCACGCCGAGGAACGGCAGCGTCGGGTCCGGCACCGGGTAGATCAGGCCCTTGACCAGGCCGCGGCGTTCGGGCTTGAGCTCGTAGTACTCGCCGCGGAACGGCACGATCTTCGCCGACGGGGTCAGCCCGGCCAGCCGCGCGACGCGGTCGGAGTGCAGCCCGGCGCAGTTGACGAGCCCGTCCGCGACGATGACGTCCTCACCGGTCGCGACCTCGACCCCGCCGTCGCTCCCGGCGCGGATGGCCAGCGCGGGACTGTTCAGCCGGAGGTCGACGCCGGCTTCGTCGAGCAGCCGGACGAGCGCCTGGCAGACGCCGGGGAAGTCGATGATCCCGGTGGACTCGACCCGCAGCGCGGCGACGCAGGCGACCTCGGGCTCGTACTCGCGCGCCTCGGCGGGGGAGATCTTCTTCGCCGGGACGCCGTTGGCTTCGGCCCGCTCGGCGAGCGTGTTCAGCGCCGGGATCTCCTTCTCGTCGGTCGCGACGACGAGCTTCCCGCAGACCTCGACGGGCACGCCGTACTGGCGCGCGAAGTCCACGATGGACCGGTTCCCGGCGACGGACATGCGTGCCTTGAAGGACCCGGGCTTGTAGTAGAGCCCGGCGTGGACGACGTTCGAGTTGTGCCCGGTCTGGTGCGCCGCCCAGCGCGATTCCTTTTCCAGCACCGTGACGTCCAGCCCGCGCCTGGTCAGCTCCCAGGCCACGGCCAGACCGACGATTCCACCCCCGACGACCACCACGTTGCGCACGATCGACCAGGCTACGCGAGTGTCGCCGGGTCGCTGTTCCCTGGCGTTACCTAACAGTCGTCAGGTACGGTACCTAACCGATGTCAGGTAAGCGGTTGACGCGGGAAGCGCGGCGCGAGCGGATCCTCGCCGCGGCCGGCTCGGTGTTCGCGTCGGCGGGCTACGACGCGGCCGGGATGCGCGAGGTGGCGGCGGCCGCGGGGATCAGCACGCCGGTGCTCTACGACCACTTCCCCGCCAAGGCGGAGCTGTACGCGGCGCTCCTGGAGTCCGAAGTGGACGGATTGCTGGCCGGCTGGGGAGCACTCCCGCCGTCGGACGACCCGGAAGTGCTGCTGCGCGGCCGCGTCTCGGCGATCTTCGCGTGGATCGAGAACCACGAGCGGGGCTGGCGGATGATCTTCGCGGAGACGCCGTCGGACCCGGCGGTCGCGTCGGTGCACCGCCGCGGCCAGGAACGGGCGACGGCCACCCTGGCGGCGCTGTTCCACGGCGTGCCGCTGGACCTCACGGCCCGCATCCCGCGCCCGCTGGCGGACGAGGTGCTGGCGGAGGCGGCGAAGAGCGCGTTGAACGCGATCGCGACGTGGTGGTGGCGCCACCGCGAGATCCCGCGTGACGAGGTCGTCGCGCTGACGGTGGACCTGTTGTGGCGCGGCCTGGCCGCGCTGATCGAGGGGGAACGATGAGCACCGAGACCTATCGTCGCGCGGCCGAAGCGGGCGACGTCGACCTGGCGATGACGGCGTTCGCGCCGGACGCCGTCCTGCATTCGCCGCTCACCTCGCGGGTGCGGTTCACCGGCCACGCGCAGCTGCGGCCGCTGATCGAGGTGGCGTACGCGCACCTTTCGGACATCCGCTTCCACACCGACGTCGGCGACGAGCGGACGCGGGTGGTGGTCTACACCGGACGGATCGGCGGCGAGCCGATCGAAGAGGCGACGCTGGTGCGCCTCGACTCCGACGGGCTGATCGAAGAGGCGACGTTGTTCGTGCGGACGTTGCCGGGCCTGGTGGCGCTGATGGACCGGTTCGGGCCGGACCTCGCCCGGAAGAACGGGCGGCCGGCGGTGGCGCGGGTGCTGGGCGTGCTGGTGAAGCCGCTGCTGGCGATGGTCCGCTCGGGCGACCGGCACGCGGTCCCGCTGGTCAGCGCTCGCCGTCAGCCGGGATGACGGCGACCGCCGAATGCTCGAGCGCCTTCTGCGCGCTCATGCCCAAGCCGGTCCCGTAGGCCCGCTCGAACCCGGCCGTCCCCAGCGACTCGACGACCCGGCCTCGGACCGACGAGGCGTCCGGGTCGCCGGCGATCGACGTCCCGCGCACTCCCGCCGCCGCACCCAGGAGCGTCGCCGCCTGCTCGGGCGGGGCCACTCCGGCCAAGCCCTCCAGCGCGAACGCCACGACGTCGCTCGCGTGCCACTGCCGTCCGGTGAGCAGCGCCGAGCGGTGCAGCCGGGCCGCTTCCGGCCGCCTGCCCTCGGCCAAGGCGAGCCAGCCCAGCGAGATCAGCGCCATCGCGCGGCCCGTCTCCGCCGCGAACGACCCGCCCGGGCACTCCGCCAGCGCGCGCTCGCCCAACGCGCGGGCCGCGGCCAGGTCACCTTCGTACCGGGCCAGGTTCGCCAGCCCGACGTACGCGGCCGCGCGGGACTCCGGCATGCCCGTGCGGCGGGCCGTCGCCGCCGCCAGTTCGTAGTCCGCGCGGGCGCCGGCCGGGTCGCCCGAAAGCAGGCGGGTCCAGGCGCGCCGGCAGATGAGGTCGGCGGCGTCGTCGGTCGCGCCGATCTGGTGGATCAGCCCCAGCGCCTCGTCCATCAGCGGCAGGGCGGCGTCGTGCTCGCCGCGCCACGTGAGCAGCTGGGACAGGTGGTCCAGGGCCATCGACAGGCCCCACCGCTCGCCCAGCGCGCGGAACTGCGTCGCGCCCTCGCGCAGCCCTTCCTCGGCACCGGCCAGGTCGCCGGTCATCATCGCCCGCAGGCCCATGCCCGTCGGCAGCAGCGCCCAGCCCCAGGCGTCCCCGGCCGCCAGCAGGCCCTCGCCCCGGCCCGCCAGCTCTTCGTCGTCGCCGGGCGGGCCCACGACCACGCCGAGCAGCATCACCAGCATCGGGTTGCGGGGCGCCCAGTCGCCGTCCGCCGCGTACCGCCGGACCAGCGGCAGGTACTGCTCCAGCGACTCGTGCGGCGCCCCCGACAGCGCCCCCAGCACGCACACCAGGAACTCCTCGACGTACTCCTCGCGCAGCTCCGGCGGGGTCCGCGAGACGACGGCCAGCGACAGCCCGGCGCCCTCGAACCGGCGTCCGCGCATCCACCAGTACATCGCCAGCAGCGGCACCAGCCGCAGCGCGAGCGTGACGTCGTGCTCGGTCGCCCAGCGCAGGGCGGCCAGGAGGTTGTCGTACTCGGCGTCGATCCGGTCCAGCCACTCCAGCTGCGCCGCGGTCCGGAGCATCGGGTCGGCTTCTTCGGCGAACCGCAGGAAGTACTCGGCGTGCGCACGGGAGAACGTCTCGGTCTCGCCCGCTTCGGCGAGCTTCTCGGCGCCGAACGCGCGGATCGTCTCGAGCATCCGGAACCGGCCGCCGACGGCTTCGACCAGCGACTTGTCGGCCAGCTCGAGAAGGAGATCGGCGTCGGCCCCGCAGACCTCGGCCGCCGCGGTCTGCGTCGCGCCGCCGGGGAAGACCGTCAGCCGCCGGGCGAGCTCGCGTTCGTCGTCGCCGAGCAGGTCCCAGCTCCACTCGACGACCCCGCGCAGCGAGCGGTGGCGCTCCTCGGCCGTCCGGCTGCCGCGGGCGAGCAGCCGGAACCGGTCGTCGAGCCGGGCCGCGATCTCCCCGAGGTCCAGGCTCCGGACGCGCGCCGCGGCCAGCTCCAGCGCCAGCGGCAGGCCGTCGAGGGCCGCGCAGATGTGCTGGACGTCGCCGATCGTCGCCTCGCCGACGGTGAACGCCGGGTCGCTCGCGGCCGCGCGGTCGGCGAACAGCCGGACCGCCGGGTAGGCCAGCGCCTCCGCGGCGGGAGTCCCGGGCGGCGGGACGGCCAGCCGCGGCACTGGCGCCAGCTGCTCGCCGGTGATGCCGAGCGGCTCGCGGCTGGTGGCCAGCACCCGCAGCCCCGGGCACGCGCCGAGCAGCCGCGCGGCCAGCCGGGCCGCGACGTCGACGACGTGCTCGCAGTTGTCGAGCACGAGCAGCGCCGCCCGGTCACGCAGGGCCGAGATCAGCCGGTCGGCCGGGTCCTGCGGGCCGCCGCGCGTGCTCTCGCGCAGGCCGAGCGCGCCCAGCACCGCCCCGGCGACACCGGGGCCGCTGTGCGGGGCCAGTTCGACGAACGCGACCGGCCCGGCTTCCGCGGCGGCCAGTTCGACGGCCAGCCGCGTCTTGCCGGTGCCGCCCGGCCCGGTCAGCGTCACCAGCCGGCTGCGCTCCAGCAGCTCGGCCACCTGCCGCAGCTCGCCGTCCCGGCCGGCGAAGCTGGTCAGCTGCGCGGGCAACGCGGGGATCGCCGGCCCCTCCGTCTCGCCGCGAAGCACGGCGAGGTGGGCTTCGGCGAGGTCTGGACCAGGATCGGCGCCCAGCTCGTCGGCCAGCGTGCGGCGGGCGTCTTCGAACGCGGCCAGCGCCTCGGCCGGCCGGCCCGCGGCGGTGAGCGCGCGGACGAGCTGCGCGCGTGGCCGTTCGCGCAGCGGCTGCGCGGCGACGGTCTCCCTCAGCTCGGCGAGGACGTCTTCGGCCTGCCCGAGGGCCAGCCGGGCTTCGACGCGGTCGTCCGCCGCGTCGGCCCGCAGCTCCTCGAGCCGGGTGGACCGGGCCGCGGCGAACGGCGCGTCGGCCAGGTCGGTGAACGCGGGCCCGCGCCACAACGCCAGCGCTTCGTCCAAGGTGGACGCCGCTCGGGCGGGCTCGCCGTTCTTCAGCAGCGTCCGGCCTTCGCGCGCAAGGCTTTCGAAAGCGTGAACGTCCACTTCGTCCGGTTCGACGACCAAGCGGTACCCGGCGGCGGTGAACTCGACCGGCGCCAGCTCCTTCAGCGCCGTCCGCAGCCTGGAGACCTGCGACTGGAGGGCGTTGGCCGCGCCGTCCGGTGGGTAGTCCCCGTACATGCCGTCGATCAGCCGCTCGGCCGGCACGAACCGGCCGGCTTCCAGGGCGAGCAACGCCAGCAGGGTGCGCGACCGGGGGCCGCCCACCGCCACCTGCGTGCCGTCCGGACGCCACGCGGCGACGGCCCCCAGCACCCCGAATCGCATGGACCCACCCTAAGACGTCATCCGACCTGGGGAAGTTGTCACTCGAAGGTGGTCTTCGGCGTGGGCCTGTGAATCACCTGAGCGAGCGTATATACACTTCGCCGGGTCCCCACGCAATGGGAGAGGTATGTCGACCGACAGCATTGCCCTTGGTCAGCCGACCGTGGGTGAAGAGGAGCTCGCCGCCGTCGCCGAGGTCTTCCGGTCCGGCTGGCTGGCCGGCGCCGGGCCGGCGTGCCGCCGCTTCGAAGAGCGGTTCGCCCAGGTCACCGGCACCGCGCACGCGTTGACGACCGCGAACTGCGGTTCGGCGCTCTTCCTCGGGCTCAAGGTCTTGGGCGTGCGGCCGGGCGACGAGGTCATCGTCGGCGACTACACGTTCCCGGCCACCGGCCACGCCGTCGTGCAGGCCGGCGCGACCCCGGTGTTCGCCGACATCCGCCCGGACGTCTTCAGCGCGGACCCGGCGCACGTCGAGTCCCTGATCACCCCGAAGACCGTCGGCATCCTCGCCGTCGACGTCGCCGGCCAGCCCGGCGACTTCGACGAATACCGCGCGATCGCCGACAAGCACGGCCTCTGGCTGTTCGAGGACGCCGCGTGCGCCGCCGGCGCGACGTACAAGACACGCCCGGCGGGCAGCCTCGCCGACCTCGCCGCGTTCTCCTTCCACGGCCGCAAGGGCATCACCGCGGGCGAAGGCGGCGCGCTGGTCTCCGACCGCGAAGACCTCATCGCGCACGCCCGCAAGCTGCACACCTACGGCATCGAGCCGGCGATCAGCCGCGAAGGCTCGAACACGCTGCCGATCCCGGAGTTCCACGAGCTCGGCTACAACTTCCGCATGTCGGACGTCCAGGCCGCGATCATGAACGTCCAGCTCGACCGGCTGCCGGATCTCCTCGCTTCACGTCGCTCGGTCGCGAAGCGCTACCACGAGGCCTTCGCGGACGTCGACGCGTTGACCGTCCCGGTGGAACTGCCCGACCGCGAGCACCCGTGGCAGGCCTACCTGCTCACGGTGGCGCCCGAGGTCAGCCGCGACACTCTCGCGCTGCGCATCCGCGAAACGGGCGTGCAGTGCAACTTCGGCACCTACGCCTCGCACCTGCAGCCGATCTACGGTCCCCAGGCCCCGCTGCCCGTCTCGGCGGACGCGTTCGCGCGTCAGCTCGCGATCCCCATGCACGCCAACCTCACCGACGCCGAAGTCACCCGCGTCGGCGAGGTTGTGCGCGAAGCCGTGCAGTCCCTGTCCTGAAGCCGCCCTACCGAGGAGAAATTGGTGTCCGACAAGAAGGTGCTCTTCACCGGGGCAGGTGGGTTCATCGCCGCGCACGTCATCCCGCTGCTCATCGAGGGCGGCTACACGGTGCGGATCTTCGACAACATGACCCGCGGCGACCGCGCCCGCGTCAACGAGTTCGTCGCCACCGGCAAGGTCGAGCTCGTCGAGAAGGACGTCCGCTACGGCGGTGCGGTGCGTGAGGCCATGCGCGGCTGCACGCACGTCATCCACTTCGCGACGGTGTCGATCAACAAGTCGATCGCCGACCCGCACGAGTCGATCGACATCAACATGATCGGCAACCACAACGTGTTCGCCGCGGCCGCCGACGAGGGCGTCGAGCGCCTGGTGTTCGCCTCGACCGCGTCGGTCTACGGCGAGCCGAAGCGCCTGCCGATGCACGAGGACGACGAGCTCAAGCCGCTCACGCCGTACTGCATCTCGAAGCGCGCCGGCGAGGACCTGCTCGGTTTCTACGAGCGCCAGAAGGGCCTGTCCTGGAACGCGCTGCGGTTCTTCAACGTGTACGGCCCCGGCCAGAAGATCGAGGCCTACTACACGTCGGTCATCAACCACTTCATCCAGCGCCTGCGCGCCGGCCAGCCGCCGATCATCGACGGCCGCGGCGACCAGTCGATGGACTTCGTGCACGTCTGGGACCTCGCGCGCGCGGTCGTCGCCGCGCTGGAGTCGGAGCGGGCGAACCTGCCGATCAACATCGGCACCGGCATCGACACGTCGATCGCGGCGCTGGCGAAGATCCTCATCGAGGCCGTCGGCGTCGACGTCGAGCCGCTGTTCAACGAGCGTGACGTGCTGGTCTCGCGGCGCGCCGCCGACATCACCCGCGCCCGCGAGGTGCTCGGCTGGGAGCCGCGGATCACTGTCGAAGAAGGTATGCGGCAGCTGGTCGAGGACTCGGAGTGAGTGCCACCGCGGGCCCTGCCCGAGGACGTGCGATGCGCATCGCGGTGGTGAACAACTTCTTCCCGCCCCGGGTGGGCGGGAGCGCGCACATGTCGGCGTCGCTGGCGGCGCAGTTCGTCGAGGCCGGGCACGAAGTCCTGGCCATCACGGCGGCCTACGCCGACGCCCCGGCCGACGAGGAGCGCGACGGCTACCGCGTCGTGCGCCTCCCGGCGGTGAAGATGCCGCAGGTCGGGCTGTCGATCGACTTCGACATGAGCTTCGCGTCGCCGCGGCCGGGCAACTGGCGGCGGCTGTGGAAGCTGCTGGACGAGTTCAAGCCGGACGCGATCCACCTGCACGGCCAGTTCTTCGACCTGTCGTGGCTGGCCGGCATCTACGCGCGGCGACGGAACATCCCGGTGCTGCTGACCATCCACACGCTCCTGATCAGCGACAACAAGCTGTACGGCGGCGTGTTCCGGATGCTCGACGCGGTGCTCGTGAAGCCGATCCTGCGCTACATCCGGCCTCGCTACGTCATCCTCGACAAGCTCGGGGTCGACTACTGCGTCGACCGCTACGGGACCAGCGACGCGAACTCGGAGTACTTCCCGATCGCCGTCGACACCGGGCACTTCGCGAAGCCGGTGACGAAGGACGTCCGCGCGGAGCACGAAATCGGCGACGCGCCGCTGATCGTCTCGCTCGGGCACGTCATCCCGCTGCGCAACCGGCTGCCGCTCATCGAGGCACTGCCGTCCATTTTGGACCAGCACCCGAGCGTCCGCGTGCTGGTCGTCGGCCGCGTCTACCACGACGCGTTCCTCAAGCGCGCCGCGGAACTGGGCGTCTCGGACGCGCTGGTGGTCACGGGCGCGGTGCCGAAGGCGGACGTCCCGGCGTACTTCGCGGCGGCGGACATCGTGACGCACGACCTCAACGGCGGCTGCGGCACGGCGTCGCTCGAGGCGATGCTGTCCGGCACGGCGACGATCGCGTCGGTCACCGAGGACAACTACCCCGGTATCGAGCTGCGCAACGGTGAGAACGTGCTGCTGGTGCGCCCGGACGACGCGGAGGCCGTGGCGCGCACGGTGATCGAGCTGCTCGACGACCCGGATCGCCGGGCCCTGATCGCGCAGCGCGAGAGCGAGATGGTCCGGTCGAACTTCGGCCTCGACGTCGTCGCGGAGGAACACCTCCGTACGTTCGAGAAACTGGTGTCGGAAGCGGATGTTCTTCGATGACGAGCGCAGCCACCGGCTGCGCCCGCAGATCCTGACCGAGCTCGTCTCGCAGTACATGAACGACGCCGAGCGGGCCCAGTTCTACGGGCTCCCGTCGACGTGCCGGGTGCGCGAGCGAGTCAAGATCATCAGTCCCGAGAACCTCACGATGGGCGACCACTGCTGGGTCGGCGAGGGTGCGGCGCTCGACGCGAGCGGCGGCCTGGAGATCGGCGAGCACACCAGCATCGGGCTGAACACGCTGATCTTCACGCACTCGAGCTGGCTCGCGAACATGACGCTGCAGAACCATTCGGGCAGCGACCTGATCGAGCGCAAGCCGGTGAAGATCGGCAAGGGCTGCTTCATCGGCGGCCTGGTGGTGATCATGGCCGGCGTGACGATCGGCGACTTCGCCACGGTGCAGCCGAACTCGGTGGTGGCGAAGGACGTCCCGCCGCGAACGCTGGTGGCGGGCAACCCGGCGCGCGTGTTCCAGCGGTACGACGAGGAGTACATCCAGTCCGAAGTGGACCGGGTCCGCGCGGAGAACGCGCGCCGCCGGGAGATCGCCGAGGAACGCGGTCAGGCTCCCGGCTGGGGCGCGCCGTCCGGGGACTTCTCGGAGTAATCCGGAACCGGAGTTTGGATGACGGCGGCGCCGACGTGGTCGCCGGCGCCGCCGTCGTGGAACCGCCCCGGTGCGCTGTGACGCAGGTCAGCAGGCATGCGGCGGCGAAGATTCCCCCGATGAAGCGCTCGCAAGACAATCTAGCCCGCGGTAACCGAGCGCAGGATTGCGGTTACGCAACGTTTCAGTCGCCGTAGAAGACCAGGTCGCTGATGCCCGACGGGATCACGTCACCCAGCACCTCGTGCTCGGGCGCGGGCCGGCGACGGCGGTTCCGGCGATGACGAGGCCTTTTCTCATGCGTTTCCTCCCTCGGCGACAAGATCGTCCCGGGGAACGACGGGCGTACGCTCGGAAAGGTTGAGAGCAACCTTTCCGCGGCCCGGCCGTCGCTGGGAGAGACGGATCGAGGTGACCCATGGCGCGCGGCGACGACGAGTTCGCGGACTTCGTGCGCGCGTCCTCGGCCCGGCTCACCCACGCCGCCTACCTGCTCACCGGTGACCGCCACCAGGCGGAAGACGCCGCGCAGACCGCCTTCACGCGCACGTACGCGGCCTGGTCGCGAGTCCGGCACAAGGACGCCTACGGCTATGCCCGCACCGTCCTGATGAACCACGTCATCGACGGCTGGCGGCGCCCGATCCGCGAGTACGCCACCGAGGCGATGCCCGACCAGCCGGACCGGCTCGACGTCGACAAGGCCGTCACCCAGCGCGCGTGGCTCACCGCGGTGCTGCGGACGCTGACCGCCCGCGAACGCGCCGTCGTCGTGCTCCGCCACTTCTTCGACCTGCCCGAAGCCGACGTGGCCCGTGAGCTCGGCGTTTCGCTGGGTACCGTGAAGAGCACCAACTCGCGCGCGCTGGCCAAGCTGCGCATCGAGGCCGGCGAGGACACGCTGATCGGAGGGAGCGGGCGATGAACGACCTCGACGACTTCCGCGCCGCCCTCCGGCAACCGCCCGCCGAACCCTTCGCCGAGCCCGACCTGGTCGCGATCATGGCCGGTGGCACGCGCCTCCGGCGCCGCCGCCGCGCACTGACGACCACCGCCGGGCTCGCCGCCGCGGCCGTCGTCGTGCTGGTCTTCGTGTTCGCCGTCCAGCTGCGGCAGCCCGCGCCGGCGCCGGTCGCGCAGCCGCCGGCCCCGCCGACGTCGTCCGCGCCCGCGTCGACCACCGGGCCGTCCGAACGGCCGCCGCTCGGCGACGTCGTCGGCACCGGGATCCAGACGAAGGCCGGCGAGATCGTGTTCTTCGCGCGGGCCATCGACGAGCCGCAGGCCCTGCCGGGCATCCACTTCGGCCTGGTCGCCGGCTTCCGCTCCGGTACCGCGCTGCAGGCCGCGCTGGCCACGAACGAGGTCCGCGGCTCCGACCGGTCGTTCGGCTTCCACGCCACCGACGGCGGCGAGGTCCTCCAGGACCAGCTCATCCCGGTCTTCGGCTACTTCGCCGGCCCGGCGACGCGGATCACGACGACCGTCCACGGCAAGACCGTCGAGGCCACCCTGGCCAAGTGGACCGAGGACCCGAACGTGGTCTTCTTCTGGTTCGACCCCGTCGCGGTGCCGGACTCCGCGTCGCTGACCCCGCTGGTCGCCTACGACGGCGGAGGCAAGCGGCTCACCAAGTAGCCGCGCGTCCGGTCGGCGGTACACGGCGGCCCCGCGCGGGCGTAAGACCGGATCCGTGACCTCTCGACGAGCGTTCCTCGCCGCATCGGCGACTTCGGTGGTGGTGTCCGCGGTGGGGGTTCCGGCGGCGGCCGCGTCACCCGGGTGCCCAGGCGTTCCCGTCCGGCCGCAGCGCCCCGGCGCGGACCTGCGAGCGTTGCTGCGGCAGGTCGACGAGCGCCGGATCGAGGCGACCGTGCGGCGGCTGGCCGCGTTCGGCACCCGGCACACGCTGTCCGCCCAGGACGACCCGGTGCGCGGCATCGGCGCCGCGCGTGACTGGCTGTTCGCGCAGTTCCAGCAGGTCGCGGCCGCGTCCGGCGGCCGGATGACCGTCGAGCTGCAGTCGTACGTCCAGCCGCCCGCCGACCGGATCCCGGTGCCGACGAAGATCACGAACGTCGTCGCGACGCTGCGCGGGTCCACCGATCCCGGCCGCGTGTACGTCGTCTCCGGGCACTACGACTCGCGCCGCACCGACGTCATGGACTTCACCGGCGACGCGCCGGGAGCCGACGACGACGCTTCGGGCGTCGCGGTCTCGCTGGAGCTGGCGCGGGTCTTCGCGACGCGGCAGCCGGCCGCGACGATCGTCTTCGCCGCCGTCGCGGGCGAGGAGCAGGGCCTCTACGGCGCGCGGTACCTCGCGCAGCAGTTCAAGGCCGCCGGCACGGACGTCCAGGCGATGTTCACCGACGACATCGTCGGCTCCAGCCGCGCCGACGACGGCACGCGCGACCCGACGACGATCCGGCTGTTCGCCGAGGGCGTCCCGACCGCGGAGACGCCGGCCGAGGCGAACCTGCGGCGCAGCATCGGGGGCGAGAACGACTCACCGCCGCGCCAGCTGGCCCGGTTCGTGAAGTCCGTTGCGGAGAACGACGCGACCGGCATGACGGTCCGCGTGATCTACCGCCGCGACCGCTACCTGCGCGGCGGCGACCACATCGGCTTCCTGGAGCAGGGCTATCCGGCGGCGCGGTTCACCGAGCCCGCCGAGGACTTCGCGCACCAGCACCAGGACGTCCGCGTGGAGAACGGCGTCCAGTACGGCGACCTGCCGGAGTTCTGCGACTTCCCGTTCATCGCCCGGGTCGCCCGGGTGAACGGCGCCGCCCTGTGGTCGCTCGCGACGGCCCCAGGGACCCCGAAGGGCGTGAAGATCCGCACGGCGGCGCTGACGAACGATTCGGAACTGCTGTGGAACGCGACGCCGGGCGCGACCGGCTACGAAGTCCTCTGGCGCGAGACGACGGCGCCGGACTGGACGCACGCGCTCGACGTCGGCCCGGCGCTGACGGCGAAGATCGACCTGTCGAAGGACAACGTCTTCTTCGCCGTCCGCGCGGTGGGCCCCGGCGGACTCCGGAGCCCGGCCGCGTTCCCGGTGCCGGTGAGCTAGGCGTATTGACCACGGAGGTTGGGTACGGGCGACACCTGATCGGATGATCTTGGTGTGCGGCCTCCGGGTTCGGTGTGGATGGCGACATCTGCACCGGCTACCTGGAGGCCCTCGTGACCTACGCCCAACGCACCCCTGGCCCCGACCGGCAGACTGCGCCTGGCCCGCTGCCTCGTTGACGAGAACTGGCCGCCGCGGCGAACGGCGGTACCGGCTGGGCCGCCTGCGGCACCTGGACCGGGCCACCGCCCGGGCAGTCCGCCGCTACGAACACGCCCCGGAGATCTGGTGGACGTCGACATCAAGAAGCCGGGCAACATCCCTGACGGCGGCGGCCACAAAGTCCCAAGGCCGCGCCGCCGGCGGAACAGCGCCGCCCACCGCGACCCGCCCGGCTCCGCAAGGTCGGTGAGCTAGGCCGCGGCCTGCGTCAGGACCTGCTCGACGACGTGGTGCGACGGCAGGATCAGGTCGCGCTCGGTGTCGGCGTCGACCTTGCCCTCCAGCAGGTCGCAGAACCGGTCCAGCTGCGAGGCGAGTGGCTCGCGCGCCGTGATCAGCTCGGGGATCTCGATGACCGTCTGCTGGCGGTAGCCGAGGCCGTCCGGGGTGACGGAGTCGTGCGAGATGTGCCGGTAGATGGTGACGTCGCGGCGGAGCAGGTCGATCTCGATCAGCCGGTCGAGCTCCGACACGACCAGCGACCGGACCTTCTTCTGCCCCAGGCGGGACGCCGAAACCGTGGCCAGGCCGGTCGGGAACGACAGCACCGTCTCGATGGTGTCCTCGGCGCCGTCGACCGACTGCGGGTGGAAGTACCCCGCGCCGGACGTCACCCGCGCCGGCGTCGCGCCGCCGAAGAACTGGATCGCCAGGTCGACGTCGTGCACCAGCAGGTCCCACGCGACGCCGGTCTTGATCCGGGGCGCGTACGGGCCGTGGCGGCGGGCCATCAGGTGGATCGGCTCCTGCACCAGCGCCCGCGCGGTCATGACCGCCGGGTTGTAGCGCTCGAGCAGCCCGCACATCAGCGCGACGCCCTGCTTCTTCGACAGCGCGACGATCTCCTGCGACTTCTCGAAGCTGTTGCACACCGGCTTTTCGACCAGCATCGGCTTGCCCTGGCCGAGGATCTCCTGCGCGAGGTCGTAGTGCACCTCGGTGGCCGAAGCCAGCACGACGGCGTCCACATCGGACAGTGACCCGAGCTCGGGCGTCCACTTCGTCTCGTACCGCTCGGCGACGGCCTTGCCCGCTTCCTCGCGCGGATCGATCACGCGGACGAGGTCCACGCGTTCGTTCCCGGCGAGCACGCGAGCGTGGAGGGAACCCATGTTCCCGGTACCGACAAGAGCGATCCGATGCGTCATGCGCCCAGTACCTCGCGAACGGTTTCGATGATGGTGTCCAGGTCGGACTCGGTCAGGTGCGGGTGCACCGGCAGCGAAAGCGCTTGCGCGGCAACCGCCTGCGCCACCGGGAAGTCCTCGACGCGCGCGCCCGGGATCAGGTCGTGACCCGCGTAGCAGTCGTAGTCGAAGACGATCTTGGGGTAGTAGATGCCGTTGCCGATGCCGCGCTCGGTGAGCGCCGCGGCCAGCTCGTCACGCGAGAGGAACGCGTGCGGCCCGACCAGCACGGTGTACTGGTGCCACACGTGCTCGCGGCCCGGCAGCACCTGCGGGACGTCCAGGCCGGGAGTGCCCGCGAGACCCTCCGACAGCCGCTTCGCGTTCGCCTGGCGCGCCGCGGTCAGCTGGTCGAGCTTCGCCAGCTGCGGGATGCCGACCGCCGCGTGCAGGTCGGTCATCCGGTAGTTGTGCCCGGCGACCTCGTACTGGTAGCGGGCGCGCATGCCCTGGTTGCGCAGCACGCGCAGCTTGTCGGCCAGCGCGTCGTCGTCCGTCGTGATGACGCCGCCCTCGGCGGTCGTGATGTTCTTCGTCGCGTACAGCGAGAAGCAGCCGATGCCGAACGAGCCGGCCTGCTTGCCCTCGAACGACGCGCCGACGGCCTGCGCGGAGTCCTCGATGACCTGGAGGCCGTGCTCGGCGGCCAGCGGGGCGAGCTTGCCCATGTCCGCGGTCTGGCCGTAGAGGTGCACCGGCATGAGCACCTTCGTGCGATCCGTCACCACGGCCGCAGCGCATTCTGGGTCGATCGCGAAGTCGTCGCGCCGGATGTCGGCGAAGCGGACGGTCGCGCCGGCTTCGAGGATCGCGTTCAGCGTCGCCACGAAGGTGAACGGCGAGGTGATGACCTCGTCACCCGGCTTCAGGTCGAGCACCTGGAGCGAGGCGACCAGTGCGGTCGTCCCGTTGTTGACGGCGATCGCGTGCTTCGTGCCGGAGACGGCCGCGAAGGCGTCTTCGAAGCGCTTGACCATCGGTCCCTGTGCGATGGCGCCGGAGCGCAGCACCTCGACGACGAGGTCCTCCGCGTCGCGGACGTCGACCACAGTGATGGGGATCATGGGCAGTCTCTCTCGGAAGGCGATTTCGGCGCGTCCGGTACAGTGAGCCGCCGGTTCTGCGCCCGGCCGCCCTGCATGAACGCGGGCCTCACGTTACCGGGCGCGGTAGCACGCCCAGTACCCAGCCGCCGACGAACGGATACCCGCCCGTGGCCAACCGCATCCACCCGACCGCCGTCCTCGGCGAAGGCGTCGAACTCGGCGACGGCAACGTGATCGGGCCGTTCGCCGTGATCGTCGGGCCGGCCCGGATCGGTGACGGCAACTGGATCGGCCCGCACGTGACGATCGGCACGCCCGGCGAGGACCGCGGCCGCCCCCACCCGGCGGCCTGGGACGAGACGCCGACCGGTGACCCGGATCACGACGGCCACGGCGTCGTCATCGGCAGCCGCAACCGGATCCGCGAGTACGTGAGTGTCCACCAAGGGACCTGGCGGACGACGACGATCGGCAGCGACGGCTACTTCCTCCGCAACTCCCACATCGCGCACGACTGCCTGGTCGGCGACGCCGTGACCGTCGCGTCCAACGCCGTCACCGGCGGGCACTGCCACATCTGGGACGGCGCCAACCTCGGCATGGGCGCGATCCTGCACCAGAAGGTCGTGGTCGGCCCGGGCGCGATGATCGGGATGGGCTCGGCGGTGCGGCGCGAGATCGGCGCGTTCACCATCGCCGTCGGCAACCCGGCTCGCGTCACCGGGATCAACGTCATCGGCCTGTCCCGCCGCGGTGTCGACGAGGCGACGATCGAGGCGCTCGGCCCGTGGCTGAAGGGCAAGGCGGGGCTCCCGGACGCCACCCTGCCCGAAGACCTCTCTACCTTGGTCAAGGCGTGGGACGCCCGCCCGCGCGAGGAACACTAGGAGTCATGGCTATGTCGGTTGCCCCCAAGCTGCGCGAGGTCTTCGTCGAGGCGCTGGACCTCGACGCTGACGTGGACGTCGAGAACCTGAAGTACCGCGACCTCGAGGCGTGGGACTCGGTCGGCCACATGGCGCTGGTCGCGGCCATCGAGGACGAGTTCGACGTCGAGTTCGACACCGACCAGGTCATCGACATGTCGAGCTTCAAGGTCGCCGTGGACATGGTGACCGAGCTGCAGGCGAAGAATGACTGATCTGTCCGGTCGCGTCGCGCTCGTCACCGGCGGGACGCGGGGGATCGGCTTGGCCACCGTGCGCGCTTTGGTCGATGCGGGCGCGACGGTGGTGCTCACCGGCCGCGACGAGGCCCGCGCCAAGGAAGCCGCTTCGGCGGCCGGCGCGGCGGCCGGGCTCGCGCTCGACGTCACCGACGCGAAGGCCGTGTCTTCGTTGGTCAGAGGCGTCGCGAAGGAGCACGGCAAGCTCGACATCGTCGTCGCGAACGCCGGGATCATGGAAGACGCGCTCCTCGGGATGATCCGCGAGGAGCTCGTCGACACGACGCTGAGCACGAACGTCGCCGGCACGCTGCACACCGTCCAGGCCGCGGCCCGGGCGATGATGCGCAAGAAGACCGGCTCGATCGTCGTGCTCGCCTCGATCGTCGGCGAGTACGGAAGCGCTGGTCAGACGGTGTACGCGGCGTCGAAGGCGGCGGTGGCGAACATCGCGAAGTCGGCGGCGAAGGAACTCGGCCGGTCCGGCATCCGCGTCAACGCGGTCGCGCCGGGCGTGATCGAGACCGACCTGACCGCGGGCCTGAGCGAGGACGCGAAGGCGGAGAACGCCGGCAAGACGCCGCTCGGGCGGCTCGGCCGGGCGGAAGACGTGGCGAACGCGATCCGGTTCCTGGTGAGTGATGAAGCTTCCTTCGTCACCGGACAGGTGCTGGGCGTCGACGGAGGCTTGGTGCTGTGACTTTGCTGGGTGCGGGAGCTCGGCTGGTGGACGTGGCCGGGGGCCGCACGCTGGCGGGCGCGGAACTGTCGGCCGAGGTCGGCAAGCGGATGGAAGAGCTGGCCGCGTTGCCGGTCGGCGTCGTGTTCGCGCGGATGTCGGTCGACCTGCCGAGCGTGCTGACCTACCTGGGCGCGTTCGAGTCCGGCCGGGCGATCGCGCTGATCGACCCGGCGCTGGACGCCGACGTGCTGGCCGGGCTGGTCTCACGCTTCCGGCCGGCGGCCGTGCTGTCGGCTTCGGGGGACGCGCCCGACGGGTACACCGCGCAGGGGTCCGACTGGGTCCGCTCGTCGGCCGACGGTGTGACGCCGCACCCCGACCTCGCCGTGCTGCTCCCGACCAGCGGGTCGACCGGCAACCCCAAGCTCGTCCGGCTCTCGCGGCAGGCGATCCTGGCCAACGCCGACGCCATCGCGCAGGTGCTCGACATCGACGCCGACGAGGTCGCGCCGACGTGCCTGCCGCTGCACTACAGCTACGGGCTCTCGGTCCTGAACTCGCACCTGGTGCGCGACGCGACCGTCGTGATCGAGCCGTCCGGCGTGCTCGGCCGCGGCTTCTGGGACGCGGTGACCACTTACGGTGTGACGTCCCTCTCGGGCGTCCCGTACCACTACGAGATGCTGCGGCGGCTCAAGTTCGACCCCGCGAAGTACCCGACGCTGCGCACGCTGACGCAGGCCGGCGGGAAGCTGCGCGACGAGCTGATCGCCGAGTTCAACGACAAGATGCTGGCCGTCGACGGCCGGATGTACGTCATGTACGGCCAGACCGAGGCCGCGCCGCGGATGACCACGGTGCCCGCGGAAAGACTGGCCGAAAAGCTCGGTTCCGCCGGGCCGGCGCTGCCGGGCGGGAAGTTCTCCGTCCGTCGCGACGACGGGTCGGAGACCACGCACCCGAAAATTGTCGGTGAGGTCGTCTACCGTGGGCCCAATGTGATGCTGGGTTACGCGGACGACGAGTCCGGCCTGGCCAAGGGCGACGAATACGCCGGCGTGCTCGCCACCGGTGACCTCGGGTACCTCGACGAAGAGGGGTACCTGTTCATCACCGGGCGGCTCAAGCGCATCGGCAAGGTGTTCGGCAACCGCGTCAGCCTCGACGACCTCGAAAACGCCGCCCGCGCGGCGGCGGTGGGGATCGACGTGGTGGCCGCGGTGCCCGCCGGCGACAAGGTGGTGCTGTTCGCCGAGGGCGTCGACAAGGACATCTGCAAGGACGCGTCGCGGGCGCTGTCCGAGCGGCTGCACCTGCACGTCAGCGGGTTCGACGTCCGCCCGATCGACACCGTGCCGCTGCTGGCCAGCGGAAAGATCGACTACCGGTCCTTGGAGGCGAAGGTATGAGCGTGTTCACTCGGTCGCAGGCTGACCGGGAGGCCTTGCTGCTGCCCGAACTCGTCGACCTGACGGCCCACCACCGGGCGAACTCCGAAGGCTACGAGCGGATCCTGTCGTCGCTGGGAATCGCGCCGAACGCCGACTTCGCCACGATCGCGGACCTGCCGTGGCTGCCGGTGCGGATGTTCAAGACGCACGACCTGAAGTCGGTTCCGGACAGCGAGGTCTTCAAGACCCTGACGTCGTCGGGCACCACGGGCGCGGGCGCGTCGCGGATCTACCTGGACAAGGAGGCGGCGGGCGCGCAGACCAAGCAGCTCGGCGCGACCCTGCAGGAGGTCCTCGGCGGGGAGCGGCTGCCGATGCTGATGGTCGACACGATCGGCATCATCAAGAACCGCCGCTCGTTCTCCGCGCGCGGCGCGGGGGTGCTGGGCATGGCGAACTTCGGCCGCAAGCACACGTACGTGCTCGACGAGAACGACCGGCCGGACGTCGAGGCCGTCAAGAAGTTCCTGGCCGAGTACGGCGGCAAGCCGTTCCTGATCTTCGGCTTCACGTTCATGGTGTGGCAGTACCTGTACGAGGTCGCGCGGGACAACGGTCTCGACCTGTCGAACGGCATCCTCATCCACTCCGGTGGCTGGAAGAAGCTGATCGATCGCGCGGTCGACAACACCGAGTTCCGGCGGCGCTTCAAGGAGGACACCGGGCTCACCCGGATCCACAACTACTACGGGATGATCGAGCAGATCGGCACGGTGTTCCTCGAAGGGCCGTCCGGGAACTCGCTGTACTGCCCGGACTTCGCCGACGTCGTGATCCGCGATCCGGAGACGTGGGAAGAGCAGCCGGTCGGGAAGCCGGGCGTGATCGAGGTCGTCTCGACGCTGCCGCGGTCGTACCCGGGCCACGTGCTGCTGACCGAGGACCTCGGCGTCTACAACGGGATCGACGACGGCGACTGGCCGGGCAAGCACTTCTCCGTGCTCGGCCGGCTGCCCAAGGCCGAGGCCCGCGGCTGCTCGGACACGTTCTCGGGAGCGGCGGCATGAGCGTTCTGACCCAGCGTTTTCCCTTGTCGGACGCTGTTTCGGTCGGTGACTTGGTTTCCGAGCTGCGCGCCGAGCCGCCGGGTGGCCGGCTGCGTGTCGGCGACCCGCGCGTCGTCGAGTTCGTCACGAAGTTCGCCCGCAAGCTGCTGGCCCCGGCCACCGCGCGCCGGTTCCCGGAGCTGGCGTCGCTCGGCTTCTTCCTGCGCAAGGGCGAGATCGCCAAGGCACTGTCCACTTTGGACACCACGGGCGGCGCGTTGCGGTTCCCGCGCGGGCTCGTGTTCCACGTGCCGCCGGCGAACGTCGACACGATCTTCGTCTACTCGTGGGCGCTGTCCGCGCTGGCGGGCAACCACAACGTCGTGCGGGTGTCGTCGCGCTCCGCGGGTGCCGCCGAAGCGGTGCTGGAGGCGCTGAACGCCGCACTGTCCGAAGTGGACCCTTCGGTGGCGGCGGCCATCACGGCGACCCAGCGCATGGTGACCTACGACCGCAGCGACGAGGTGAGCGGCGCCCTGTCCCTGGCCGCCGACCTGCGCGTCATCTGGGGTGGCGACGGCTCGGTCGCGGCGCTGCGCAAGTACCCGCTGGCGCCGCACGCGCGTGACCTGACGTTCCCGGACCGCTCGTCGTTCGCCATCGCGTCGGTGGCGGGCTGGCAGCGGGCGTCCGAGGCGGAGCGTCGCGCGGCCGCCGAAGGCTTCTACAACGACTCGTACTGGTTCGACCAGGCCGCCTGCTCGTCCCCGCGCGCGGTGTTCTGGGTCGGTGACGCCGCGGGTGCGCAGGCCGCCGGCCAGGAGTTCCGCACACTGCTGGCGGCGGTCCTGGCGACGAAACAGCACGTCACCGAGCCGGCGATGGCGGTCCAGAAGCGCGTCTCGGCGTACGGCGCGGCGGTCGACGGGCTGGTCAAGGAGATCGCGTTCGACGGCAACGGGCTGGCCACCTTGGAGCTCGCGGACCCGGCGGTCCTGCCCCGCGAATGGCTCGGCGCGGGCACGTTCGCGAACGCGCGGGTGTCCACTTTGTCCGACCTGGTGCCGATCGTCCTCCGCAAGGACCAGACGGTCGGCCAGTTCGGCTTCACGGCCGAAGAGCTGACGGCGTTCGCGCACGAGCTGGCGGGCCGCGGCGTCGACCGGATCGTGCCGTTCGGCTCGGCCCTGACGTTCTCCGCGGTGTGGGACGGTTACGATCTGCTGGCCGAATTCAGCCGCCTGGTCACGGTGCAATGAGGCTTATTCAGCCGTCGGCCGCCGCATGACTTCTGCGGTGATCAGCACCGTGCGGGCGGCCCGCGGCGGCCTAACCAGAATAAGCCTCAGACCTGAGGAGAACCGTCGATGACGACAGTTGAGGACTTGCCCGCCGCGGGCAAGCCGCCGAAGTCCGCCAAGGCGAAGATCCTCGACGTCGTCAGATGGGTCGCGATCCTGCTGGTCATCGGCTTCGCGGCGAAGCAGCTGGCCTCCAACTGGGGCGAGTTCTGGCGCACCCTGCACGACGTCGCGTGGCAGTCGTCGCTGCTCAGCCTGGCGGCCCTGGTCGCGGCGATCATGGTGTCGACCTGGGGCTGGCAGGTGATGGTCGACGACCTGGGCAAGCCGATCGGCTACGCCAGGGGAGCCCAGATCTGCCTGGTCGGCTCGCTCGGCAAGTACGTACCCGGGTCGGTCTGGGCGTACCTGCTGCAGATGGAGCTGGGCCGCAAAGCGGGTCTCGCCCGCGCCCGGATCTTCACGGGCTCGCTGATCCAGCTGGGCGTGGGCGTGGTGTCGGCCCTGGTGGTGTCCCTCCTGGCGGCGCCTGCGGTGTTCAGCAACAGCCCCCGCGCGCTGTGGCTGTTCGTCCTGATCCCGGTCGGCCTGGCGATGCTCCACCCGAAGATCCTGACGTGGGGCACGTCCCTGGTGCTGAAGCTGCTGCGCCGCCCCCCGCTGGCCCACCCCCTGAGCTGGCGCGTGGTGGGCAAGGTCTTCGGCTCCTCGACGGCGGCGTGGTGCCTGCAGGGGATCCACCTGTGGCTCCTGGCGAACTCGGTCGGAACGCCCGGTTTCAGCGGTTTCGTCCTCTGCGTGGGCGCGATGGCGGTGGCCATGACGGTGGGGACGTTCGCCTTCATCCTCCCGAGCGGAGTGGGCGTCCGCGAGGTGGCCCAGGTAGCGGTCCTGACGGCGAGCGGCTTGACGGTCGGCCAGGCAACGGCGTTCGCGGTGGCGTCCCGGGTGATGTTCACGGTGGCCGACCTGCTGACGGCGGGCCTGGCAGCGGTAGCGGCCCGCTCGACCAGCCCGGCGGTCACCCCCGCCTGAGCGGGTTGTCCACCCGCTGTCCCCAAGTTGTCCACAGCCGTTACGCACATGTGGACAACTCCGGCTGCCGCGCCGCTTCAGGCGACCAGCCGGTAGATCACCGCGTCCGAATTGCGCCAGACTTCCTTCAAGAACGGCTCTTCGGCCAGCCCGATCAACCCGGGCTGATAAGGCGGTTCCGGAGCCGCCACCGGATCACCCAGGATCACCCAATGGACATTCAGCCGCTGGACCGCAGCCCGCACCACAGGGTCAGTCCGGTAATCCCGGAAACGCTGAGCCAGCAATACGGCGTCCGAAGGCGGTGAAGTCTGGTCGTAATGCGCCGCCACCGTGCGGACACCGGACAGTGCGTACGTCCACGCTGTCCCGTCGAAGCGGTCGTTCATCGCCCACTCGCCCGGGGCGGCCAGCTTGCCCAGCTCCTCCATCGCCGTTTCCTCGCCCGGCGTCACGTGCAGCTTCGACGGGTCCGCGGCCTGGTAACCCGTGTACACGCGGGCGCCGTTCGACCGGAAGTACAAGCCGTTCGTCAGCACCGTGAAACCCAGCAGCACCACCACCGCGACGGCCACCGCCGGCACGCGGGCGGGCAGCCGGTCGCGCAACCACGCCTGGGTCGAGGCCAAGCCGTGGGCGGCCAGCACGCACAACGGGATCGCCGCCATCGAGAAGAACCGGTACGGGTCGTCCCACCACGGCCGGGACAGCGCCATCACCAGCGGGGCGTTCGACGACGCCACCGCCATGTACGCCAGGCCCGTCACCCCCGCCGTCAAGCCGATCCAGCGCAACGATCCCGCCCGCGCGAAGAACACGATCCCCAGGAACAGCGCCACCGACAGCCACACCTGCGGGTGCGCCTCGAAGTGCTGGAACCCCAGCAACGCCCCCAGCGCCGTCGACGCGCGCCACTCGCTCGGCCAGCCGTAGTACGGGAGGTCGCTCGTCGCCAGGCCCAACGCCCCGAACAGCTGCAGCCACGCCACCAGGAACGACACCACCGCGATCGGCAGCAGCGCCAGGAGGTCGCGGGCGATCCGGCGCCAGTCCTCGAGCCAGCGCTGGACCAGCAACGGGCCGGCGAACAGGATCCCGCCGAACAACGTCGACGAATGGATGCACAGCAAGCCCACCGCCGCCAGCAGCAGCACGAAGCCCGTGTCCGGCGCGACGCGCTCCAGGTACCGCCGCAACGCCACCGCCGCCAGCGGGGTCAGCGTCACGCCCAGCGCGAACGGCAGCAGCGGCCCGCGGTCCATCGACTCGTAGACGCCCATCACCGGCGCCACCGCCGTCAGCGCCACCGCGCCCGCCAGCACCGCGCGGCCGCGGAACTCGCGGACCAGCGTCACCAGGGACAACGCCAGCAAACCCGGCAGCAGCAGGGTGTTCGCGTCCAGCGTCGCCGGGATCGACGCCCCGCTCAGGCGGTTCGTCACCGCCGCCAGCAGGTGGTAGGCGTTGGGGTAGAACACCGGCGCCGCGTCGCCGTACCAGTTCACGTGACCCGTGCCGAACAGGCTGCCGTCGCCGGTGTCGGCGATGTAGCGGACGGCGTTCCCGTGGTACACCGCGTCGAAGCCCTGCGGCAGCGCGCCGATGTGGCCCAGGCCGCGCAGCGTCGCGTAGCCGCCCACCGCCGCCCCGAACAGCAGGCACGCGCCCACCGCGAGGTGCCCGCGGCGGTCCCACAACCCCGGTTCCGGCTCGGGTGCCCAGCGCCGGACGGTCAGTTTCCGGACGCCATAGGCGATCGCGACGAACACGACGGTCGAAACCGCGTAGGTCACCGGCGTGAACGACCATCCCACCGCCGCCGTCCACGGCCCGGTCAGCCCGCCGATGGCGTAGCTCAGCAGCGGCGCCAAGCCGGCCAGGGCCCAGCCGCGCACTCCCGCGGCGAGTCCCGTCAGGAGGCCCGGGACGGCGATGACGACAATGGCAACGCAGACGGAGAGCACGCTGGAGACTAAGCCGACAACGATCAGTCGGCCGCCGCGGGGTGAGCAGTCCGATCGGGACGATTCGCGAATGTCTCTTCGCGATACACGAACGGGTTATATTGACGCGTGCGTTTCCCTGCTTGACTGACGCCGGGCGGAGCGATCTTCACAAGGGGGCCGGGTGGTCTACGCGGTCGTGGTGGCGTGGCTGGTCCTCGCCACGATCGTGGTCCTGACCTGGACGCGGCTCGACACCGACCGCGGCTGGCGCGGTTTCGTCCTCACCCTGACCCTCGGCCTTTCGCTGCTGCACCAGCTGCTGTTCGCGACCATCACCGAGGACGCGCTCGTTTCATTTCGCTACGCGCAGAACATCGCCGACGGAAACGGCCCGGTCTTCAACCCCGGTGAACGCGTCGAGGGATACACGAACTTCCTGTGGCTTATTCTCATCGCCCTGCCGCGGGCCGCGTTCGGCGTCGACGTGCAGACCGCCGCCGTCGCGTTCGGCGTCCTCTCCGCGCTCGGGTGCGTGCTCGTGGCCTACCTCCTGGTGAACCGGATCGTCGCGGCAGCCGACCCCGAGCCGCGGCCGGCGATCGGCGTCGCCGCGGCGGTGCTCACCGCGAGCGCCGGCGGCCTCGCCGTCTACGGGCCGTCCGGCTCCGAGGTCCCGCTGTTCGTGCTGCTCCTCCTCGCCGTCTGCTACTCGCTCGCGGCGCGCCGCCCGGTGGTCGCCGGCGTGCTCGCCGCGTTCTGCGTGATGACGAGCCCGGAGGGGCTGGTGGTCGCCGTGCTGGGCGGTCTCTGGCTGGCCGGTGCCGCGCTGAAGAAGAAGCACAGCTGGTGGGCGCCGGTGGGCTACGTCCTCGGCGCGCTCGTGTTCCTGATCCCGCGGCTGGCCTGGCGCGCGACGTTCTACCAGCACTTCGTCCCCGCGCCGCTGGCCGTGAAGCTCGGCGGGCCGTTCGGCTCGCAGGTCGCCGCCGGCTGGCCGTACCTGTCCGGGTTCGCCTTGGCGCACCAGGGTTTCCTGCTGCTCGGCCTGGTCGCCGCGGTCGCGCTGCTGCTGCGTCGCACCGAACCCGGGTTCCGGGTGGCGGAGCCCCCGGCCCAGGGCGAAGCCCCGGTTGTCGCAGCCGTCGAAGCCCGCGCCCTGATCTGGCTGCTGTTCGCGATCGCGGCCGTCGTCGCCACCGCCGCGGTGCTGATCGGCGGCGACCCCGGGCCGTCGTGGCGGCTGCTGGCCCCGGTTCCGCCGCTGATCGCCGTGGCGGCCGTCAGCGCGTATGGCGTGCTCACCGTCGACGCCGGCACGAAGCCGTCGCCGCGGCCGAGGGCGTGGGCCGCCGCGACCCGGCTCGTCCCGGTGACCGCCTGCGGGCTCGCCGGTATCGCGGTACTCGTCTCGGTGTTCAGCCCCGACATGCTCGACCGCGTACGCGACTGGCGCGCGCACGGCACCGAGCTGAGCGAGATCGGCGGCTGGCTCGGCCGGTACCTGCCGCCCGGGTCGGTCGTCAGCGGCTCCGCACCCGGCGCGCTCGCGGCCCACGGCGGGCAGCTGCTCATCGTCGACGTCCTCGGCCGCACCGACGACCACATCGCCCGCGAGGGACGCTACGACGGCGGCATCGCGACCGACTACGACTACGTCGTCAACGGCCGCCGCCCGACCGTCGCCGTGCCCGCCGACAGCGGCTACGCCGACCGCCAGCACTGCGCGATCGACCCGGTCTACGCCGGCAAGTACGAGGTCGCCACGTTCCGCCGCGTCGGCACGCCCTACTGGGTCTCGGTGTACCCGCGCGCGGAGCAGGCGAAGTCGGTGGTCGCGGACCTCGACAAGGGCCCGGACTTCCGCTACGTACCCTGTCCTTCGTGAAGCTCGAGGTCCCGAAACGCCGGCTGGGTGCCGAAGCGAAGCTCGGGATCGGGGTCTTCGGGACGTCGTTCGCGCTGTTCGTACTGCGGTTCCTGGTGCCGCGCCCGGTCGCGATGTCCAACAACGGCGACGGCGGCCGCGTGCTCTGCGGCGCCGGGATCACCTGGAAGGGCCTGCCGGAGGCGTTCGTCCACCTCGCGTACACGCCCGCGCCCGGCGTGCCGCCGTGCCGGCCGACCTACCTGCTCACGCAGAGCTGGCTCGCGGACCTCGCCGTCCGGATCGGCAGGCTGATCGGTCTGCCCGGCACGCTCAGCCTGGTCGTGCTGGGCCTGCTGAGCAGCCTCGTCGCCGCGGCGGCGATCGCCGCGATCGTGCTCGGCCTTCCGTGCTCCCGCCGCGTCCGGCTGGCCGCGGCGGCCGGGTTGCTGCTGGTCGTCGCCGACTCGGCGTTCTTCGGGTACTTCGCCGCGATACTCGGCGAAGGCGCCGCCTTCCTGGGCCTGCTGCTGATCGCCGGCGGTCTGCTGCTGACCGCGCGCGAGGGCCGGTGGAGCTACGCGGGGATGGCGGTGACGTTCGCCGGCGGCGTGCTCGCGGTCAACGCCAAGGTCCAGACGCTGACGATCCTCCCGATCCTCGCGCTCGCGGTGTTCCTGGTCCGGCCGGGCGCGCTGCGCGGGCCGAAGCGGTGGGCGGCGGCGGTGCTGGTCGTCGGCGCTCTCGGCGGCGTCACGCTGCTCGCGCAGCAGAGCGTCGAACCCGCCCGGGCGCCCGACGGCACGTACAGCGAGTTCCCGGGCGACGACTCGCGCGAGATCAACGTGTTCAACTCGATCTTCCTGAACATCGTCGACGGGAAGCACGACACCCAGGCCGACCTGGCCGAGCTCGGGCTGCCGCCGTCGTTCGCGCAGTACGCGGGCAACGGCTGGTGGCACCCGCATCCGGCGACGATGGATCCGCTGTACCAGCGCTACCGCGGGCAGATGACCCGCGAGAACGTCGTCGCGTACTTCGCGAGCCACCCCGGCCGGACCCTGGAGGTGCTGAACCGGGCCGCGACCGACCAGCTCACCGCTCGCCCGGACTACCTCGGCAGCTTCGACCAGGAGGCGGGCTTCGCGCCGCACGCGCAGGAGTACCGGGTGCCGGTGGTGTCGTGGCTGACCGGCCTGCTCAGCCCGCTCGGCCTGTTCGCGCTGGTGCCGATCTGGCTGTTCGTGCTGGTCAGAGCGTGGACGCGGCGTCGTGGCGCGCTGGGGGTCGTGCTGGCTTTTCTGTTCGCCGTGTCGCTGACGCAGTTCGGCGCCGCGGCCCTCGGCGACGGCATCGAGGGCGTCAAGCACCAGTCCGTGGCGCTCTTCACGATCTTGCTGGCCCTCGTGCTGGCGGCGCTGCCTCAGTCGCGGTCGAGCGAGCCCCGGTGGGGCAGGAACTCCTCGGTCGGCGGGCCGTCGACGTCGTGTTGCCCGACCCGCTTCGCCGGCGGCTTCGGCCAGAACGGCGGCACCTCGAGCAGCACGAACACGAGCAGCCCGGCCAAGCCGACCAGGAAGATCGTCGACGACGACGCCAGCTTGTAGTTCACCGCGAAGTACAGGAAGAACACCACGCCGACCCAGATGCGCCGGGCTTCGCCGCGGTGCCGGTCGAGCACGACGGCGACCAGCCCGATGACCAGCGGCGCGAGCATCACGAAGACGCGCTGGGTGTCCGTGGCGACCAGCCGGCCGGCCAGGCAGCACAGCCCCAGCCAGACGCTGGACACGAGCAGCAGGCTCCGGGTGCCCTGCCGTCGGTACTCGCGGTAGAGGCCGTAGGCGAAGATCAGCCAGAAGAAGCCGAACGTGCTGTACAGGGCCGCCTGGTCCACGCCCTTGTTCGAAGACAGGGCGAAGCGGATGTTGCTCAGCAGGCCGCTGTTGGCCTGCCCGGCCCCGAAGCCGTAGTCGCCGCCGATCAGCGACTGGGCCCACAGCCGGAACGCGAAGTACAGCCCGCCCGCGACCACGACGGCGACGAGCCCGCCGATGACCTGCTTGTCGCGCAGCGACCTCGTCCGCGTCCACGCCGCCAGCGGGTACAGCGGCGCGAGCAGCAGCGTCGTCTCCTTGTTGATCGTGCCGACGACGATCACCAGCGCGAACCAGATCAGCCGCCGGTCGAACAGGAGCCACAGCGCGACCAGGTAGAGCAGGTTGTTCAGCGGGTCGACCAGGTACGGGTTGCTGAACGCGTACGGCGCGTACCAGAACGTGCAGGCCAGCGCGGTCGCGGCGAGCGCCGAGGTGTACAGCCGGAGGTTCAGGCGGACCCAGAGGAACTCGAAGAAGACGATCGCCGCGGCGAGGACCAGCGCGAACGTGAACGCCAGCCACACGGAATCCAGGGAGATGCCGGTGAACCGGTTGACGGTGTGGACGAGCCACGGACTGAGCATCCGCAGCGCGAACGGGTTGTCGACCTGGGCGCCGGTCTGCACGGACATCGCGTAGTACTCGGCGGCGTCGCCCCACGCCTTCTCGTGCGCGTTCGGCTGCACGGGGGCGTAGGAGATGAGGTTGAGCAGTGTCACCGTGGCCAGGCCCAGGTACACCGCGACTCGGTGGCCGGCTCGTCGTACAGGCGATTCGATCACTGTCCCCACGCCGAAAGCCTAGTGGTCGTTCGTTCGGCGTGAGCTTCGCCCGGTTTGTGGCCTTCACCGCTGAACGGCGGTCAAGAACCTACGGTCGCGTAACCTGGCGCGATGGCCGACCTCGTGTACCCGCCCGTGATCGGAGCGGCCCGGACGATGTTCCGGGTACTGGACAACCGCATCACGATCGAGGGCGCGGAGCACATCCCGCGCCACGGCGGTGCGGTCATCGCCTGCAACCACGTCAGCTACCTGGACTTCATCTTCTGCGGCCTCGGCGCGCGCCCGGCCAAGCGGCTGACGCGGTTCATGGCCAAGAAGGAGATCTTCGACAACAAGATCGCCGGGCCGCTGATGCGGGGGATGCACCACATCTCCGTCGACCGCTCCGCCGGGCTGGCGTCCTACCGCGAGGCGCTCGGAAAGCTGCAGGCCGGCGAGGTCGTCGGCGTCTTCCCCGAAGCCACGATCAGCCGGTCGTTCACCGTCAAGGAGATCAAGTCGGGCGCCGTCCGGATGGCCGCGGCGGCTAACGTCCCGGTCGTGCCGATGGCCCTGTGGGGCACCCAGCGACTGTGGACGAAGGGCCGTCCGAAGGACCTGACGCGGCGGCACGTGCCGGTCTCGATCCTCATCGGCGAGCCGATGCACCCGGCCAAGGGTGACGACTGGGACGTCGTGACGAAGGAGCTGCGTACCCGGATGAGCGCGCTGCTCGACCGGGCCCAGGCCGACTACCCCGACCAGCCCGCGTCCGCCGAAGAGCGCTGGTGGCTGCCCGCCCACCTGGGCGGGACCGCGCCGACCCCGGCCGAGGCGGCCGAGCTCGACCGGCGCTAGAACCAGCGCTCGAGGACCTGCGCGACGCCGTCCTCTCCGGCCGGGCCGGTGATCTCGTCGGCCACCGACTGCGCCCGCGGGTGCCCGTTCTCCATCGCGACGCCGTGGCCGGCCCAGCGCAGCATCTCGACGTCGTTGGGCATGTCGCCGAAGGCGATCACCCCCTCCTGCGCGACGCCCAGCCGCTCGGCGACGTCGGCCAGGCCGGTCGCCTTCGTGATGCCGTGCGCGGACAGCTCCACCAGCCCGCCCGACGACGAGTAGGTGACGTCGACTTCGCGGTCGAACAGCGCGTTGACCGCGTCCGCCATCTCCTCCGACGACATCCCGATGTGGCTGACCAGCAGCTTGATCGCCGGGTGGCCGAGCACCTCGGCGCGCGGCGCCGTGCGGCCTTCGCCGTCGCCCCACGGGTTGTGGTACTTCGGCTCGATCACGAAGCTGCGCATCTCGTGGTCGGCGTCGGTGCTGACGCGCTCGGCGGCCAGCCGGCAGCCGGGGACGGCCTTGTCGAGCGCGTGCCCGATGTCGTGGAGCAGTTCGGGCTGCAGCAGCCCGTGCACCGCGACGACCTCCTCGCGGCCGCAGTCGTACAGGACGGCGCCGTTCGCGCACACCGCGTACCCGGTCAGGTCCAGGGGCTTGGCCACGGGCGCGATCCAGCGCGGCGGACGGCCGCTGGCCAGCACGAACGGGACGCCCGCCTCGATCGCCCGGCGGACGGTCGCGATGGTGCGGGCGCTGAGCGATTCGGAGGGGCCGAGCAGGGTGCCGTCGACATCGGACGCGATCAACTGAGGTCTCTCCACCCCGCCATTGTCCCTGACACGTTCGGGTGCCCTCGTCCCCATCCGAGCGATTGTCGGTGGGTACCAGTACGGTCCGGCAGTGTGCGAGTAGGCATCGTGATTCTCCCGGAAGATCGTTGGTGGGCCGCCGAGCCGAAGTGGCGTGCCGCCGAGGAATACGGCTTCGACCACGCGTGGACGTACGACCACCTGGGCTGGCGGAACCTGGTCGACGGCCCGTGGTTCTCCGCGGTCCCGACCCTGACGGCGGCGGCGATGGTGACGTCCCGCATCCGGCTGGGCACGTTCGTGGCGTCCCCGGTCGCGCGGCACCCGGTGCCGTTCATGCGCGAGCTGACCACCCTGGACGACATCTCGGACGGCCGGTTCGTCCTCGGCGTCGGCGCGGGCGTCGACCACCAGCACTACGACGGCGCGGTGCTCGGCGCGCCGGAGCTGACGGCGAAGCAGCGCGCCGACCGGTTCACGGAGTTCGTCGAGGCGCTCGACGGGCTGCTCATGACCGACAAGTTCGACTTCGACGGCGAGTACTACCGGGCCCGCGAGGCCCGCAACCTGCCGGGCACGGTCCAGCGCCCGCGGCTCCCGTTCGTGGTCGCGGCGAACGGCCCCCGCACGATGACCCTGGCCGCGCGGTTCGGCGCGGGCTGGGTCACGACGGGCCGGGGCGGCAAGACCGAGGACGAGA
>NZ_JBEXVF010000089.1:0-36513 GCF_040629235.1 Amycolatopsis sp. NPDC005961 | reverse complement strand
GGGGAGGACGTCAAGAGCGCCGCCAAGGCTCTGCACGTCTCCGGCGGGCACGTCCGGAAGGCGCCACGTGCCAGGTCTCGAGGTACGCGCAGGCCGCGCCCTTGCGCTTGCCGCCCTGGTTCACCGCGACCGCGGTGTCGTTGGCGATCTTGAGGAACGGCACGACGCCCTGCGACTGGCCGTTGGTGCCCTTGATGTGCGCGCCGAGGCCGCGGACCGGGGTCCAGTCGTTGCCGAGGCCGCCGGAGTACTTGGCCAGCAGCGCGTTGTTCTTGTACGCCTGGAAGATCGAGTCCAGGTCGTCGTCCACCGTGGTCAGGAAGCAGGACGACAGCTGCGCGCGGGTGGTGCCCGAGTTGAACAGCGTCGGGGTGGACGCCATGAAGTGGAACGTCGAGAGCAGCTCGTAGAACTCGATGGCCCGGGCTTCGCGGTCGTCCTCGCGGATGGCGAGGCCCATCGCGACGCGCATGAAGAACGCCTGCGGCAGCTCGAAGCGGGTGCCGTCGTGGTGCTGGAAGTACCGGTCGTACAGCGTCTGCAGGCCGAGGAAGCCGAAGTCGAGGTCGCGCTCGGCGTGGATCGCGGCGGTGATCTTGTCGAGGTCGAACGACAGCAGCTCGCCGTCGACCAGCTCCAGCTCGACCGCGCGGCGCAGGTAGGCGCGGAAGTACGCGGGGTACTCGGTCGCCATCTCGTCCTG
Source organism: Amycolatopsis sp. NPDC005961 (assembly GCF_040629235.1). Lineage (NCBI taxonomy): Bacteria > Bacillati > Actinomycetota > Actinomycetes > Pseudonocardiales > Pseudonocardiaceae > Amycolatopsis > Amycolatopsis sp. NPDC005961. The sequence continues at coordinate 35,810 of NZ_JBEXVF010000089.1, read as the reverse complement.
GCTGGCCAGGCGCGGCTTCTTCGCCAGGTAGCTCAGTGCTTCGCCACGCAGCTTGTCCAGCAGCAGCCGGGCGGAGACGTAGGAGTAGTTCGGCTCCTGCTCGACCAGCACGCGGGCGGCGAGGACCTGGGCGAGGGCCAGCTCGTCGGCGCTGATGCCGTCGTAGAGGTTGCGCTTGGCCTCGGCCAGCACCGGCTCGGCCGAGACGTCTTCGAGGCCGGCGACGGCCTCGCCCACGACGTGGGAAACGCGGGCCCAGTCGAGGGGGCGCAGGACGCCGTCGGCGCCCTTGACGTTCAGGGCGGCCTCGGTGGTGGCGGGCTTGGTGGCCTCGCGGGCCTTGCTGCGCTCGTCGCGGTAGAGGACGTACGCGCGGGCGACCTTGTGGTGCTCGCCGCGCATCAGGGCCAGCTCGACGATGTCCTGGATCTGCTCGATGTGCAGGGCGGTCTCGGGGCCGGCGTGGCGCAGCAGGGTCGTCTCCACCTGCTGGGTCAGCTCCGCGACGACGTGGTGCACGCGGGAGGACGCGGCGGCGTCGCCACCCTCGACCGCGAGGAACGCCTTGGTCAGCGCGACCGAGATCTTCCCGGCGTCGAACGGCGACACGCTGCCGTCCCGCCGGATGACCCGGATCGCGGTGGGGGTGTCGGCGGCGGCGGGCCGCTGACCGGTATCGACTGACATGCGTGTCTCCAAGCTTTCGGGCGCGTTCGATCGCCACACGGCCTCACGAGGCCGTGCGCTGCAGGTTCTTCAAAACTGCCCGGCAGTACTCTGCAGCGGTCTCCCCGTCGCTGGGCGCTGCCGGTCATCAGAGACTACATGTAGGGGTGATCCCCCGCGCGGGACCCAAGGGGTGGCGTGTCGCGCTCTCACCCTGGCGGGTTACGCGATCACCCAGAGGTGCTGTTCAGGCCGCGGGACGTGCGTTCAGGGGGTAGTTTTCCGGTCCGCGCGGCACGTTCAGGCGCCGAAGCGGAGTTCGGACTTCGGGAGCTCCAGGCTCGTCACCAGCCGCCGCCCGGCGAGGTAGCCGAGGGGGCCGTCCGGGTTGAAGCTCCAGTCGGCCGAGGCCGGGCGGGGCCGGATCTTCGCGCTGACCGGGGTCCGCAGGAGGCCGTCGCGCGACTGGACCACCTCGAACGTCGTCGGTACGCGCAGCGGCAGTGCGGGCCGGGGCTTGAACGCCGCCGTCGCGATCCAGTCGTCCGCCGTCGCCGCCGTGGCCTGGAACGTGCGGCCGCCGGTGAAGTCCAGCGTCGCCAGGTCCTTCGGGATCGCCCACAGCTCGCGCCCGCCCGCCAGGGACGCCTCGCTGTCGACCCAGATCTCCGTGATCGAGCAGGACACGCGCCGTGCCTTGATCGACACCGCGGCGAGCAGCTCGTGGTACGCCAGCTGCCCCGGCGGGGTGTAGTCGATCCACGCCGTGAACACCGACGCCCGGCCCCCGACGAGCAACGGCGAAGCGCCTTCCGGCAAAGCGGGCAGGTCGGACGGCGGCACGCGCCAGATCGACACGCGCGCGTCGGCGGTCAGGGCCCAGGGCTGCGGGGGATAGAGGCTCATGCGTCCAACCAGGGCAAGTAGTCGGGGAGGTCCTTGTCGACGCGCATACCGAACGACGGCGGCCGTTTCTGCAGGAACGACATGACGCCCTCGACGGCGTCCGGGTTCGTGCCCAGCCCGCCGATCAGCCGGGAGTCGAGCTCGTGCACCGGGAACGGCGAGTCGGCGCTCGCCATCCGGTAGAGCAGCTGGCGGGTGACCGCGACCGACACCGGTGCGGTGTTCGCGATGATCTCGCGGGCCAGCGCGTACGCCTCGTCGAGCACCGTCCCGGCCGGGAACACCTGGTGCACCAAGCCCTTTTCGAGCGCCTCGGCGGCGGGGAAGACGCGGCCGCTGATCATCCAGTCCAGTGCCGTGCCCATCCCGACGAGCCGGGGGAGGAACCACGCCGACGCGCCTTCGGGGTAGATGCCGCGGCGGGTGAACACGAAGCCGAACCGGGAGTCCTCGGACGCGAGGCGGTAGTCGCAGGGGAGCGTGATGGTGCTGCCGGCGCCGACCGCCGCGCCGTGCAGGGCCGCGATCACCGGCTTGTTCATCGTGAAGATCCGCTTCGAGCACCGGCCGGCGGGCTCCTGCCAGGCCGCGTCCGGGCCGGTCGCCGGGTCGAAGTCGAAGCCGCCCTGTGACAGGTCGGCGCCGACGCAGAAGTCCTTGCCCGCCCCGGTCAACACCACCACGCGGACGTCTTCGTCGCGGTCCGCGCGATCCATCGCGGCGCCGAGCTCGTCGGCCATCCGGATCGTGTAGCCGTTGCGCGCCTCGGGGCGGTTCAGCGTCACCGTGGCGATCCGGTCCGCGACGGCGTAGGTGGTCTCGGCCATGGTGAGGAACGTATTGCAGTCCGCCACTACTGGCAAGATGTCAATAGTGGGTCCGCAGCGTCCGGGGCGAAACAATCAGGCGCGCTTGATTTTTCCGGCGGCCGGTGCGACGCTGGGCGCCAGGACGCAAGGAGGCGGGCGATGGCGGATCTCGGCGTGATCCTCGGGGATCTCGACGCGGAGACACGGACGATCGACGACGTGGTGGCGGACCTGCCCGCGTCGGACTGGGCGCGGGCCACACCCGCTGAGGGGTGGACGATCGCGCACCAGATCGCCCACCTGGCCTGGACCGACCGCAAGGCGCTCATCGCGGCGGCCCACCCGGAGGACTGGCAGGCCGAGGTCGAGGAGCTCCTGAAGGTGGGGGAGACCTACGTCGACGACGGTGCCGCGGCCGGGGCCGAGCGCCCGCCGCGGGAGATCCTCGATGACTGGCGCGCCGGGCGGGCCGAGCTGGCCGCGGCGCTCGCCGCCGTGCCGGACGGGCAGAAGCTGCCCTGGTACGGCCCGCCGATGAGCGCGGCCTCCATGGTCACCGCCCGCCAGATGGAAACGTGGGCCCACGGCCAGGACATCTTCGACGCCCTCGGCCTGACACGGGAGCCGACCGCGCGGCTGTGGCACATCGCCCGCTTCGGCACCCGCACCCGCGACTTCGCCTACCTGCTCAACTCCCTCGCGCCGCCGGCCGAAGAGTTCCGCGTCGAGCTGACCGCGCCCGACGGCTCCACCTGGGCGTTCGGGCCCGAGGACGCCGAGCAGAAGCTCACCGGCAGCGCCGTCGACTTCTGTCTCGTCGTCACCCAGCGGCGGCACCCGGCCGACACGGACCTCGTCGCGCACGGCGCCGACGTCGAAGAATGGCTGACCATCGCGCAGGCCTTCGCGGGTCCGCCCGGGGAAGGCCGGAAGCCGGGGCAGTTCGCATGACCTACCGGATCGGCAACGCGTCGGGGTTCTACGGTGACCGCTTTTCCGCCGTCCGGGAGATGCTCACCGGCGGCCCCCTGGACGTGCTCACCGGGGACTACCTGGCCGAGCTGACCATGCTCATCCTCGGCCGCGACCGGATGAAGGACGCGAACCGCGGCTACGCCAAGACGTTCCTGCGCCAGATGGAGGAAAATCTCGGCCTGGCACGGGAAAAGGACGTCAAGATCGTCGCCAACGCGGGCGGGCTCAACCCCGCCGGACTCGCGGACGCCCTCCGCGAGCTGGCGGCGAAGCTCGGGCTCGACGTCAAGATCGCGCACGTCGAAGGCGACGACCTGGTCGCGCGCGCCGACGAGTTGGACCTCGGAAAACCCTTGACGGCCAACGCCTACCTCGGCGCCTGGGGCATCGTCGAATGCCTGAACGCGGGCGCGGACGTCGTCGTCACCGGGCGCGTCACCGACGCCTCGGTGATCGTCGGCCCGGCCGCCGCGCACTACGGCTGGGCCCGCGACGACTACGACGCCCTCGCCGGCGCGGTCGCCGCCGGGCACGTCATCGAGTGCGGCGCGCAGGCCACCGGCGGGAACTACGCCTTCTTCACCGAGCACTCCCTGGGCGTCCCGGGCTTCCCGATCGCCGAGATCGAGGCCGACGGCTCCAGCGTCATCACCAAGCACCCGGGCACCGGGGGAGTGGTGAACGCCGGGACCGTCACCGCACAGCTGCTGTACGAGACCACCGGCGCGCGCTACGCCGGGCCGGATGTCACGACCCGGTTCGACACGCTCTCGCTCGCCGAAGACGGGCCGGATCGCGTCCGGATCTCCGGCGTCCGCGGGGAGGCTCCGCCCCCGACGCTGAAGGTCGCGCTCAACACGCTCGGCGGCTTCCGGAACGAGACGACGTTCGTCCTCACCGGACTCGACATCGACGCGAAAGCCGCGCTGGTGCGCGAACAGCTCGAAGCGGCGTTGAAGGACCGGCCGCCCGCCGACGTCAAGTGGACACTGGCCCGCACCGACCACGCGGACGCCGACACCGAGCAGACCGCGAGCGCGCTGCTGCACGTCGCCGTCAAGGACGCCGACCCCAAGGTCGCCGGCCGCGCGTTCACCGGCGCCGCCGTCGAGCTGGCGCTGGCCAGCTACCCCGGGTTCCACGTCACCGCGCCGCCGTCGGACGCCTCGCCCTACGGCGTTTACACCGCGGCCTACGTGGACGCTCGGCAGGTGCCGCACGTCGCCGTGCTGCCGGACGGCATGCGTGTCGACATAGCGCCTTCGTCGTCCACTCTGGACTTGTCCGATGTGGACGAGCCCGCGCTGCCCGAGCCGCTCGACCACGGGCCAGTGCGCCGGGTGCCGCTGGGCACGATCGCGGGCGCCCGCAGCGGCGACAAGGGCGGCAACGCCAACCTCGGCGTCTGGGTCCGGTCCGAAGAGGCCTGGCGGTGGCTGGTGCACCGGCTGACCGTCGCCGAGTTCAAGCTGCTGCTGCCCGAGACCGCCGACCTGCCGGTGACGCGCTACCTGCTGCCGAACCTGCGCGCGATGAACTTCGTCGTCGAAGGCATCCTCGGCGAGGGTGTCGCGTCGCAGGCACGGTTCGACCCGCAGGCCAAGGCCCTCGGCGAGTGGCTGCGCTCCCGTGAAATCGACGTCCCCGAGGTGCTCCTGTGACCGATCCGTTCCGGACGCCCGAACGGGCCGAGCTGCGTAAGACCGTCCGCAAGTTCGTCGAGCAGGAGGTCCTGCCGCACCTCGACGACTGGGAGCGCGAGGGCGAGCTGCCACGCGACCTGCACCGCAAGGCCGGCGACCTCGGCCTGCTGGGCGTCGGCTTCCCCGAAGAGGTCGGCGGCGGGGACGGCAACTACCTCGACGCTTTGGTGATCGCCGAGGAGATGCACTACGCGGGTGGTTCCGGCGGGCTGTTCGCGTCGCTGTTCACCTGCGGCATCGCCGTCCCGCACATCGCCGAGGCGGGCGACCCCGTCCAGATCGAGCGCTGGGTTCGGCCGACCCTCTCCGGCGACAAGATCGGCTCGCTGGCCGTCACCGAGCCGGACGGCGGGTCGGACGTCGCCGGGATCCGCACCACCGCCGTGCGCGAGGGCGACGAGTACGTCATCAACGGCGCCAAGACCTACATCACGTCCGGTTGCCGCGCCGACTTCGTCACGACGGTCGTGCGCACCGGCGGCGACGGCGCGCACGGGCTCTCGCTGATCGTCGTCGAGCGCGGGACGCCCGGCTTCACCGTGTCGCGCAAGCTGGAGAAGATGGGCTGGCTCTGCTCCGACACCGCCGAACTGTCCTACGTGGACGTCCGGGTGCCGGTGGAGAACCTGGTGGGCGCCGAGAACAGCGGGTTCGCGCAGGTGGCCACGCAGTTCGTCACCGAGCGGCTTTCGCTTGCGGTGCAGGCGTATTCGCACGCCCAGCGGGCCCTCGACCTGACGCTGGACTGGTGCCGGCTGCGCGAGACGTTCGGCCGTCCGCTCATCTCGCGGCAGGTCGTGCAGCACAAGCTCACCGAAATGGCCCGTCGCGTGGACGTGGCCCGCACCTACGCCCGGCAGGCCGCGATCCGGCACGTCTCGGGCGAGGAGGTCATCGCCGAGGCCTGCTTCGCCAAGAACACCGCCGTCGAGGCCGCCGAGTGGGTGGTCAACGAGGCCGTCCAGCTGCACGGCGGGCTCGGCTACATGCGCGAGTCCGAAGTGGAGCGCCACTACCGCGACGTCCGGATCCTCGGCATCGGCGGTGGCACCACCGAGATCCTCACCGGCCTGGCCGCGAAGCGATTGGGATACACGTCGTGACTACCCTGAGGTCCACAGTGGACACGCGGACCGCCGAGTTCGGCGCCAACCGCGAGGCGATGCTGGAGAAGCTCGCCGAGATCGACACCGAACAGGCCAAAGCCGTGGCCGGTGGCGGCGACAAGTACGTCGAGCGCCACCGCAAGCGCGGCAAGCTCCTGGCCCGCGAGCGGATCGAGCTGCTGCTCGACGAGGACTCGCCGTTCCTGGAGCTGTCGCCGCTGGCCGCGTGGGGCACCGACTACCGGGTCGGCGCGAGCCTCGTGACCGGCATCGGGGTCGTCGAAGGCGTCGAGTGCCTGGTCTCGGCCAGCGACCCGACGGTCAAGGGCGGCGCCAGCAACCCCTGGACGACCAAGAAGAGCTTCCGGGCGGCGGACATCGCCGCGCATAACCGGCTGCCGTCGATCAACCTCGTCGAGTCCGGTGGCGCGGACCTGCCGACGCAGAAGGAGATCTTCATCCCCGGCGGCCGGATCTTCCGCGACATCACGCGGGCGTCGGCCGCGGGCTGCCCGACGGTCGCGCTGGTCTTCGGCAACTCGACCGCCGGCGGCGCGTACCTGCCGGGCATGTCGGACTACGTCGTCATGGTCAAGGAACGCGCCAAGGTGTTCCTCGGCGGGCCGCCGCTGGTCAAGATGGCCACCGGCGAGGAGTCCGACGACGAGTCGCTCGGCGGCGCCGAGATGCACGCGCGGACCTCGGGGCTGGCCGACTACCTGGCCGTCGACGAGCAGGACGCGATCCGCCTGGGCCGCAACATCATCAAGCGGCTCAACTGGACGAAGCAGGGGCCGACGCCGAAGCCGGACTACGCCGAGCCGCTGTACGATGCCGAGGACCTGCTCGGCATCGTGCCGACCGACCTCAAGGTGCCGTTCGACCCGCGCGAGGTGATCGCCCGCGTCGTCGACGGCTCCGACTTCGACGAGTTCAAGCCGCTCTACGGGTCGAGCCTGGTGACCGGGTGGGCGAGCATCCACGGCTACCCGGTCGGCGTCCTCGCCAACGCCCAGGGCGTGCTGTTCGGCGAGGAGTCGCAGAAGGCCGCGCAGTTCATCCAGCTGGCCAACCAGATCCACACGCCGCTGGTGTTCCTGCACAACACGACCGGCTACATGGTCGGCAAGGAGTACGAGCAGAGCGGCATCATCAAGCACGGCGCGATGATGATCAACGCCGTGTCGAACTCGAAGGTACCGCACCTGTCCGTCCTCATGGGAGCGTCCTACGGCGCCGGGCACTACGGGATGTGCGGCCGCGCCTACGATCCCCGGTTCCTCTTCGCCTGGCCGAGCGCGAAGTCCGCGGTGATGGGCCCGGCGCAGCTGGCCGGCGTGCTGTCCATCGTGGCTCGCGCGGCGGCGGAGTCCCGGGGTCAGGAGTACAACGAGGAGCACGACAAGGCCATGCGCGCCATGGTCGAAGGCCAGATCGAGGCCGAGTCGATGCCGATGTTCCTCTCCGGCATGCTCTACGACGACGGCATCATCGACCCGCGCGACACCCGCACCGTGCTGGGGCTGAGCCTGTCGGCGATCCACAATGGACCAGTGAAGGGCGCCGAGGGCTTCGGCGTCTTCCGGATGTGAGTGAGCGATGATCCAGAACCTGCTGGTCGCCAACCGCGGTGAGATCGCCCGCCGCGTCTTCCGCAGCTGCCGCGACGCCGGGATCGGCACGGTCGCGGTGTTCTCCGACGCCGATGCCGCCGCGCCGCACACCCTCGAAGCCGACGCGGCCGTGCGTCTTCCCGGCAACGCGCCGAGCGAGACGTACCTGCGGGCCGAGCTGCTGGTGAAGGCCGCGGCCGACACCGGCGCCGACGCCGTCCACCCCGGCTACGGCTTCCTGTCCGAGAACGCCGCGTTCGCCCGTGCCGTCCTCGACGCCGGGCTGACCTGGGTCGGACCGCCGCCGGAAGCCATCGAGACGATGGGCTCCAAAGTGGAGTCCAAGCGGCTGATGTCCGCCGCGGGCGTGCCCGTGCTGTCCGAACTGGACCCGGACTCGGTGACGGCAGAAGACTTGCCGCTGCTGGTCAAGGCCTCGGCCGGGGGTGGCGGACGCGGGATGCGCGTGGTCCGTTCCCTCGACGAGCTGGCCGAGGCGGTGGAAGGCGCGAGTGCGGAGGCCGCGTCGGCGTTCGGCGACCCGACCGTGTTCTGCGAGCGGTACCTGGAGACCGGACGCCACATCGAGGTCCAGGTGCTCGCCGACACCCACGGCACGGTGTGGGCGGTGGGGGAGCGCGAGTGCTCGATCCAGCGCCGGCACCAGAAGGTCGTCGAGGAAGCGCCGTCGCCGTTCGTCGACGAAGCGATGCGCGAAGAGCTGTTCGACGCCGCGCGCAAGGCCGCGAAGGCCATCGACTACGTCGGGGCGGGCACGGTCGAGTTCCTCGCCGGGCCCGACGGCCGGTTCTACTTCCTCGAGATGAACACCCGGCTGCAGGTCGAGCACCCCGTCACCGAGAACGTCACGGGGCTGGATCTGGTCGCGTTGCAGCTGCGCGTCGCGGAAGGGGAGCGGCTGCCCGCCGACCCGCCGCCGACCGTCGGCCACTCCATCGAGGTCCGGCTCTACGCCGAAGACCCCGCCGCGGGCTGGCAGCCGCAGAGCGGCACGCTGCACACGTTCGAAGTGCCCGATGTGGACCGTTCCTTCACCCACGGCGCCGGGCTGCGACTGGACTCCGGCTTCGAGAGCGGGTCCGTGGTCGGCGTGCACTACGACCCGATGCTCGCCAAGGTGATCACCTGGGCGCCGACCCGCGCCGAGGCCGCCCGCCGGCTCGCGAAGGCACTGGCGGCGTCGAAGATCCACGGCGTCGTCACCAATCGCGACCTGCTGGTGACCATCCTCCGGCACGAGGCGTTCCTGGCCGGGGAGACCGACACCGCGTTCTTCGACCGCCACGGCCTCGACACCCTGGCCGCGCCACTGGCCACTGTGGACACCGAGCGGCTTTCGGCGCTGGCCGCGGCCCTCGCGGACGCGGCGGGCAACCGGGCGTCGGCGACCACCCAGGGCAGGCTGCCCAGCGGCTGGCGCAACGTCCGCTCCGCCGGGCAGCGCAAGGTCTTCTCCGTCGCGGACCGCGAGTACGAGGTGGTCTACTCGCTCACTCGCGACGGGCTGGAAGCGGACGGGATCGACGCCGGGCTGGTGTCGGCCGAGCCCGGCCGGGTCGTCCTGGACGTCGCCGGGGTGCGGCGCACCTTCGCCGTCGCCCGGCACGACGGAGTGTCCTACGTGGACTCCGCGCTCGGCTCGGTGGCGCTGACGGCGGCACCGCGGTTCGCCGACCCGGACGCGGCGCTGGCCGCCGGGTCGCTGGTCGCGCCGATGCCGGGCACCGTGGTTCGGCTGGCCGTGCGGGCCGGGGACCCGGTCAAGGCCGGCGACCCCCTGCTCTGGCTCGAAGCGATGAAGATGGAACACCGCATCGCGGCACCCGCCGACGGCGTGGTGACCGAGCTGCCCGTGACCGTCGGACAGCAGGTCGAAGTGGGCACAATCCTGGCTGTGGTGGGAGACGAAGAATGAACGCCATGAACTTCATCGAGCCCGAAGAGCGGATCGCGCTCCGCAAGGCCGTCGCCGAACTGGGCGCCAAGTACGGGCACGAGTACTACGCGAAGAAGGCCCGCGCCGACGAGAAGACCCACGAGCTGTGGGACGAGGCCGGGCGCCTGGGCTACCTCGGGGTCAACATCCCCGAGGAGTACGGCGGCGGGGGCGCGGGCATCGCCGACCTCGCCGCGGTCCTCGAAGAGCTGGCCGCCGCGGGCTCGCCGCTGCTGCTCATGGTCGTCTCGCCGGCCATCTGCGGCACCGTCATCTCCCGGTTCGGCACCGAGGAGCAGAAGAAGCAATGGCTGCCGGGCATCGCCGACGGCAGCAAGCGGATGGTCTTCGCGATCACCGAGCCGGACGCCGGGTCGAACTCGCACAAGATCACCACCACCGCCAAGCGCGACGGTGACGGCTGGGTCCTCAGTGGACGCAAGGTCTACATCTCCGGCGTCGACGAGGCCGACGCGGTGCTCGTCGTCGGCCGCATGGAGGACTCGAAGACCGGCCGGCTCAAGCCCGCGCTGTTCATCCTGCCGACCGGCACCGAGGGCTTCGAGTACACGAAGATCCCGATGGACATCGTCGCGCCGGAGAACCAGTTCTCGCTGTTCCTCGACGACGTCAAGCTCCCGGCCGAGGCGCTCGTCGGCGAGGAGGACGCGGCGATCGCGCAGCTGTTCGCCGGCCTCAACCCGGAACGCATCATGGGCGCGTCGTTCTCCCTCGGCATCGCCCGGTACGCGCTTTCGAAAGCCGTCTCCTACGCGAACCAGCGCCAGGTCTGGGGCACGCCGATCGGTGCCCACCAGGGCCTCGCGCACCCGCTGTCGGAGATCAAGATCGAGCTGGAACTGGCGAAGCTGATGACGCAGAAGGCGGCGTCGCTCTACGACTCCGGCGACGACTTCGGCGCGGGGGAGTCGGCCAACATGGCCAAGTACGCCGCCGCCGAGGTGGCCATCCGCGCGACCGACCAGGCCGTGCAGACCCACGGCGGCAACGGGCTCGCGACCGAATACGGCCTCGGCACGCTGGTCACGGCCGTCCGGCTGGGCCGGATCGCGCCGGTCAGCCGCGAGATGGTGCTCAACTTCGTCGGCCAGCACAGCCTCGGCCTCCCGAAGTCCTACTAGGAGAGTCGTTATGTCTACATTGGACGGCAAGACGATCATCATGTCCGGCGGCAGCCGCGGCATCGGCGAGGCGATCGCACTCCGGGCGGCCAAGGACGGCGCCAACGTCGCGTTGCTGGCCAAGACCGCCGAACCGCACCCGAAGCTGCCCGGCACGATCTACACCGCCGCGGAAGCCATCGAGAAGGCCGGCGGGCACGCGCTGCCGATCCTCGGCGACGTCCGCGACGACGACGGTGTCGCGGCCGCGGTGGCGAAGGCCGTCGAGCAGTTCGGCGGCATCGACATCGTCGTGAACAACGCCAGCGCGATCGACCTGACGCCGACCGAGCAGGTCAGCATGAAGCGCTACGACCTGATGCAGGACATCAACGCGCGCGGCACGTTCCTGCTGTCCAAGCTGGCCATCCCGCACCTGCGGAAGTCGGCGAACGCGCACATCCTGACGCTGTCGCCGCCGATCAGCCTCGACGAGAAGTGGTTCACCGCCGGGCACCTCGCGTACAGCATCGCGAAGTACTCGATGAGCCTCGTGACCGTCGGCCTCGCCGCCGAACTCAAGAAGGACGGCGTCGCGGTCAACTCGCTGTGGCCGCGCACGACCATCGACACGGCGGCGATCCGCAACGTCGTCGGGGCCGAGCTGGCCGACCGCAGCCGGACGCCGGAGATCATGGCCGACGCCGCGTACGCGATCCTCACCAAGCCGAGCGGCGAAGCGACCGGGAACTTCTTCCTCGACGACGAGGTGCTGCGCGCGGCCGGCGTCACGGACTTCTCGCAGTACCGCATCGGGGGTTCGGAGGAAGACCTGCAGCTCGACTTCTGGGTCGATCCGGCTTGACCGGCGTCCGCGAACCCCAGCAGGAACGCAGCCGCACCACGCGGCGGCGGCTGATCGAGGCCGCGCTCGACAGCTTCGGCGAGCGCGGCTGGCACGGCGTCACGGTCGCCGTGATCGCCGAACGCGCCGGCGTCTCCCGGGGCGCCGCGCAGCACCACTTCCCGACCCGGGAAGCCCTCGTCGCGGCCGCCGTGGACCTCCTCGGCGAAGCGCAGATCGACGAGCTGCGGGCCCAGGCCGCGGACCTGCCGAGCGGGGCGTCGCGCATCGAGCGCGTCGTCGAGATGGTGCTGAACCTCTACACCGGGCCGCTGTTCCGCGCGGCCCTGCAGCTGTGGTCGGTCGCGGCGACCGACGACGCGTTGCGGGACGTGCTGGTACCGCTGGAAGCGCGGGTCGGGCGCGAGGCCCACCGGGTGACGGTGGAGCTCCTCGGCGTCGACGAGTCCCGCGCGGGAGTGCGCGAGCTGGTCCAGGCCACCCTCGACCTGGCGCGCGGGCTGGGCCTGGCGAACCTGCTCACGGACGACACGCGGCGCCGGAAGCAGATCGTGCGGGAATGGGCGCGGACGCTGGAGCTGCGGCTCGGGTGAGCCGGTCCAGCGCCGCCTGGCTCTCGTCGTCGGCGGCACGGTGGATGACCAGCAGCTGGTCCGGGTCCTGGACCGGCCTGAGCGTCTCGAAGTGCAGGGCCAGCACCCCGGCCTCGGGGTGCCGCACGACCTTGCGCCCGCGGGCGTTGACCTTGACGTCCCGTTCGGCCCACAGGCGCGCGAACTCCGCGTCGCCGTCGGTCAGTTCGGCGATGAGGCCGGTCAGCGCCCGGTCGTCCGGGTGCGCGGCCCACGCGGTGCGCAGGTGCGCGATCCCGTCTCGCACCACGCGTTCCCGGTCGACGTAGAACTCGCGCACCCGCGGGTGCATGAGGCAGATCCACACGGCGTTGCGCCGCGACGGCGGCAGCGTGCCGAAATCCACCATCAGCCTCGCCATCCCGGCGTTCCAGGCCAGGACGTCGTAGCGGTGGTTCAGCAGCATGGCCGGCAGCGGGGAGAGGTCGGCGACCAGCCGGGCCAGCGGCGGCGCCGCGGTGGTGGCGAGCCGGTCGGTGTCGCGGGGACGCTGCCGGGCCAGGTCGAAAAGGTACGCGCGCTCGTCGGGAGCCAGGCGCAGCGCCCCGGCCAGCGCTTCCACGACGTCCGCCGAGGGCCGCAGTCCGCGGGCCTGCTCCAGCCGCACGATGTAGTCGACGCTGATGCCGGCCAGCTCGGCGACGTCTTCGCGGCGCAGCCCCGGGGTCCGCCGGCGCGGCGGCAGGCCGAAGTCCCGCGGGTCCAGGCGTTCGCGCCGGGCGCGCAGGAACGCGCCCAGCTCCACGGTGGGTGTCGTCATGATCGCTGCAACCGCCGGGGTGGGACCGGTGTTCCCAGGAAAGTCCTTCCCTTACCCCGGCCGCCGCGCGCACGGAGACTCGCTGCCGACGACGAACCAAGGAGGACACCATGTCGCTCACCCTCGACAGCTACCGGCTGCTGGGCCGTTCCGGGCTGCGGGTTTCCCCGCTCGCGCTGGGCACGGCGACCTTCGGCACCGAGTGGGGCTGGGGCGCCGAGAAGTCCGAGGCCCGCAAGCTCTTCGACACCTACGTCGAGCGCGGCGGCAACTTCATCGACACCGCGAACACCTACACGAACGGCAGTTCCGAGCGCCAGCTGGGCGAGTTCGCCCGCGACCGCCGCGAGAGCCTGGTGCTGGCCACGAAGTACACGACGCTGCGCCGGCCCGGTGACCCGAACTCCGCGGGCTCGCACCGCAAGAGCCTGTTCGCGTCGGTGGAAGCCAGCCTGCGGCAGCTGGGCACGGACTACCTCGACCTGCTGTACCTGCACGTGTGGGACTTCGCGACGCCGGTCGAGGAGATCCTGCGCGGCCTCGACGACCTGGTCCGCCGGGGCAAGGTCCTGTACGTGGCGATGTCCAACGTCCCGGCCTGGGAGATCTCGCGCATGCAGGCGATCGCCGACCTGCGCGGCTGGTCGCCGCTGGTCGGGCTGCAGGTCGAGTACAACCTGGTCAACCGGGCCGCGGAGCGCGACCTGATCCCGATGGCGCGGGCGATGGGGCTGGGCGTGACGCCGTATTCGCCGCTGGCGGGTGGGGTGCTGACGGGCAAGTACCGCACCGCTCCCGCCGCGGGGACCCGGGCGAGCTTCAACGCCGGGCTGGGCGTGGTCACCGAACGGAACCTGGCCATCGCCGACGTCGTGGCGGAGGTCGCGGGGGAGCTGGGCCACACGCCCGCGCAGGTCGCGCTGGCCTGGACCCTGCGGAACCCGGGCGTGACGGCGCCGATCGTCGGTGCCCGGACTCCGGAGCAGCTGGAGGGCAACCTGGGTGCGCTGGCGGTCGAGTTCACCGCGGCCCAGCTGACGCGCCTCGACGAGGCGAGCGCGATCGACCTCGGCTATCCGCACGATCTGCTGGCCGGGGACCACATCCGCGCGGTGATGCGCGGGGACCTGAAGCTCGAAGCCCGCCGCTGACCGCCGGCCGGGTGCCGGGACGACGCCGGCACCCGGCCGTCTCCCGCTGTCGTGGGCATGGGGACCGGCGCCGTGGCCGACATGCCACCCGCCGGTCTCCTGCCGTGCGAAAGCTCGTCCGGCGGTCGGTCGACACCCCGGCGCGCCCGGCGGTTTCGGTGCGCCGCCGACGGGCCGGTGGTCTGAACCGCTCGCCGTGACCCCTGAACCGGTCGGCGACACGCCGGACCAATCCGGAACCCCACCCGGGTCCGAAGCGTCATAGTGTTGTAAGTAACACAATCGGCCCAACGGGCGAATGACTATACGTAGCAAGTACGCAGAGGAAGGCAGTCCGGTGTCCGGTTCAGGAGTCGAGCTCACCCACCGCGCGATGGCGATGCTGAAGGCAGTGGCAGCAGGCCGTGCGCAGATGTCCTGCAGCTGCGAGCCCGACCTCTTCATCGACGGATTCGCCTGTTGCGATCAGATGACGGCACACGCGCTGGCGCACGGTGGCTACCTGCGTCCCGCCGTCGAGGCCGCCGCCGGGCGCGTCCCGGCCGAGCTGACCGAGGCCGGGCGCGCCGCGCTGGAGATCACCGCCGCCGCCTGAGCACCCGCGCGCGTGTCACGCAGTGTCGTGGACTCGCTCACTTGTTCGATTCCGATTCCCGCCGGGTCAAGACCAGGGCATCGCCGTCGGTGATGGCGACCGTGTGCTCGGAATGGGCCGTGCGGGAGCCGTCGGCCGAACGGATGGTCCAGCCGTCGGGGTCGAAGACGATCCGGTCGGTCGTGCGGGCGAACCAGGGCTCGAGCGCGAGCGTCAGGCCCGGCTTGAGCTTCATCCCGCGCCCGGCCGTGCCCGTGTTGGAGACGTGCAGGTCCTCGTGCATGGTCCGGCCGATGCCGTGCCCGCCGAACTGCGTGTTGACCGGGTAGTCGTAGTCACGGGCCACGGCCCCGATCGCCGCCGAAATGTCGCCCAGCCGGTTGCCGGCCAGGGCCGCCCCGATCGCCGCCTCCAGCGCTTCTTCGGTGGCGCGGATGATCCGCAGGTCCTCCTCGGCGGGGGTGCCGACGATGACCGTGCGCGCCGAGTCGGCCGCCCACCCGTCGATGGTGACCGCGAGGTCGGCGGTGAGCACGTCGCCGTCGCGCAGCACGTAGTCGTGCGGCAGGCCGTGCAGGACGGCGTCGTTGACCGACAGGCAGATGACGTTGCGGAACGGGCCCTCGCCGAACGACGGCGCGTAGTCCCAGTAGCACGACTCCGCCCCGCGGCGCTTGATCATGCCGCGCACGTGGTGCTCCAGGTCCATGAGGTTGACGCCCACGTCGGCGAGCTCGCCGACCTCCGTGAGCACCTCGGCGACGAAGCGCCCCGTCACGTGCATGCGCTCGATCTCCGCACGCGTCTTCAGTTCGATCACGAAACCCTCGCATCCCCCGTTGTCGGTATAGTTATACCGGAACCGTAGCACGGCTCCGGTATAGAAATACCAGGCGGGACCGGCTGTCCGCCGGAGCGCCCGGAAGGCCGTCCGACCTGGCAGGCTTGAGCCATGGCGGAACCCCCACCAGCGGCGGACGACGAAGCGACGGTCTTCCTCCCCAGCGACCTGCGCGGCGCCCACTGGCCGACCCGCGACCCCGACGTCTCCCGGCGGCCCTACGACGAGTTCGCCACCCAGATCGTCGCGCGGCCGCCCGCCTCGCCCGTCAGCGCCGGCCGCGGCGAGGGCGCCGGCTCGTCGCTGGCCCGCTCCAGCGGCCGGATGGCCGTCGCCTCGACCGTCAGCCGGATCACCGGGTTCGTCGCGAAGCTGCTGCTGGCCGCCGTCGTCGGGACCGGGATCGTCAACGACTCCTTCACCGTCGCGAACACCTTGCCCAACATCGTCTTCGAGCTGCTCTTCGGCGGCGTGCTCGCGAGCGTCGTCGTGCCGCTGCTCGTCCGCTCCCAGGACGACCCGGACGGCGGCCGCGCCTACACCCAGCGGCTCATCACGATGGCGCTGGTGCTGCTCACCGTCGGCACGGCCGTCGCGGTGGCGATCGCGCCGCTGTTCACCGCGCTCTACGTCGACAAATCGTCCGCGACGGCCAACTCGGGGCTCACCACCGCGCTGGCGTACCTGCTGCTGCCGCAGATCCTGTTCTACGGCCTCTTCGCGCTGCTTTCGGCGATCCTCAACGCGCAGAACGTCTTCGGCCCGCCGGCCTGGGCGCCGGTGCTGAACAACGTCGTCGTCACCGCCACGCTCGTCCTGTTCGCCGTCGTGCCGGGGGAGCTGACGCTCGACCCGGTCCGGATGGGCGACCCGAAGCTGCTGGTGCTCGGCCTCGGCACCACGCTCGGCATCGTCGTGCAGGCCGCGGTGCTGGTCCCGGCGTTACTGCGCACCGGGTTCCGGTTCCGCTGGCGCTGGGGCTTCGACCCGCGGATCAAGGAGTTCGGCGGGCTCGCCGCGTGGATCCTCGGCTACGTCGTGGTCAGCCACGTCGGGTTCGTCGTCACCACCCGTGTGCTGACCCATGGGACCAGCGGCGGCGTCACGGCCTACAGCTACGCGTCCCTGCTCTTCCAGCTCCCGTACGGCATTCTCGGCGTCTCGCTGCTGACCGCGCTGATGCCGCGGATGAGCCGCGCGGCCGCCGACGGCGACACGGCCTCGCTCGTCGGCGACCTTTCGCTCGCTTCCCGCATCTCGACGGTCTTGTTCGTGCCGATCTCCGCCGTGCTGGCGGTGGTCGGCACGCCGGTCGGCATCGCGATCTTCACCTGGGGCCGCGGCACCCTCGGCGACGCCGAGCGGCTCGGCCAGACCCTGGCCGTCTCCGCCGTCGGGCTGCTGCCCTTCGCGCTGGTCATGTTGCAGCTGCGGGTGTTCTACGCGATGAAGGACGCCCGCACGCCCACGCTGATCATGCTCGTGATGACCGCGGTGAAGAT
This sequence comes from Amycolatopsis sp. NPDC005961, assembly GCF_040629235.1. Classification (NCBI taxonomy): domain Bacteria; kingdom Bacillati; phylum Actinomycetota; class Actinomycetes; order Pseudonocardiales; family Pseudonocardiaceae; genus Amycolatopsis; species Amycolatopsis sp. NPDC005961. The sequence continues at coordinate 18,608 of NZ_JBEXVF010000089.1, read as the reverse complement.
CCCGCTGCTGCTGCTCTGCCGCGGGCTGCTCGACGGCGAGCACATCGTCCTCGGCGTGATGCTCGTGAACGGCGCCGGGTTCGTCGTCGGCGCCGTCCTCGGCCAGGTCTGGCTCTGGGTCCGGCTCGGGCACCTGCGCAGCAAGCGATCCCTGCGGGTCGGGCTGATCACCCTCTCCGTCAGCGCCCTCGGCGTCGGGGCCGCGGTGCTCGCCGGCTACGCGGTGCCCGGTTCCCTCGGCGTGATCGCCGCCGCCTGGGTGAAACTGCCGGTCCAGACCTTGCTCGGGATGGCCGTCCCGTTCGGCTTGCTGGCGCTGCTGAGGCTCCCGGAGTTCACTCCGGTGACCCGGCGCGCGGGCGCTCTCCTGCGTCGCTTCGCCTCTCGTTGACGACTACGGCCGGGAGCGTGATCCGGATGTCTCGAAACGGTAACGAGACCGCTGCGATCAGCGCGTTTACTTTTGCCGCGCGGCTTTCTACGATCCATCCGGATCAGCGATGGGGCGGAGGTCGTGCATGACGCGCAGGGCGCGCAGGCGGCGGGACCGGGTCACGGTCGACGAACTGCTGCGAGAGGCCGGGGCGCGACCGCGGAAACCCGGTTCGCGCTCGGCCGAGGTGGCCGCCCGCCGTGATCCCGAAGCCGAGCCGCACGGCGCCGCGGGCCGGATCGCGCTGGCGTCGGCGGTGATCGTGGTGCTCGGCGGGCTCGTGCTCGCCCTGGCGACGCGCACCGAACCCGCCCCGGGGTCCCGGCAGTTCCCGCAGCTGCAGCCGGCCACCGGCGTCCCCACGGCGACCTCGACCGCGATCGCCGTGCCGACGCGGACGACGACACCGTCGCCGGTGGTCATGCACGCGCGCCAGACGCCGACCCCCACGCCGACGGTGACGGTCGACCTGCCGCCGTCACCCACGACGACCGTCACCCTCCCGACGTTCACCCCGGACTACCGGTGCTACCCCTACGGCTGCCGTCGCGACGGGACCCCGGTGCGCTGACGCCGCAGCAGCAGGTAGGTCCCGGCGGCGAGCACGAACCCGGCGGCGAACGTCAGGTCGCCGGTGCCGGGCACGGCTTTCGGGATCGGCGCGGTGTAGACCGCCTGGTTCGCGAACAGCCCGACGGAGACCACCAGCCCGACGAGGAACGCGGTGAAGCCGGCGACGTTGCGGTGGTGCCGGTCGGCGAGCAGCTCGCCGAACTCCGTGCCGCGGCGCAGGTGCTGGTCGGCCAGCAGCACGCCGAGCCACGGCCCGATCCAGTAGGCGATGACCAGCAGGAAGTTCTCGTACGCGTGCCCGGCGTCGGACAGCCCCAGCCACGCCAGCACGAACCCGACGACGCCGAACGCGAGCGCGACGGCGGCCCGGCGCCAGGCCAGCGGCAGGCGGATCCCGAGGGCGAGGAAGGCGAGCGCGCCGGAGTAGACGTTGAGGACGTTCGCGGCGACGGCGCCGAGCGTGATCGCCAGCAGCGTCGCGGCGGCGAGGAACCCGGGCAGGTGCCCGGTGAACGCCGTCGTGGGGTTGTCGTCGGCCGCGCCGGCGATGGTCGCCGAGGCGGCGCCGACGAGCATCAGGATCGTGGTCGAGAGGAACAGGCCGCCGCCGGCGTAGAGGCCGATCGCGCGCGGGGACGCGGTCTTCGGCAGGTAGCGCGTGTAGTCGGCGGCGTAGGGGTTCCAGCCGGCGGTGTAGCCGAACGCGGTGCCGACGGCCAGGAGGAACCCGCCCACGCTGCCGGAGTTGGTGGTGGCGCCCGCCTTCCCGAAGACGACGACGCTCGCGGCGGCGAACACGACGGCGAGGACGACGAAGACGTACTTCTCGTACGCCTGGACGAGGTTGTGCCCGAAGAACGCGATGACGATCTGCAGCGCGACGACGAGCACGAGGCAGGCGACGGTGGGGAGGCCGGTGAGGGCGGCGAGCGCGAAGGCCCCGCTGACGCTGTTGACGGCGAACCAGCCGACGCCGGCCATGACCGACATGAGCGCGGCGGGCACCAGGTTCCCGCGGTAGCCGAACGCGGCCCGCCCGAGCACCATCTGCGGCACGCCGTAACGCGGCCCGCGGGCACTCAGGACGCCGTGCGCGGCGGCGCCGAGCCCGTTGCCCACGACGGCGGCGAGCGCGGCCTGCGTGAAGGAGAGCCCGAACGCGGTGACGGCGAGGACGCCGACGAAGATCGTCGCGAACTCGAGGTTGGGGGAGGCCCACGTCCAGGCCAGCTGCCGTGGCCGTCCGTGGCGGTCGGAATCGGCGACGGGCTCGACCCCGCCGGGTTCGACGGCCACCAGCTTGGCGCCGTAGCCGGGCTCTTCGGGGTTCGTCATGCGAGGACGGTAGGTGACGAAGATTGCGGCGGTGTGACGGAAACCGTCCCGCTCACCGGAAACCCCGCGAAGACCCCCTCACCGGCCCCGATGCCGGTGAGAGGGCCTTCGACAGCCCCACTACGGGATCAGGGGTCAGCCGGCGTACCCGGCGACGATCTTCGTGAAGGCGTACTTGTCCTGAGAGATGCCGCTGCACTCGCCGCCACCGCTGCAGTCGCGGTTGGTGGCCCAGAACGTGAAGCGGGCCAGGTGGTGGCTCGTCGCGTAGCCGCGGATGGAGTTGAAGTTCGCGACCGTGACCGTCTCGCCCGCGTTGTCGGTCTTGCCGTTCATCGAGGAGAGGCCGCTGTGCCGGTAGGCGGTGTCGTCGTTCCAGCCGAACGTGGTCTTGAGCTGGTTCTTCAGCCCGTCGACCGCGGACTTCGTGTGCGCGGCCATGTCGCCGCCGCTGGAGAAGTCGAACGGCATGACCGACCAGACGTCGACCGGGGCGCCGATCGCCTTGGCCTGGTTGATCAGGCGCTTGCCCCACGAGTCGGGGCCGGTCGTGGTGGTGCCGATGGTGATGACGACCTTCAGGTTCGGGTTCTTCTGCTTGGTCAGCTTGACCGCGTTGAGGATGCGGTCCTGCACCGTGTTGTTCTGGAACTCGTCGGTGTTCTCGATGTCGAGGTCGATCGCCTTGAGACCGTAGGCGTCGATCACCTTCTGGTACGCGCCGGCCAGCGCCGAGGCCGACGTGCACTTCGAGCCCAGCTTGGTGCCGGACCAGCCGCCGAACGAGGGGATCACGTCCCCGCCCGCGTTGCGGATGTTCTGGATCATCGTCTTGTCCGAGCCGGTCAGCGAACGGCTGCCGTCCCACTTCGGGTTGCAGGTGCCGTCGGACAGGACGAACGCGAGGGTAAACGCTTTCACGCCGGTGGCGGACATCGCCGCGGTCGGGCTGGTCTGCCCGCCCCACTGGTACAGGTACGGCGATGCGAGCACCGGGTCGACCGCGGCCATGGCCTGCGGGGCGAGGCCGACCGCCGTCGCCATCGCGGCTCCGGCCGCGACCGCGAGGGTGACCAGACGGTGCAGGGATTTCGCCGATCCGGCCAAAAGCAGGCCGCCCCTCGCGCGACGAGTAACCGTCGCAACGAAGTGGTTCGGCCGTGACTGTGGTCGGATCGGCGATGAACGATGCAGCATGGGGGTCCTCCAAACGTGCTGGATGGAGCACCTCCGGTTTGAGGCGGCGGGATCATCCCGGGAGGAGCATTGCGTGCCACCACACAGTGGACTAGACCAATGTTGTATGTCAACCCTCCGAGGGTCGGAAATATGACTTACCGTGCGCGGACGGCTACATCTTCCGGGGCCGAGCCTCGGACCCCCGAAGATCCCCTGGTGAGCGGCGGCGATGTGAGATTCCCCTGAAGGCGGAGTGACAGCGCCCCGCATTCCGGCTACTTTGCCGAAATGGTGGGGGATTCGGTCGCCGCCGGCGGAGAACGCCGCCCGGGCCGGTTCCTGCCCGTCGTCGTGCTGAGCCGGTGTGCGCTGTGGCGGCTGCCGCGGCGTGGCCAGGCCCTCTACTTCGTCGCGATCGACGTCCTCGCCGTGGCCGCCACCGTGCTCGCGGCCCTGCGGTTTCCGCCGCTCGCCACGATGCTGGTGCCGTTCGCGCTGCTCGCGGGCGGGATGCTGGTGTCGGCCGAGCTCGCCCGGGCGGTGGAGCGCCACCGCGAAGACACCCTCCTCGGTCCCGGCGTCGACACCCCGTGGATCTTCGCCGGAGTACTGGTGCTCCGGCCGGGTCTCGCCGTCGCGCTGGTCGTGCTCTCCGCGCTGCACCAGTGGTTCCGGGTCCGCAGAAGACCCGTGTACCGGCAGGTGTTCGGCGCCGCCGCGACGGCGCTGGCCGGACTCGTCGCCGGGGCGTTCCTCACCGCGACCGGCGGCCGGCCGCTGGGCGAGGTCCTCGACGCCCGCACCGTCGTCCTGCTGACCGTCGCCGGTGTGGTGTTCCTGGCGGTGAACGCCGCGCTCGTGACCGCCGCCGACGGCCCTCGCCGCCCCCGTGAAGCTCTCCCGGGACACGCGTTCGACGCCGCGATGACGGCGTCCGCACTGCCGCTCGCCTGGGCCGTGGAGGCCGCGCCGCTGCTGGTCCCGCTGCTGGCCGGCGCCACCGTCGTGCTGCACCGCGGCGGGCTGGGCCGCGGCCGCCGCGACCACGTCACCCTCGACCCGGGTACCGGCGTGCTGACCGCGGCGTCGTGGCGCGGCGCCGCCGAAGCCGAGCTGAACCGCCTCGGCCGCCACGGCCCCGGGCAGGCCGTGCTGCTGCTCGACCTCGACCACTTCCGCCAACTCAATGACCGCTACGGCGCCCGCATCGGCGACGCCGTCCTGCGCGCGGTCGCCGACACCCTGCGCGACGAGGTCCGTGCCGCCGATCTCGTGGGCCGCTCCGGCGGCGAGGAGTTCGCGGTGCTGCTGCCGGGCACGGGCCGCTTCGACGCGATGGCGATCGCCGAGCGGATCCGGCTCCGCATCGCCTCGACACTGGTGGCGTTGAAGGCCTCGGGCGACGGGCCGCAGTTCGTCGGGGTGACGGTGTCGATCGGCGTCGCGGACTGCGTGGACGGGCTCCTGGCGGACGCGCTGCTGGCGGCGGAGGCGGCGGTGCTGCGCGCGAAGGCGGCGGGCCGCAACCGGACGATCTGCGTCGAACCCGGCTAGCGCGTCTTGCCCGCGACCCTCGGCCGGGCATCGGCGTCGAAGCCGAGCGTGGCGGCTTTCCCCGCGGCGGCCCACCGTTTTCGCTCCACCGGACGTCGGCTCGTCGCCGTTGTCCGACCGTTAGGCGGGCTGCCCGACCGGGAATACCGGTGGGCGTCTTGGTGGCAGGGAAGGCGGCGAGGGGCCGTCGGGGAATTCAGGGCGGGGGCACCGGGGAATTGTGCGAAAAGGTCCCGGTCGCGATCGCCGAGAAGATCTGCTCCTGAGCTTCAGGTGACCGTGATCGCGTTCAGCTTCTCCCGCAGGTAGTCCGCCGCGATCACTTCCGGGTACGTCGTGCGGCCCAGGGGAGGGGCCAGCGACGTGATCCGCGCGTCGTGGTCGGTCTCGTAGAAGAAGATCAGCGACACCAGGTCCTCGTCGGGTGCCGTGGGCGCCGGCGGGAGCACGCGGTGGCGCGTCGAGCGCCAGCGGTCGCCGGTCCAGCGGGCCATCAGGTCGCCGATGTTGACCGTGAACGCGTCCGGGTGGAACGGCGCGTCCTCCCATTCGCCGGCGTCGGTGTAGACCTGCAGGCCGCCGACGCCGGCCTGGCGGTCGAGCACCGTCACCGTGCCGAAGTCGGTGTGCGGGCCGATCCGGAACTGCTCCGGCTCCGGCGCGCCGACGTGGGTCATCGGCGGGTACCAGTTGATGTTGAACGTGTACGTCGGGTGCGCGGTGTGCCGCGTGAAGTGGCTCTCGGCCAGGCCGAGGGCCGCGGCGAAGATCTCCAGCAGGTGATCCGACAGCGCCCGCATGCGGCGCATGTACTCCGTGGCCACCTCGGCCAGCCCCGGCACCTCGTCCGGCCAGACGTTGGCCTGGAACCAGAACCCGTCGACCTCGGCGACGCCGACGCCCAGGTCGGCGCCCGCCGAGTACGACTCCTTGAGGTCCGGCGGGGTCTCGGTGCCTTCGGCGTAGCCGTTGGCCTCGACGCCCGGCGGCAGCCAGCCGCGGCCGCCGACGGTCACGGCGTAGCGCTGCTTGACGTCCTCGGGCAGCGCGAAGAACTCCCGTGCCAGCTCACGCGTCCGGCGGCGCAGGTCGTCGGCCACGCCGTGCCCGGTGACGAGCAGGAACCCGGACTCGCGCAGCGCGCGGTCGATCTGCCCGGCCACCTCGGCGCGGCCTTCGGAGGTACCCGCGAACCACGGCGAAAGGTCCACGAGCGGAACGGTTGACGGCATACCGGCTCCTCAGCAAGCACTGTCCTATCCGGACTTCTCGACCCCGATGTCCTCGAACCACAGGTCCGGGCGCGCGGCGATGAACTCGGTCATCAGCGCGGTGCACGCGGGGTCGTCGAGCAGGGTGATCTCCACGCCGAGCCCGGCCAGCCAGTCGTGCCCGCCGTGGAAGGTTTCGGCCTCGCCGATGACGACGCGCCCGATCCCGAACTGACGGACGAGCCCGGAGCAGTACCAGCACGGCGAAAGCGTGGTGACCATGATCGTGTCGCGGTAGTGGGGACGGCGCCCGGCGTTGCGGAACGCCGAGGTCTCGGCGTGCATCGAGGGGTCGTCGTCCTGCACGCGCCGGTTGTGCCCGCGGCCCAGGAGGGTGCCCGCGGTGTCGAACAGCGCGGCCCCGATGGGGACGCCGCCCTCGGCCTTGCCCAGCTCGGCTTCTTCACGGGCGACGGCGAGCAGGGCGCCAGGGTCGATCGGCATGCGCCACTCTTTCCGCCCGACGCGGTCCGTGGCAAGGGCCCGGCCACGTCCGAGGTGCATCGAGGACCGGAACTGTCCTCGATGTCTGGCACACTGCGTGCCATGTACGGGACATCGGAACGCCTGCTCAGGCTGCTCTCGCTGCTGCAGGCGCGGCGCGACTGGCCGGGCGCCGACCTCGCGTCGCGGCTCGAAGTCGACGTCCGCACGATCCGCCGTGACGTCGAGCGGCTGCGCTCCCTCGGCTACCCGGTGCACGCGACGCCGGGGGTGACCGGTGGCTACCGGCTCGGCGCGGGCGCCGCGCTCCCGCCGCTGCTGCTGGACGACGACGAGGCCGTCGCGGTCGCGGTCGGCCTGCGCACGGCGGCGAGCGGCACGGTCAGCGGCATCGAGGAGACGTCGGTGCGCGCGCTCACGAAGCTGGAGCAGGTGCTGCCGGCCCGGCTGCGCCCGAGGGTCGGTGCCCTGCACGCGGCGACGGTCTCGCTGCCCGGCGGCGGCCCGACGGTCGACGCTTCGGTGCTGACGGCGATCGCGTCGGCCTGCCGCGACCACGAGCGGCTGCGCTTCGGCTACGGCGACCGCGCGGGCACGGAGACGGAACGGTCGGTCGAGCCGCTGCGCCTGGTCCACACCGGGCGCCGGTGGTACCTGGTGGCGTTCGACCTGGACCGCGACGGCTGGCGCACGTTCCGCGTGGACCGCATCACGGGCGTCCCGGCGCCGAGCTTCCGGTTCACGCCGCGCGAACCCCCGGCCGAGGACCTGGCGGTGTACGTGTCGCGTCAGATCTCGACGGCGCCGTACCCGCACCAGTTGGTGCTGCGGGTGGCGGTCCCGGCGGCGGTGCTGGCCCAGCGGATCCCGCCGACGAGCGGCTCGGTGGAGCCGATCGACGAGCACAGCTGCCGGGTGCGGACCGGGGCGAACACCCTGGACACGGTGCCGTACTACCTGGCCCAGTGGGGGTACGACTTCGTGGTGGAGGAGGCGCCGCCGGGGCTGGTGGAGCGGCTGCGGGAGGTGGCGGAGCGCTTCGCCCGCGCGGTCGGTTAAGGCGCTTCGACGCGGAGGCGATCACTTTCGCCTTCGGTGAGGAACGACGCGAGTCCGCTTCCTTCCTCGGTCACCGCCGAGCGTTCGGGCTTGGTCAACCGTCGCAGCGGCCGCACCACCACCGCCTCGGCTTCCACCGTCCAGGTCGCCGAAACCCGGCCGTCCACCAGCACCACCCGGTCACCCGCGACCGACACGCCCCGGTGGGCGTCGTCGATGACGCGGGTCCGGTCGTCGTAGCCGAGGATCGCGTTGTCGAACGCCGGCAGGAACCGCACCGGCGCGGGAGTGTCCGCGTCCGGGCGCGGCGCGTCCGGCAGGTCGAGCAGCTCGCGGCCGCGCTCGTCGCGGAAGACCACCAGTTCCTCGCGGACCGCCTTCACCGCCGCCGGCAGCCCGGCCAGGCCGGACCACGCGCGCAGGTCCGCCGTCGCCGCCGGGCCGAACGCGGCCAGGTACCGGCGCACCAGCGCCCGCCCGACCCCGTCGTCCGGGTCGAGTGGATCGGCCTCCCGGCCCAGCCACGACGCCAGCGGCACGTTCCGCACCCCGCCCTTGGCGCGCCACAGCCCCCGGGGAGGCAGCTGCACCACCGGGATCAGCGCGGCGATCAGCATCTCGCCGAGCGGCCGGTGGTCGCACGACGGCCACTTGTCCGCGACCGCCCGGGCCAGCTCGCCCATCGAGCGGGGCTCGCCGTCGGCCAGGACCGCCCGGCCCGCCGCCGCGAGCTCGTCGAGGTCGACCCCCTCGAGCTCGCGGCGGTAGGTGCCGAGGACGCGCTGGCGCAGCATGGCGTCGAAGCGGGCCCGCCACGCCAGGACGTCCTCGGCGGTGAGCAGGTGGACGGTCCGGCGCATCAGGTGCGTCCGCACCACGCGCCGCCCGGTGAGCAGGTCCGACAACGCCGCCGGGTCGAACGCGCGCAGCCGCGACCACAGCCCGGTGAACGGTTCCTGCGGCTCCTGCGCCTGCAGGCCGCCGAGGTGCGCGACGGCGTCGTGCACTGGCAGCTCGGCGCGGTCGAGCAGCAGCTGCCGGGCGAGCGTCGCGCGGTTGAGCGACCGCGCGTCCAGCACCGTCACGTCGCCTTCTGACCGTCGAGCGTCTCGCGGAGGAGATCGGCGTGCCCGGCGTGCTGAGCGGTCTCGGCGATGATGTGGATGATGGCCCGCCGCGCGCTCCACACCGTCCCCGGCCGGTTCCACGGCGCGTCCGGCAGCGGGTGCGTCGCGGAGAGGTCGACCTTCGCGACGACCTCTTCGGTGCGCTTCGCGACGTCTTCGTAGCGCGCGAGCACGCCCGCCAGGGTCTCGCCGGGCTGCATGGAGAACTCGTTCTGGTGGTCGATCGCCCACCGCGGGTACTCGCGGGCGGTCCCGGCCGCCATGTCCGCCCAGGTCACGCCGTCGGGCAGGTCGAAGCGCATGGCCGACGGGCCGTCGACGGCGAAGCGCTGCCAGTTCTCTTCCATGGACGCGACGTGCTTGACGAGGCCGCCGAGGCACAGCGCGCTGACGGTCGGCCGCGCGCCGGCCTGCTCGTCGGTGAGACCGTTCGTGGTGGCGATGAGGGCGGCCCGGGTGACCGCCAGCTCGGCGATGAGGTCGTCGCGTTCGGTTTCGTGGGTCATGCGACCAGCGTGTCAGAAGTAGCGGACAGGATGTGTCCGCTACTTCCGGCAAGATCGGGTACATGCCGAAGACTTCCGCGCGCCTGCTCGCCCTGCTCTCGCTCCTGCAGGCGCGCCGCGACTGGCCGGGTGCGCTGCTGGCCGAGCGTCTGGAGGTCAGCGCGCGGACGGTCCGCCGCGACGTCGACCGACTGCGCGAGCTCGGCTACCCGATCGCGACGGCCAAGGGCCCCGACGGCGGCTACCGGCTCGGCGCGGGCGCGGACCTGCCGCCGCTGCTGTTCGACGACGAGCAGGCGGTCGCGCTGGCGGTGGCGCTGCGGACGGTCACCGGCGGCGGGATCGAGGAAGCGGCGGCGCGGGCGTTGACCACGGTCCGGCAGGTGATGCCGTCCCGGCTGCGCCACCGCGTCGACGCCCTGCACGTCACGGCCGTCTCCCGACCGGGGCCGCCGGTGGATCCGTCGGCGCTGGCGACGCTGAGCGCGGCGGTGCATGCCCGCGAGGTACTGCGGTTCGACTACCTGGACTCGCCGCGCCGCGCGGAGCCCCACCACCTGGTGACCCGCGGCGGCCGCTGGTACCTGGTGGCGTGGGACCTCGACCGCGCGGACTGGCGCACGTTCCGCGTCGACCGGCTGACCCCCCGGATCCCGACCGGCCCGCGGTTCATCCCCCGGGAGGTACCCGGCGGAGACGTGGCGGCGTTCGTGGCGGACCGGTTCTCGGGCAAGGACGAGTGCCGCGGCGAAGTGATCTTGGACCTGCCGGCGAGCGTCGTGTCGACGTACGCGGGCGACGGCGTGGTGGAGGAGCTGGGGCCGTCCCGCTGCCGCTTGGTGCTGGGGGCGTGGTCGTGGGTGGGCCTGGCGGCATCGATCGGCCGGTTCGACGCGGAGATCGAGGTCGTCGGACCGGCGGAGCTGCGGGACGCCTTCGCCCGGCTGGCCCGCCGCTATGCTGCCGCGGCCGGAGGGTGAAATCCGCGGACCGCCGGCCGGCTCGGGGATCCGTCCCCGGAAACCGCAGGTTAGCGCCCGCTTACAATGGTGGCGACCGGAGCCGGCCATCCCGGGCGGTGCGGTCTGGGAGGATCACCGGATGACGATGTCGCTGTCGGCCGAACTGTGGCCGGATGTGCAGCCCGAGACCGCTCGCCGGTTGATGCTGGCCGGCGTCGAGGCCTTCGCCAAGCGGGGTTACCACGCCACCACCACCCGGGACATCGCCGGAGCCGCCGGGATGAGCCCGGCCGCGCTCTACGTGCACTTCCCGTCCAAGGCCGCGCTGCTGTTCGCCATCAGCCGGTACGGCCACGAGCAGACGCTGGCCCTGGTCGAGAACGTCGTCGCGAAGGAGTCCGATCCCGTCGAACGGATCCGGCTGATCGTCGAGGACTTCGTCGCCTGGCACGCGCGCCGCCACACCGTCGCCCGGGTCGTGCAGTACGAACTGCAGGCCCTGCCCGAGAAGGAATTCGAGGTGGTCGCCGAGCTCCGGCGCCGCATCGAGCGAATCGTGCGCGACGTGATCACCGCGGGCGCCGAGAGCGGCGTCTTCACCGTCTCCGACGCGCACATCTCGGCCCGCGCGGTGCTGTCGCTGGGCGTCGACGTGGCCCGCTGGTACACGGAGCGCGCCCGCCAGACGCCGACCGCGCTCGGCAAGGAGTACGGCGGTCTCGTGCTCCGGATGCTGGGCGCTTCCCAGCCTGAGACGCCGGTCACAGACTGAGCGGTCGCTTTGGCGGCGGATGTTCAGTGGGTGGCATCCAGGTTGCGAAGGCGGCCGAGTACTGCCCATAGGAACCCCACAGTCGTACTTTCGGGCAACCCCGCGCTCTGCCGGCCTCCGGGAGCAACGTGATTCAGTTTCCGGCGTCTTCGGAGACAAAGCTTCAACAAAGCTGCGAGAGGGGCGCCGCGATGGAATTCACCGCGAAGAAGACCATCAAAACGGTCATGGTTGCCGGGGCATTCGCCACCACCGCTCTGCTTTCCGCGTGCAGCGGGAACAATGTCGCGGGCACCGGTTCTCCGGCGAAAAACGAGGCGGCGGCCGTGGAGCAGGTGCCGGAAGGCGGCGGCCAGGGGGCGGCCACCGGAGGTTCCGGCACCGCGCCGAACGGCGACGTCAACTGCAGCCAGTACGGCGGCCAGGTCGGCGCATCGGGACGGCCGAAGATGGACCTGATCGCGGTGGCCGCCACCGACGGCACCACGCCGGGCTGCACCGAGGCGTTCACCGTGATCACCGAGTACTACCGGAAGCTGCCGCAAGCCGAAGGCCCGGGCGAGCGGGTCCTCGACGTCGAGGGGAAGTGGACCTGCGCCCGTCAGGCGGGGTCCGCGGGCAGCCAGGGTGCGGTGGTCTGTGGCGTGCCCGACAGCTCCCTGCAGCTGGAGACCAGGCCCTCGACCGGCGCCGGCAAGACCCCTGTCCGGCAGGTCCGCCTGTTCCCGAACACCACCCAGGCAGTGCAGTTCACCGGGTACGACGCCGGGGTGCGGATGGTCCGCTTCCAGCTGGTCACCCGCCAGGACGGCGGTCCGGACAACAGCCACTACGTGCCGCTCGACGGCAAGACCTACCGGCTTCCGCTGCAGGAGGGCGGCAAGGTGCTCAGCGCGGCCACCCTGTGCCCCGGCGAATCGGTCACCATCGACGGCCAGGGTTACGGCAACGGGCCGTGCGGCCAGGACCAGTTGCTCCAGAAGCTGAAGGACGGCAATTCGACGCTCGCGCAGATCAGCGTGAACGGTGACGACCGGATCGCCACGGTCAAGGAGATCTACACCCCCTGATTCCGGGGAAACCGAAAACCGGCAGCCGGGAATCCGTCCGGCTGCCGGTTTTCGGGCCGGCGGAAGGTGGGACCGGCAGGGGAGCCCGTGCGCCGCGTCCACCGCGCCGGGAACGTCGACGAGTCCCGGCGAGGCAGTCACCGGTGTGACCGGTTCGTGTCCGAAATGTTCTTCCCCGCCCTCGCCTGCCGGTTATAGTCGCTGGCCAGGGCCCCGGAGTGCCGGGCCCTTCCTTGGGGGAAGGAAACGACGTCGGATGAGCGGGTTCGTCACCGCGGCTTTGGCTTTTCCCGCCGTGCTCTTCAGCTTCCTGCTGATCGTCGTGATCGGCTACTGGGGGCTGGCCCTGCTCGGCGTCCTCGACATCGAAGACGGTGACATCGGGTTCTTCGGCGGGGTTCCGCTGCCCATCTCGCTGTCGCTGCTCGTCGCCTTCAGCTGGTTCCTCAGTCTCGTCGGGACCGTTCTCATCGACGGCCTCGGCACACCCCTGCGAGTCGGGCTGGGGGTGGCGGTTCTGCTGGCCGCTCTCGTGCTCGGGGCGCTCGGGACCCGGCTGGTCGTCGTGCCGTTGCGGCGCGTCTTCGCCGGGGTCGTGCCGAGCCGGCAGGACTTCGTCGGCCGGGTCGCCGTGGTGCGGACCTCGACCGTCACCGAGGACTTCGGGCAGGCCGAAGTGGCCGCCGCCGATGGGGCGTCGGCGATCATCTCCGTCCGGCTCGCCGGGGAAGGCAACCTCGGGCTGGGCAGCCGCGTGGTCATCTACGACTACGACAGCGCGGGTGAGTTCTTCTGGGTCAGCCCCCTGGAACTCGAAGCAGAAAAGGACTGACGCATGGATGCCATCGGCCTGGGTGCCGGCGTGTTGATCGCCGTCGTGGTGCTGATCCTTCTGGTGCTGTTGTTCGTCGTGAGCCGGCTGTTCCGGAAGGTGCCGCAGGGCAAGGCGCTGATCATCTCCAAGGTGCGCAAGGTCGACGTCACCTTCACCGGCGCCGTCGTGCTGCCCGTGCTGCACAAGTCCGAGGTCATGGACATCTCGGTGAAGACGATCGACATCGAGCGCACCGGCCGGGAAGGCCTGATCTGCCGGGACAACATCCGCGCCGACATCCGGATTTCGTTCTTCGTGCGGGTCAACAAGACGGCCGAGGACGTGGTGAAGGTCGCGCAGGCGATCGGCACCGAACGCGCGAGCGACCAGGGAACCCTGCAGGAGCTGTTCAGCGCGAAGTTCTCCGAGGCGTTGAAGACCGTCGGCAAGCAGCTCGACTTCGTCGACCTCTACACCAAGCGCAACGAGTTCCGCGACCAGATCATCCGCGTCATCGGCACCGACCTGAACGGGTACAGCCTCGAGGACGCGGCGATCGACTACCTCGAGCAGACGCCGATGACGTCGCTCGACTCGGCGAACATCCTGGACGCGCAGGGTATCCGCAAGATCACCGAGCTGACGGCGATCGAGCACGTGCGCACCAACGAGTTCCGCCGCCACGAAGAGAAAGAAATCACGCGCCAGAACGTGGACGCCCGCGAGGCGATCCTCGAGCTGGAGCGGCGCCAGGCCGACGCGGAGATCAAGCAGCGCCGCGAAGTCGAGACCATGCGGGCGCGCGAAGAAGCGGAAACCCTCAAGGTGCAGGCCGAGGAACGGCTCAAGTCGCAGGCCGCGCAGCTGCGCACCGACGAGCAGCTCGGCATCCAGCAGCAGAACCAGCAGCGGGAAATCGAGGTCGCCGGCAAGAACCGCGAACGCGTCATCGCCATCGAGTCCGAGCGGATCGAAAAGGACCGCCTGCTCGAAGTGATCGGCCGCGAGCGCGAGACCGAGCTTTCCCGGATCTCGAAGGACAAGGAACTCGAAACGGAGAAGCGGTCGATCGCCGAGGTGATCCGCGAACGGATCGCCGTCGAGAAGACCGTCGCGGAGCAGGAAGAGAACATCAAGAAGCTGCGCGTGGTCGAAGAGGCCCAGCGCACCCGCGAGGCCATCGTGATCCGCGCCGAAGCCGAAGCGCAGGAGAACCTGGTCAAGGGCATCAAGGCCGCCGAGGCGTCGGAGCAGGCCGCCAAGCACAAGGCGCGCGAGGAGCTGACCCTCGCCGAGGCGCGCCAGCAGGCCGCCGAGCTGGAGACGCGGGCCAAGATCCGGCTCGCCGAAGGCATCCAGGCCGAAGAGGCCGCCGCGGGTCTCGCCGCCGCGCAGGTCCGGGAGCGTGACGCGGTCGCGCTGGAGAAGGTCGGCCGCGCCGAGGCGATCGTCGAACGCGAGAAGGCGACCGTGGTCGCCGAGGCACTGCGCGACAAGCTGAAGGGCGAGGCCGAGGGGCTCACCGAGAAGGCCGCCGCCTTGGCTGCCCTCGACAGCGCGAGCCGCGAGCACGAGGAGTACCGGCTGCGGCTGGAAGCGGAGAAGGAGATCCGGCTGGCCGCGCTCGACGTGCAGCGTGACGTCGCCGAAGCGCAGGCGACGGTGCTCAGCGTCGGGCTGGAGAAGGCCGACATCGACATCGTCGGCGGCGAGACCATGTTCTTCGACCGGATCGTCGGCTCGATCGGCCTCGGCAAGAGCGTCGACGGCTTCGTGCAGCACTCCGACGTCGTCCAGTCGCTCGCGCGGCCCTACCTCGACGGGTCGGCCAGCTTCACCGACGACCTCGCCAAGCTGATCGGCGCGGTGAGCACCGAAGACGTGAAGAACCTGACGCTGTCGGCTTTCCTGGCGAAGCAGCTGCAGGCCGGCGGGCCGGACAGCGACAAGCTCCGTGAGCTGATGACCACGGCGCAGCAGCTCGGCCTCGCCGAGACGTCGGTCGCCACCGTCGTCGCCGCGAAGCAGTGACGGCGGCCGAAACGGAGCTGGACGCGGGCACGTATGACGTGCTCCGCGTCCGGCTGGCCGCCCAGGCCGCCGAGCTGGCGAAACGCGCGGACGAGCTCAACGCGCGGCGGCTCGAGGTCTTCGGCAGCGCGCAGCTCGCGCTGGTCGGCACCGAACGCATCCGCACCGCCAACAACTGCGTGCCCCGGGACATCGTCGCGGTCGACGGCCGGATGTTGTTCGGCTACAACGTCTTCATCGGACTGAAGCCCGAGACGGCGATCGACGACGTGTTCTCGTTGCAGCGCTTCAGCCATGACGAGAGCGCGTTCCGGTTCGACGACGTGAGCGCGCAGGACCTGCCCGAGCTGCTGCGGGACGAGCAGTTCGGGCGGGACTTCGGCGAGCTGTACCGGTACTACCGCCAGGCGAAGCTGCTGCAGCTGCGTCGGCTGGACGGGAAGCTGCTCGCGGTGTTCCAGATCGGCCCGCGCACCGAAGACATCCGGGTGCTGCGGTGGGGCATCGCGCCCGACGGCGCGGTGTCCTACCTGGACAACCGCGGTGAGCGCGACCACGTCTTCCCACCGTCGCACGACTTCGAGTGGGTCGAGACCACGCGCGAGGACCACGTCCTCGGCCGGCACCCGCACATCTCGATCGAGGACGAGGTGTTCGTCGAAACCGTCGGCGGCAACCTGACGGTCAAGGTCGAGAACAACACCGAGACCGGCGCCGGCGTCTACGCCGAGCCGGTCGACGAGCCGTTGCAGAGCCTCGCCGACGCCGAGGTGTCCTACGCCCGGATCGGTCCGCTGATCCTGCTGCGCATGCTGCCGTACAAGGAAACCACCTACCGCTACCTGGTCTTCAACACGCGCACCCAGGACGTCGTGCGGCTCGACGGCATCGGGCAGGCGTGCCAGCGGCTCCCCGAGGAACACGGCATCATCTTCCCCGGCGGCTACTACCTCGACACCGGCGTCAGCAAGACGTTCGACACCACTGTGGACGGTCTCGAGTTCGAGCGCGTGATCCGCTCGCCCAACGGCGAGGACGTGCTGTACGTCTTCCACGCGCGGGCCGAGGGCCGCTCGCTCCTCCTGCCGTACAACGTGATCCGCAAGGAGGTCGCCAACCCGATCCCGTGCCACGGGTACTCGCTGTTCGACGACGGCACGATGATCCTGTTCCGCGCGCTGTCCGACGAACCGAGCCGCGTGCACCCGATGCAGGTGTGGCGGACGCCGTTCCAGTCGGACACCTACGCCGCGTCGCAGCCGGCCGGCACCGGGCCGCTGGAGCGGGTCGGGAACGCCGACCTCGTCCGCGGGATCTCGGACTGCCTGTCGATCACCAGGATGATCGGGGACATGGCGCCCTCGGCGGCGGTGTTCGAGGCGCTGATCACCGCGTGCGCCCGGGTCTTCGACCACTACCACTGGCTCGGCGAGACCGAGCTGGGTGACCTGCGCTCGCCGCTGTCCGACGTCCGCGTCACCGCCGAGCAGGTGCTGGACGAGTTCGAGACGGTCACCTCGCTGACCGCGCAGGCGGCCGAGGCCGTCGACACCGCGGCGGCCGAGACCGCGTCGCTCGTGCGGCGGGTGCGGGGTGAGGCGCTCAACGCGGCGGACGCGTGGGTGCGGCGCCTGGCCGAGATGCACCGGGCGCGCGGGCGCCTGGTCACCGTGCGGGAGCTGCGGTACGCCGACACCGCCCGCGTGGACGAGCTGATCGCCGGGCTGGACGCGGAGTTCTCCGAGGCCGCGCAGCGGGCCGTTCGGTTCCTGCAGGGCGAGGAGGCGTTCACCGGCTACCACGCCGAAGTCGACGGGCTCATCGCGGCGGCGGGCGCGATCAAGACCGTCGCCGAGGCCGTCCCGGTCGCCGAACAGCTCGACGAGCAGTCCGCCGGCCTGGAGGTGCTCACCGACGTCGTGGGCGGGCTGGACATCGCCGACGCCGTCGTCCGGACGAAGATCCTGGAGCGCGTCGGCGAGGTGATCGGCGCGGTCAACCGGGCCAGGGCCACGCTCGACGCGCGCCGCAAGGAACTCCTGGAGACCGAGGGCCGGGCGGAGTTCGCGGCCGAGTTCGCGCTGCTCGCACAGGCCATCACGGGCGGGCTCGCGGTCGCGGACACCCCGGAGCGCTGCGACGAGCAGCTGGGCCGGCTGCTGCTGCAGCTGGAGAACCTCGAATCGCGGTTCGGGGAGTTCGACGACTTCCTGACTTCGCTCGGGGAAAAGCGCACCGACGTCTACGAGGCGTTCTCCTCGCGCAAGCAGGCACTGCTCGACGAGCGGGCGCGGCGGGCGGACCGGCTGGTCGAATCGGCCGGGCGCATCCTCGGCAGCGTGACGCGCCGGGTCGGTTCGCTCGGCTCGGTCGACGAGATCAACACCTACTTCGCGGCCGATCCGATGGTCTCGAAGCTGCGCAGCGTCGTCGAAGACCTGCGTGCGCTCGGCGACCAGGTCCGCGCCGAAGAGCTCGAAGGCCGCGTGAAGGCCGCCCGCCAGGAGGCCGGCCGGGCCCTGCGCGACCGGCTGGACCTCTATGGCGAGGGCGGCGAGACGATCCGCCTCGGCCGCCACACCTTCGCCGTCAACACCCAGGACATCGACCTGACACTGGTGCCGCACGAAGGCACGATGAAGTTCGCGATCACCGGCACCGACTACCGGGCGCCGGTGCGGGACTCCTCCTTCGAGGCGACCCGGCCGTACTGGGACCAGCTGCTGGTCTCGGAGTCGCCGGAGGTCTACCGGGCCGAGTACCTCGCGACGTCGATCCTCGCCGAACGACCGGCGGCCGAGCTGGTCGAAGCCGACCTCCTGGAAGTCGTGCGGAGCGTGGCGGGGGAGCGGTACGACGAGGGCTACGCGCGCGGGGTGCACGACCACGACGCCGCCGCGATCCTGGCGGCCCTGCTGCGCCTGCGGTCCGCCGCCGGCCTGTTGCGCTACCCGCCCGCGGCCCGTGCGGCCGCTCAGCTGTTCTGGGCCTTCGGCGCCGACGAACGGGCCAAGGGCGCGTGGACGACACGGGCCGCGTCGCTCGCGCGGGTGCGGGAGGCGTTCGGCCCCACCCGGGCGATCGACGAGCTGGCGCGGGAACTCGGGGACGCCATCACGGCGTTCACCGACGGGCTCGCGCTCGACGCCGAGTTCGCCGGGGAGTACCTGGTCGAGGAGCTCGCGATCGCCCCGGCCGGGTTCGTCACCAGCGGTGGCGCGCGGGCGGTGCTGGACAAGTTCCGGCTCGACCGGCGCAGCTTCGCCGAAGACCTGGGTTCGCTCGACGACCTGGCGGACCGGTACCAGCTCGCCGACGCGTGGCTGCGGTCCTTTGTGGACTCGGTCGGGCTGCCGGCCGACGAGCTGCCCGAGGCCGTCGCGATCGAGCTGTGCGACCTCCCGCGGTACGACTCGTCGGCGACGCTGACGACCACTGTGGACGGTCTGCTCGGCGCGCACCCGCGGCTCACCGGGCG